>JAMOVT010000014.1 GCA_027061855.1 Flavobacteriales bacterium
AAGTTGTTTACTTGCGGAATGATTTTGGTATCCACCGGTTGTGTTTGATACCTGTCAAAATAAATGACTTGCATTCCTGCATTTCTAGCTCCCAGAATATCACTTTTGAAATTATCTCCGATCATCATACTTTTATGAGGAAAGGTAGCCGCTTTTTGTAAAGCATAAGAAAACACTTCGGGATGTGGTTTTTGTTTCCCGATTTCTTCCGAGGAAATAATTTGATCAAAATAATCTGTTAAACCGGCATTGCGTATTTTTCCTTCTTGAATTTCCATAAATCCGTTAGTCAAAATATGTAAGCGGTATTTGTCTTTGAGATATTCGAGGATTTCTATACTTCCCTCTATCAGACTGCTTTCTTCTTTTAAAAATTGAAGGTAATCACTGGCAAAATTTTCGATAAAATTATCATTGGTTTCAATATGTAATGCGTCAAAAGTGTCTTTTAATCTGCCGTATTTCACTTCTGTTTTTGTTTTTAATCCCCGGGAATAGTCATCCCAATAAGCATGATTTATAGGCTTATATACGTCACAGAAATCATTGATATTTAAAGGAATTTGATTTTTTTTCAACAATTTTTCAAAAGCCGATTTCGAATTGGCATCAAAATCCCAAAGTGTATGATCCAAATCAAAAAATATATCTGTTATTTTATTATATATCATTTTTTACAGTGTTTAAAGGACTAAAATGTTTAATGGTTTCGATATAGATTTTATTCCATTCTTTCCAGTAAGGAAGATCGGTCAATATAAAATTATGAAAAACCGGGTGGAAATTCCCTCCGTATTTTCTGATTTGTTCCCCTTGATCGATTAATATTTCCAAGGCTTTTTCAGGTTTTAATTTATAAAGATAGCGTAGCATTATATCCGAAATAACCGTTGGATGAACTAATAACGAAGTTTGGGTTTCATTTTCGATATCATAAAAATAAAAAGGAATGGATGTTCCCGCTCTATATCCGATTTTAGCATTATATCCCATGGAATAATCTTTTGTCAAACCGGCTTCTATATAATGCTGATAAGTATCGGGAATTTTTATTCTGTTAAAATGTGCACGGACTTTGACAATGGGTTTATGAATAATTTTTTCAAGGAAATTTACCTCTTCCAATATGTTTTCTTCATTTTCCATCGCATAATAGGAGGTTAAAATTCCCACATCGGCATAATCGGCCAGATATTTCAATTGGGTTTGATATACCTTATTATTTCTGGATATGTTGTGATCAAAAAGAGAATAGGGGGCCAGAAGATGAAAAAAAGTCAAAGGATGATTGTATTTTTTTTTCAATTGAAGGATAAAATCAAAAGTATCATACGGATCCTTTTTATTTCCCCAAAACACTTGTTGACGCAACCAAAAAAGACGCAGTTTCAGGCTGAATAAATCACGTAATCCTCCAAATAAATGACGTAGAAAGGCTTTATGTTTATATAATCTCGCCATACTAACATTAATCAGCGGTTCAAAATAAAAACGGCGTTTTTCAAAAATTAAATCGGGAAAACGTTCTTGTAAACTCTTTTTGAAAGCTTCCGTCCATATTTCTATAATAGGTTGATTAAGAATGCCTTGCAGACTTAATATGCTATCCTTATGAAAATACCTGTCGTGTTTGTCTTTTCTATGCGGGATGTATTCTTCATAACGGGATAACAAATAAAAAGAAGCGGAAAATATATCAAAAGGCAAATCCGAATCGGAAGTTTGAAAAAAAATTGGAATATCATTCCAAAAACTAAATTGGATAAATTGATGTTTAATGCCTTGCTGGAAGAGAATGGGGTGGGGAGTAATATGGAATTCATTCCCCAAGGCTTTGGGAGAATAAGAAAATTTAGGCCCGTTATAAGCGATGAACTCTTCAATCTTAGTGGTAAATTTTACTTCTTTTTGAAGAATGTTGTTAAAGAGATGCCTAAATATATAATTGACACGTCCCGAAATTTTATGTGTATAGACCAATATCATAGAGAGCAAAAATAAGAAAAAACCATATAGTTTAACGATTTGTTAAGGAAGAATAAACCGAATATTTTGTAATTTTGAATACCTTAAATAAAACTCATATGAATAAAATTGCTCTCATTACCGGTGCAACCAGTGGAATAGGTAAATCCACTGCCTATAAATTTGCAGAAAACAACTATAACCTTATCTTAACAGGAAGGAGAAAAGAACGTTTGGAACAAATTGCTCAAGATCTTCAAAATTCTTACGGTATCCAAGTATTTCCTTTGGTTTTTGATATTCGTAATTTTGAAGAAGTTAAAAATGCCGTAGAATCTCTTCCCCAGGAATGGAAACAAATAGATGTATTAGTCAATAATGCCGGTTTAGCTGCGGGATTGGAAACCATTCAAGAAGGAAGTTTGGACAATTGGGAGCGTATGATTGATACCAATGTCAAAGGATTACTATATATTTCCAAAATGATTATGCCATTGATGATTAATCGCAATAAGGGACACATTATTAATATAGGTTCTATCGCCGGGAAAGAGGTATATCCGAAAGGGAATGTTTATTGTGCAACCAAACACGCGGTTGATGCGTTGACAAAAGCCATGCGTATCGATTTATTGCCTCATAATATAAAGGTAACACAAATAGCGCCCGGTGCTGTGGAAACAGAATTTTCAATTGTTCGCTTGGGAGATGAGGAAGCTGCCAAAAAAGTATATGAAGGATATGAACCTTTGCATCCCGAAGATATTGCTGAGGTCTGTTATTATGTGACTACCTTGCCTAAACATGTCAATATCAATGATTTACTAATTATGCCTACCGCGCAAGCCAATGCTACACAATTTCATAAAGTATAAAAAAGAAGAAAAAGAAATTTTAGTTACAAAAGAATAATTTTTTACTTATTTTTGCGCAACTCATAAAACAAAATCACATGGCGGTAAAGCTAAAAGGAGATATCGATTTGAAAACGGCTCCTTCAATCATGCAAAAAGCTTTGAAGATTAATCTTAATCAAAATATATACGGAACTTTTTCTGAAATCGGGGCAGGGCAGGAAACGGCAAGAAATTTTTTTAGAGCGGGAGCCTCTTCCGGAACCATTGCCAAAGCCATGTCGGCCTACTCCAAAGAATTTAGTGACTCCATTTACGGAAGAGAAAATGACGGTCGTTATGTGACCAAACCCCGTTTGCTCAAAATGCTCAAACATGAAACGGATTTGATGGAAGAGCGTTTGGATCGCAGCCAAACCCCCGATCGTATTTATTTTTCTTATGCCAATACGGTTTCGACTATTGATTTCTCAAAGAAAAATAAAGGTCACGGATGGGTGGGAATTCGTTTTCAAATGAGCCCGCTCGAAGAATACAATCAAATAATTTTACACATTCGTTTTCACGAAAACGATTCAAAACACCAGCAAATCACCTTGGGAAAACTTGGGGTGAATTTGATTTACGGAGCCTTTTATCATCATGATGATCCCAGGGAATTATTGATTTCTCTTTATGATCATATCGACAAAGACAAAATTGAAATCGATATGATTAATTTCTCGGGACCACGTTTTGCTTTTGTCGATAACCGGTTAATGAGTTTATTGTTGGTAAAAAACGGATTTACGGATGCCGTGATGTTTGGACCTGACGGTTTTAATATTTTGCCGGCCGATGAATTATACAAAAAAAATATATTGGCTTTACGGGGGAGTTTCAGACCTGTGACTAGATTAGCCATGGATATGCTCACCAAAGGAAAAGAAAAGTTCTTGGAAAACAATGATGTCGATCCTGACAAAGAAGAAATAATTTTTGAAATGACTCTTGATAACCTTACTCAGGAAGGAGATATCAACGAGAAAGACTTTTTGGATAGGGTGAATTTGTTGAGCTCTCTGGGGCAATATGTAATGGTGAGTAATTTCCGTGAATATTATCGATTGGTAGAATATTTTGCACGTTTTACCAAAGAAAAAATGGGATTGATAATCGGAGCCAACCATTTGATGAAGCTGTTTGATGCCAATTATTATAAACATTTGTCCGGGGGAATTATGGAAGCTATGGGTAAGATGTTTGAAAAGAATCTTAAACTATATATCTATCCTTATGTAGAGAAAGGTTCGGAAAAAATTATGTGCAGCAAAAATATCGAAATCCCGGAAGACCAAAATTTACTTTTTGAATATCTCGATAAAAAAAATAAATTTATCGATATTGAAAATTACGAGAAAAAATTATTACGCACTTATACAAGAGATTTAATCAAACAAATTCAAAGAGGAGATGCCGGATGGGAAAAATTAGTGCCGGAGGGAATAGATGATTTGATTAAAAAACAAAATTTATTCGGATATAAAAAATTAAGGGACCAATAATGAAACAATTTAAATTAATATTACCGGAGTATTCGCGAGGTTTTCATCTTATCACGGATCTCATCGATAAAGAATTAGGAAAACATTATCCTAAAACAGGGCTGCTCCATTTATTTATTCAACACACCTCTGCCAGTATCATGATCAATGAAAATTTTGATCCCAGTGTTCGTGTGGATTTAGAGAGTTCTTTTAATGACATTGTGAAAGAAAACCAGGAATATTATACTCATACCACCGAGGGTAGTGATGATATGCCGGCACATATAAAAGCGGCTATGATTGGTACGGAATTAACCATTCCCATCACCGAAGGAAAACTTAATCTAGGACAATGGCAAGGAATCTTTCTCTGTGAATTTCGTAACAGGGGAGGAAACCGTAAAATTATTGCCACTATAATGGAGTAATATTATTTTGTTCTCGGTTTCAAAATTTTATAAGTATCATCATCATAAACAAAAACGATTGAATTTAAATCATCCTGTTTACTTTTGTAAACAGGATGATTAATTCTATTTGGGGTCGAGGTTTCATTTTCGGAAGAATAAGTATTGTTTTGAGTGGTAGCTTTATTCATCTTATTTGGAACAGGTTCCATTGTCTCGATTTGATCCGTATTTTCAAAGGGGTTTCCCTCCCCGGTAACAAACCAGTCCAGATTTAGTTCGGGAAAAGCATTTTTTAATTTTAAAAGAAAGTCAAAAGAGGGTTTATTCCTCCCTGACATAATGTGAGATATACTACTTTTTTGAATTTGGATTAAATTAGCCAATTGAGAAGCAGTAAGGTTTTTAGTTTCCAAAAGCCAACTCAACCTGGCAGCAATATCTTTTGACATAGTTTACAGGTTTACATAATACAAATGTAGAATTATTACTCATTTTTTACAAATATCCACCCATAATTTTTTTATTTTTTTTCAATTGGGAAAAATATATGAATGATAATTTTCTAGTTGTAATGAAATATTGCATTTTTCTCAATTACCGTTACTTCAATAAAAAGCTATAAAGTCCTGATTTGAAGTATTTTAGTTGCAATCAATAAATAAATTTTATAATGACAATTTCAATAAAAACACAGGTTAATTTTTTTTTGAATATGATAAAATTTCATTTATAAAAAAATATTAAAGGCACTAAATTGGATATTTGATAAATTAAATAGAACAAAATTAAGGATAATTAAAATTGTTTTTTTATATTTGCATCAGAATCACATAAAACTATAATAAGATGGCAAAATTTAATTTAGATGAAGTAGATTTGCAGATTCTTGACATGTTAATTGAAAATGCAAGAACTCCATTCACAGAAATTGCAAAGAAATTACTCATTTCCGCGGGTACAGTACACGTGAGAGTAAGAAAAATGGAAGAAGCCGGAATCATTAACGGTTCTACCTTAATCCTTGATTATGATAAATTAGGTTATTCCTTTATCGCGTATATAGGAATCTATTTATCAAAAACTTCTCAAACCCGTTTTGTTTTAAACAGGTTAGAGGATATTCCTTATGTAACTGAAGCTCATATTACTACCGGAAAATTCAATATTTTCTGCAAAATTAGAGCAAAGGATACACAACATGCCAAAGAAATTATCTTTAAAATAGATGATATCGACGGTATTATCAGAACGGAAACGATGATTTCTTTAGAAGAAAGCATCAACGATAAGAAAAGATTAATGCATACAATTCTTAAAGAATTAGTATAATACAGTTATTTTCTAACATCGATTAAAAAAAGACAGATCAAGAAAATCTGTCTTTTTTATATCTTTTTTTAATAATTGGCGGTAGGAGTATAGCTTTTAAGAAAGTAAAAAATGAAAAGCTTCATCTATTTGCCGTGTGGTCAGTCTTTGATCCCAAACAGGTTTACCGGGTTTTTCCAGCAAAACAAATAAAACTTCACCGGAAACATTCTTTTTATCATGTTTTAAATATGAAAGAATTTGTTTTACATCCTGCTTGTCCCATTTAGGCACCGGATAAGTTTGTAAAAGTTCATTTTTTAAGCCGTTTACAAAAGTAAACTCTAAATTGAATTTAAGATGAGATAAATAGGAGGCTAAAATCATTCCCAAAGCTACGGAATGTCCATGACTAAGAGGAAGGTCTTTTTCATAAGAATAACTTTCTATGGCATGTCCCAAAGTATGTCCGAAATTCAATATCTTTCTTAATCCCTTTTCCTTGGGGTCTTTCGTAACAATATTATGTTTGATTTTGACAGATTTTTTGATTAAGTCAATTATAGAATCGGAATGAGGAGTAGAATGGATTAACTCATTATAATAATTCATATCGGCAATCAAACCGTGCTTGAGCATTTCAGCATATCCCGATAAATACTCATCTTCCGGCAAAGTTGCCAAATATCTATTATCAATTAAGATTTTTTCCGGTGGAACAATTACCCCGATTTGGTTTTTTGCTCCTGCCAAATTAACGCCGTTTTTACCTCCTATGGAAGCATCTACCATCCCCAATAAAGTAGTAGGAATATGAATAAAAGGAATGCCTCTTTTAAAAATTGAGGCGACGAAGCCTCCTGTATCCGTGACAATTCCTCCGCCCAAATTAAGCACTAAACTTTTCCGGTCCAATCCGGCATCCATCATATCAATTAAAAGTTTTTGAACGCTTTCTAAGGTTTTATTCTCTTCTCCCGGTGGAATTGTCAAGGATATAGGCTCTGTTTTTAATTCGTTTTTTAAAATAGTATAACAATATTTATGGGTATTTTCATCATCAATGATTAAAATCCGGGAAGGAGAATAATCTTCAATCCATTGATTTAATTCAATATACGCATTCTTTCCGAAATGATACATAAAGCTTATTTTAGGGCTTAAAAATACTAATAAAAGTCATATTTTAATCATCTAAACTTTATATTTTTGAAAAAAAAAGAATAATGGACAAAACAATCTTTGACAATACCGAAGTCGCATTTTCATTGAAAAGTGATGCGGAACTCGAAAAAGCCTATTGGCTGTTTAAAATGATTCAAAACGAATCATTGGTAAAACTTGGAACCGGGGTGACAAAATTTGCATTGAAACATCATTTTCCCATCGAAGGATTAATCAGGACCACCGTATTTGATCATTTTTGTGGAGGAGTGACAGAAGAGGACACCTTGGATTTGGTTGATAAATTATATAGTAAAGGAGTTTATTCGATTTTGGATTATTCCGTAGAAGGGGCTGAAAATGAAGAGAGTTTTAATCGTGCATATGAAAAAACATCGGAATTAATTGATTTTGCCAAAAACCGGAAAGAAATGCCTTTTGCCGTTTTCAAGCCTACGGGTTTGGGAAGATTTGAAATTTATGAAAAGGTTTCCTCTGGTGCCGACTTAACTCCCGAAGAAGAACAAGAATGGCAAAGAGTGGTGGAACGCTATGATCGATTGGCTAAAAAAGCAAAAGAAAACGATGTGCCTTTAATGATCGATGCCGAAGAAACCTGGATGCAAAAAGCGGCCGATGATCTCGTTGAAAAAATGATGGAAAAATACAATACGGAAAAACCTATTGTTTTTAATACATTACAATTGTATCGTAAAGACCGATTGCCTTATTTAAAAGAATTGTATAAAAGAGCCAAAGAAAAAGGATTCAAAATCGGAATGAAATTGGTACGCGGTGCTTATATGGAGAAAGAACGGGAACGGGCAGAAAAAATGGGTTATGAAGATCCTATTTGGGAAACCAAAGAACTTACCGACAAAAATTTTAACGACACATTAACTTATATGATGGAGCATTTGGACGATATGAGTATTTATTCGGGATCACATAATGAAGAATCGGCTTATCATTTAATGAAATTGATTGAGCAAAAAGGGATTGAGCGAAATGACCCGAGAGTATGGTTCGGACAATTATTGGGAATGAGTGATCATATCACCTTTAATTTAGCCAAAGAAGGTTATAATACGAGTAAATATATTCCTTTCGGACCGGTAAAAGATGTGATGCCTTATCTGATTCGCAGGGCAGAAGAAAACACTTCCGTAGCCGGACAAACCAGTCGTGAATTGGAATTATTGAGCAAAGAAAAGAAAAGAAGGAAATTATAATTCCTTCATTTATTATATATCAATCCATGCGGTTTACATTTGTGAATACAAATGTAAACCGTTTCTTTTATACTTCAATTTCCAAACCGTCATATCCTAATTCTACATTATCGGGTAATTGCGGATTAATTTCTGAATGCAATCCCATATAATGACTGATATGAATTAAAATGGCACGCTTAGGTTTTAATTCATCTATAAGAGCCAGACTTTCCTCTAAATTCAAGTGCATTTTATGTTTTTTGCGATGTAATGAATTGATAATGAGTAAATCCAAATTATTTATTAATTCTTTAGTTTTAGGAGGTAAACTTTTAGCATCTGTTATGTAGGCCATTTTATCTATTTTGTATCCATAAATATCCAAGGGCCCATGTTTTACTAATAAAGGGATAATTTCTTTTCCTCCTATAAAATAACTCCTATATGCTTTCGGTGAAAAAGGAAGGACTTGAGGGGCTCCGGGGTATCGGTTTACATTTGTAAATATATATTCGTAGCGTTTTTTTAAGTCTTCAATTACTCTGGGGTGTGCATAAATGGGAATCGGTCTTTTCATTTTAAAATACAAAGGGCGTATATCATCAATTCCGGCTGTATGATCAGCATGCTCATGAGTATAAAAAATCCCATCCAGAGAATGTATATCGGCTTGTAGCATTTGCTGTCTAAAATCAGGACCGGTATCAATCACATATTTTAGATTATCCCATTCTATTATGGCTGATGTACGTAAACGTTTATCTTTTGGATCTTTGGATTTGCATACTTTACAGTCACAAGCTATTACTGGAACTCCTTGGGAAGTTCCGGTTCCGGTCAGTCTTATTTTCATTCTCTTTTTTTGAAAAACAAATATATTTATTTTTTATTTCTTCTTTTTTAAAAGAAGCAGGTAATGAATAAAATTTATGTAAATTTGTCATAATAAACAAGGATAGCAAGAATGTCAAAAAAAAATAGTATTATTATTTTTATAGGTTTTATAACCATTCTCTTGCTATTTACCTCCGAAAAAAAAAAGGAAATCAATTGGTTTCCATCCTATTCAATCAAACATAAAATACCTTTTGGCACCTATGTTTTATTTGATTTGGCAAAAAATAAGTTGAATTTACCTGTAAAAGAAGTCAAAGAAACCCCTTTTATTTTTCTTAAAAAAGATACACTTATCCATGGTAATTATCTTATTTATAACGATGTTGTCCAATTGGGAAAAACAAATACCGATGCTTTGTTGAATTGGGTAAAAAAAGGAAATAACTTATTTCTTTTTACAAAGAAAATTAATCGCCCCCTTGAAGACACCTTGGGAGTCAGAATTTATAGTCATATTAATTTACAGATGGATAGCATTTTGGATATTGATTTTACTGAAAAACCTTATCAATTGAAAAATCCGGTGGTCTTCAAACGTCCTTATATTGCCCAATCTGTTATGGAATTTAGCAATGATTCTATACCCGAAAATAAATATACCACGCTGGCGGTTTTGCAAGACAGTTTACCTCATTTTGTGGTTTTTCCTTATGGGGAAGGCCGGATTTATCTACATACCATTCCCGAAGTGATGACCAATTATTTTGTTTTACAAGATAAAAACTATCAATATATAGAAGGGATTTTAAATTATTTAAATAACGGTGAAACGATCTATTGGGATACGCGTTATCAATACGGCTCCGGAGCAAACGGGATTTTTAAAGTGCTAATGAGCACTCCGGCTTTTTTATGGGCTTACCGCTTGCTTTTTGCCGGAGTCATTTTATTTATTTTTTTTGAAGGAAAGCGGAAACAACGCCCAGTACCTGTAATTAAACCTCCTGTTAATGAATCTCTACACTTTACGGAAACAATTGCACACATGTATTTGAATAAGAAGGAACATAAAGAAATAGCAATGATCAGCATTCAACATTTTATGGACTGGCTGAAAAATAGTTTATATTTAGATATTTTAAAACCCGAAGAACAAATCAAGAAAGACTTACTTAAAAAAACAAAACTAAAAGAAGAGGATATAAAAAAACTATTTCAATTAATCAATGAGATAAAAAGAAAAGAGAAGGTGAAAGCACAGGAAGGAATAGAACTGGATAAACTTATAAATACTATTAAAAATGGAATATAACCAACGTATTGAAATTGAAGAAATTCAAAAAGGAATCGCACAAATAAAAAACGAATTGGCCAAAGTAATTATCGGGCAGGAAGATTTTGTAAATCTCTTGCTTACCGCTTTATTGGCTGATGGCCATGTCCTCATAGAGGGAGTTCCTGGAATTGCCAAAACACTGACAGCTAAGTTATTGGCAAAGACTGTTCAAACCGGTTTTAGCAGAATACAATTTACCCCAGATCTAATGCCTTCGGATATTTTAGGTACAACTATTTTTAATGTAAAAAATCAAGAGTTTGAATTTCATAAAGGACCTGTTTTCAGTCAGTTTGTTTTGATAGATGAAATCAACCGTTCTCCGGCCAAAACACAAGCTGCTTTATTTGAAGTAATGGAAGAAAAGCAAATTACCATAGATGGGAATACTTATCAAATGGAAGAACCTTTCTTTGTGTTGGCTACTCAAAATCCTGTCGATCAGGAAGGTACTTATACCTTACCGGAAGCTCAGCAAGATCGTTTTTTATTTAAAATCATCGTTGGGTATCCTTCATTTGAGGAAGAGATAAAAATTATTGATACTCATCATAAATCAAAAACAGATAAACCCGAAAAGTTGGTGCAACCGGTTTTGTCAGAAGGAGATTTGAACAAATACAGGGAGATTGTAAAAAATGTGATTGTCGATGATCCGGTCATTCGGTATATTGCAGAATTAATCTATAAAACCCGTAATCATACTCATATTTATCTAGGAGCATCTCCCCGTGCGTCTTTAGCTACTCTAAATGCAGCAAAAGCATATGCCGTGATACAAGGCAGGGATTTTGTTATTCCCGAAGATATTAAAGAAATATTGCCTTCGGTATTGAGACACAGGATTATATTAAATCCGGAACATGAGATGGAAGGTTTTACCGAAGATGCCGTTATTAAATTGATTTTGGAAAGTGTAGAAATTCCTCGCTAGTGAAAAAGATTTTTCATTTTTATCAGTCTCTATTTTTTTCAAATCGATTCTTTTTGATTTGGGCGGTTTTGCTATTACTTTTGTTTTTGGGATATTGGTTTCCATTTTCTTTTTTACTCGGGAAATTTTTGTTTATCGCTTTTCTTATTTTGACCCTTGGAGATTTAATTTATATAACCACTTCCGGCAAATTAATTGCAAGCAGACCTTTGCCTGATAAATTTTCGAATGGAGATCCCAATCCGGTGAATTTTCATATTCATAATCATTATCCTTTGACAACTTATGTTCAAATAATAGATGAAATTCCGCCACAATTTCAAAAACGTGATTTTCATTTAAGGATGAAACTAGCTCGGGGAGAGCACCGTGCGCATACGTATTATTTAAAGCCTGTTAAACGGGGGATTTATAATTTCGGAAAACTTCATCTGTTTGCTTCAAGCCCATTAGGATTGATTAAATGGAAAAGCAGTTTTGAAAAAGAAAAGGAGGTGAAAGTCTATCCCGCATTTATTCAAATGAAAAAATACGAATTGATTGCCTTGACAAAACAAAGGGGAGGAGGATTGAAAAAAATACGGCGTTTGGGACATAGCATGGAATTTGAACAAATAAAAATTTATACCAAAGGAGATGATTACCGTACAATCAATTGGAAAGCAACGGCAAAACATAACCGGTTGATGGTTAATCAGTATCAAGATCAAACTTCCCAGAATGTCTATTCAATCATCGATATGGGGAGAACAATGAAAATGCCCTTTCATCAAATGACTTTATTGGATTATGCAATTAATTCCACGTTGAGTTTCTCCAATATTGTACTGAAAAAACACGATAAAGCAGGACTTTTGGCTTTCGAACAAAATATAAATGCTTTTATCAAACCCGATCAGAAAAAAGCCCATTTACATAAGATTTTTGAAAGTTTATATCATCTGAAAACCGGATTTAAAGAAACAGATTACGAAAAATTATTTAATTTTATCAATTATAACATTACCAACCGGAGTTTATTGATGCTTTATACAAATTTTGAACATTTTTCATCTTTCCGAAGACAATTACCTTTTCTGAAAAAATTAGCCAAAAAACATTTGCTGGTAGTGATTATTTTTGAAAATACCGAATTGAACGAATTGTTGGAAGCGCCCATTACAGGGACCTCAGCCTTATATTCCAAAATAATAGCCGAAGATTTTTTAAGGCAAAAAAAACGAATGATAAAGGAAATGAAACTATATAATATTCATGCAGTTTTAACTCCCCCCGAAGATTTAACAATCCAAACCATCAATAAATATCTTGAACTGAAAAAAAGAGGTTTGATCTAGTGAAAAAATTTAATTTTACATATTATTTCTTTTTTTTCTATCTGTTTATTATTAATCTTTCTTGTTCATCGCAAAATAGTTTAGGTACTGCAAATAAACCCTACTTCAGGTTACCCGTGTATGCTTCTCATTATCAAATACAAAAAGCGATACTTCCTAAATATCAATGGGAGAAAAATCTAAATTGGATTGAAATAATTCCCGCTAAAACCGGAATTTTATTAGACATCAAATATGCCACCAAAGAAAATTTTTTAAATCGGGCAGTTTATCCTTGTGGAAAATGTTTTGTAAGGCCCGAAGTGGCGGAGGCTTTATTAAAAGCCCAAAAAGAATTGCAAAAAAAAGGCTATGGTCTAAAACTTTTTGATTGTTATCGCCCTTTACGGATGCAGAAAAAAATGTGGAAAATAAAACCGGACCCCATGTATGTAGCCAATCCTTCGCAAGGGTCTATGCATAATCGGGGATTGGCAGTGGATGTTACTTTGGTCGATAAAACCGGAAAAGAAATACCTATGGGAACCGCTTATGATTCATTTGAGAAAAAATCTCATTCCGATTATAAAAATTTACCGGCAAAGATCCTCAAAAACCGTAAAATTTTATCTGAGGTAATGCATAAATACGGATTAGAGCCCATACGTACCGAATGGTGGCATTATTCTTATCGAAAAAAGAAATATCCTATAGGTCGTTGGGTTTGGGATTGCGATTAAGTTTTTATTTCAACAAGAATTATAATAGTTGAAAGGTATTTTAATCGGAATATTTTAAAGATAAATATAATGAGAACCACTTCTTTCCCTGTGGTTTTTTATACTAATAAACCCCTTTGCCGATTATAAAACTTTTAGATTTTTCTTCTTTTTTAAACCGTTTAAAAACGAACGGATATCCATCATTTTCTTTCCTTGTAATTTTAACATTTCAGGAAGTATAAAACCATCGGGGACAGCAATTTTCATTTCTTTCTTGGAGGCAATAATTTCTCCGGGTTGCAAAGAATGTTTTTCAGGAATAAAAGAGGCTTTATAAATAATCAGTTTTTTGGGTTCATCCTCTGTAATCCATTCGGTCCAAGCTCCGGGATACATAGATAAACCACGAATAAAATTGTATATTTCTTTTCCGTTTTTATTCCAGTTAATTCGGGTGTTTTCTTTATTGAGTTTGGGTGCTTTTTTCGGTTGTTTGCTGTCTGGCTGAGGGATAGGATTTACTTTATTATTACTAATTAGTTCCAGTGTTTCGATCACAAGATCACTTCCTGTTTCCTTTAATTTATCATGCACTTGCGTTGCATTTTCATGCATATGTAGAGGTATTTTTTTCTGTAAAATAATTTTTCCGGTATCGATTTTATCATCAATAAAAAAAGTAGTTACTCCGGTTTCTGTTTCACCGTTTATTATCGCCCAATTTATAGGGGCAGCGCCACGATAATCGGGAAGGAGGGAAGCATGTAAATTAAAGGTTCCTTTTCGGGGCAATTTCCATACTTTTTCCGGTAGCATTCTGAATGCCACTACCACTTGAATATCGGGATTTAATTCTTGTAATTCTTTATTAAATTCTTCCGATTTTAAATTTGCCGGTTGTAAGATTTTCAATCCTTGTTTTTCAGCAAATTCTTTTACAGCACTTTTCTTTATTTTTTTTCCTCTTCCGGCAGGTTTGTCGGGAGCTGTCACAACTCCTACAACATTATAGCCTTTTTCCATTATTTTTTTTAGGCTTTCCACGGCAAATTCAGGAGTGCCCATAAAAACAATTCTTGGTCTTTCATTCATAAATTCGTATTTTTACAAAGATAAGAATAAAGCTTTTTATATGCGTACCTTTAAATTACTTTCCGCAAAACAGATAAAAGAATGGGATCGCAAAACCATGGAAATCCAACAAATTTCATCAGAGGAATTAATGGAAAGAGCAGGTATTAAACTCTTTTATACTCTTTTGAAAAATGAAAAGAAAGCTTTGAAAAAGCGTCCTGTGATTCTTTTTTGCGGAGTGGGTAACAATGGAGGTGACGGATTGGTAATGGCACGGCTTCTTCATCGTAGTGGATATAAAATAAAAGTGGTTATAGTTCCTTTTACCAAACATTTTTCCCATGACTTTAATGTGAATTTAAAAAAAGTGGAGGACTTGAATATAGCACTCGAATTTTTTGACCATAAAACGAAAATAAACAAAAAAAGTTTGGTAATTGATGCCATTTTCGGAACGGGATTGAATCGGGCTGCTGAAGGAATTGCCGAAAAAGCTATCCGTTTTATCAATGAAGCAAAGAAATATAAAGTCATCAGTATTGATATTCCCTCCGGAATGTATGTGGATCGCCTCAATAACCCGGAAGATGTTATTGTTAAAACAGATGATGTATATAGTATTGAATTACCTAAACGTAGTTTTTTCTTTCCGGAAAATCTTTCTTATGTAAAAAAATATTCTTTGGTGTCAATCGGTTTGGAAAAATCTATTTTAAAAGAGTTTAAAACCGACTATTATACATACCTATTGGATTTGGAAGCAGATTTACAACGTGCAGACACTACTTATAAATACACTTTTGGTCATGCAGTAATCATCGGAGGGAGTTATGGAATGTTGGGAGCGGCGCTATTGGCTGCCAAAGCAGCTTTGCGAGCAGGAGCGGGCTTGGTAACCGGTGTATTCCCGAAATCAAGTTTTATACCTTCACAAACTTCTATTCCCGAAGTAATGGTTAAAACAGCAAATAAGAAAAAATACATTGATACTATTCCGCCTTTGGCATCTACGGTGAATGCAATTGGTATTGGCCCCGGAATGGGAAGAAGAAAAAAAACGCAAAAAGCCTTATTGGATTTTATTGCGGCTAATTCAACCAAACTGGTGTTGGATGCCGATGCCTTGACTATTCTTTCAAAGAACAAAAAATACTTGAATTTTCTTTCTAAAAAATCTATTTTGACTCCGCACGATGGAGAATTATCACGATTAACCGGAAAGAAGTGGTCAAATTCGCTTGAAAAAATAGAAATAGCCCGAAAATTTGCTCATAAACATAAAATAATTTTGGTTGCAAAAGGCCCTTTTACTGTTATTACCAACGGCAAAAAAGTGTTTTTTAACCCTTTTGCCAATGGAGCATTGGCAAAAGCAGGAACAGGAGATGTGTTAACCGGAATTATTACAGGAGTTTTGGCACAAAAGCAGAAACTCTTCTTTTCGGCCTTAATCGGCGTGCAATTGCATAGCAAAGCGGCAAGTTTTTTTGACAATAAAAAAAATAATAAGTTTAGCCTTTTGGCTTCCGATCTGATTGAAAATTTGAAGAAAATCCGGTAGTACTAATGAGTATCTTCATCTAGATAATTGGGTATCCCATCTCCGTCTGAATCATCATTTGTAGGATCTCCGTCCCCGTTGGTATCTTCATCGATGGTTTTTACTCCGTCATTGTCATCATCATCATCAAAGAAATTGGGGATGTTATCTTCGTCGGTATCATCATTGGTAGGGTCACCGTCTTGATCTATATCTTCAGCCATATTCGGCACATTATCATTATCATTGTCTTTATCGTCCAAAAAGGTTTTGAAAGTAAAAATCAAAGGGGAGTAGGCGGGAATTCCGGATTTGGGAATATTATAGTAAGCTAAGCCCGAAGGAGTAATCATAAAACCTGCTCCATAACCACTAAAAGTTACCGTGCCATCATCATTAGGAGTATAGGTGCCGTCTTTAAAAAAAGGAAGAACTTCTTTCCAAGCATCTATGGTGCCATCAAGATAAAACCATGCAGGCAAATCATCTATAGCTGCATCAAAGATATTCAAATCCAAAGTGTAACCTTTGTAAGAAGTCAATATTCTGTCATATTTATTGATTTGGTTTTGAGTTCCGGTTGTAAAAGGAATATAGTAAAGTTCATAGACCAAATCTTCTACTTCCTGGTCGGTTACTTGGATGGTTTGTAAATTTGGATCATCCCAAATCGAAGTTTGAGTAGTGGGATCATCCAAGGTATCGATTTCCACATTGTATTGAGCATCTAATGTATATCGGTGGGTTTGTAAAAATTCTTGAATAGAATCTTTTTCCACTTGAAGATATTGCTCTGTCCGGTCTTTAATTTCGGGTTCGGTATAAGTAGGAGTATCATCCTCACATTTGGTTGCTGTCAATAAGATAAATAAAGAAAATATAGTGAAAAATCGTAATTTCATAAGATAATAAGTTGTTAAATTTAGCCCGCAAGATACAATTTTTATTTATTTTTGTCAATCATCCTTAACAAAGATTTAATAATGCGAATAGATAAATTTTTATGGGCCATACGTTTTTACAAAACCCGGAATATGGCATCTGAGGCAATCAAAAAAAATCATGTGAAAATCAATGGGATGACGGCCAAACCTTCCAAAGAAGTTTTCGGGGGAGATATTTTGGAAATCAAAAAAAATCAAATCGAATATAAAATATTGGTCTTGGATATACCAAAAAGCAGAGTGGGAGCCAAGCTTGTACCCCAATACATAAAAGATCAAACACCTAAAGAAGCCTTTGAGCGACAAGAAACATTTCGTCAGGCTCAAAGTTATTACCGCCAAAAAGGAACCGGAAGGCCTACGAAAAAAGACCGGAGAGAATTGGACAACTTTTTAAGTGAAGACGATGAATAAAATTTACTATTTCTTAAGTATTCTTTTTATAATGAGTGCTTGCAAGAACGAAAAACAAATGAAAAAAAACGAACAAACAATGATTAAAACGGAAGTGAAACCACCGGTAGCAAAGAAAAAGCCTGTGGAACTTGTCAAACACGGTGATGTACGGATTGATAATTACTATTGGTTAAAAGAGAGGGGAAACCCTGAAGTAATTGACTATTTGAATAAAGAAAATGAGTATTATCAATCAATAGCTTCAAATTATAACAAACTGGAAGATAAACTGTTTGATGAATTAAAATCACGAATCAAAGAAGAAGACGAGTCAGTGCCTTATTATGAAAACGGTTATTATTACCAAACCAAATATTTTAAAGGAAAAGAATATCCAGTTTATTTTCGTCGTAAAGGAAGCCTTGATGCACCCGAAGAAATTTTATTTGATGAAAATAAAATGGCCGAAGGGCATGCCTTTTATCAATTAAGGGGAATAGAAATCAGTCCCGATAACAAATTGGCAGCCTACGGAGAAGATAATATAGGAAGAAGAAAATATACTTTGAGAATCAAAAATCTGGAAACAGGAGAATTATTACCGGATAAAATAGAGAATACTACCGGAAGCGCCGTATGGGCCAACGACAACAAAACTTTGTTTTATACTCGAAAAGATCCGGAAACCTTACGTGCTTTTCAAATATACAAGCATAAATTAGGAGAAGATCCCGCAAAGGATGAATTGGTTTATGAAGAAAAAGATGACACATTCGACACCTTCGTTACTAAAAGTAAATCAGGAAAATATATTTATATCGGTTCTTTCAGTACTTTAACTTCGGAATACAGATATCTTCCTGCCGATCAACCCGAGGGAGATTTTAAAGTTTTTGCGAAAAGAAAACGGGGGGTAGAATATAATTTATTTCATAGAGGAAATGAATTTTATATTTTGACAAATAAAGACAAGGCTACCAATTTTAAATTAATGAAAACGCCCGAATCAAAAACCGAAATGGAAAACTGGCAAGAATTTATCCCTCACAGAAAGGATGTATTGCTTGATGATGTGGAAGTTTTTAATGATTTTATGGTCTTGCAAGAAAAAGAAAACGGATTGAACCGTTTACGTATTCTTACTGATAAAGAAGATTATCCGATAGATATGGATGAGGAAACTTATACCTTACATATTTCTTATAATCCTGAAATGGATACCCGTAAATTTCGATATGTTTACACTTCTATGACTACCCCTGCCTCCGTATTGGAATATGATATCGATACAAAAAAATCCACTTTGTTAAAGGAGCAAGAAATTCCCGGAGGGAAATTTGACAAGAACAATTATGAATCGGTACGGCTTTGGGCTACCGTCCGTGACGGAGTGAAAGTCCCGGTCTCATTGGTTTATAAAAAAGGCTTGAAATTAGACGGAAAAAATCCGTTATTATTATATGGCTACGGCTCCTATGGTATAACAGTTGATCCCGGTTTTAGTTCTTCTCGTTTGTCCTTACTTGACCGGGGTTTTGTATTTGCCATTGCTCATATTCGCGGAGGGGAATATTTGGGTCGGCCTTGGTATGAAAACGGGAAATTATTGAAAAAGAAAAACACATTTTATGATTTTATTGATGTAAGCAAATACTTGATAGATCAAAAATACACTTCTCCCGAGCATTTATACGCGATGGGCGGTTCGGCAGGTGGCTTGTTAATGGGAGCGGTTATCAATTATAATCCCGAGTTATATAAAGCCGTTGTTGCACAGGTGCCTTTTGTAGATGTAGTAACCACAATGCTCGATGAAAGCATTCCGCTTACCACAGGAGAATATGACGAATGGGGAAATCCTAATGAAGAAAAATATTATTATTATATGAAATCCTATTCTCCTTATGATAATGTTGAAGCCAAGGAATACCCGAATTTATTGGTAACCACCGGATTGCATGACTCGCAAGTCCAATATTGGGAGCCTGCAAAATGGGTAGCAAAACTTAGAGATTTAAAAACCGATGATAATATTTTATTGCTCCATACAGATATGGATACAGGTCATGGAGGTGCTTCCGGAAGGTTTAAATCATTGAGAGACCGTGCCCGTGAATATGCCTTCTTGATTCAATTTGAACAAGAGAAACAATAAATGAAAAAGGAACTGAAAACATATAAACGGGATTTTAGTAAATTACTTTCCGATTTGGATTATATTCTTTCGTGTTTTAAAGAAACATTAGAAAATATACACGAAAAGAATGCTGTTGTATTGTTAGACCTCAATACGAAAAAGGAGATTGAGAATAAGGCTCTCAAAGAAATTGAAGATGAAAAAATCATCCAGGTATATGGAATCTATTTTCAATTGATGAACCTTATTGAAGAAAATGCCGCTACGCAGTTCAGAAGAAAAAAAGAAGATAAAGACGGAGTGGAGTCGATTAGAGGCTCGTGGGGAGAAACCATAAAACTATGGAAGGAGAAAAGAGTGTCAACAGATAAAATGCTTGAAATTTTATCTCAAACCGAAGTGATTCCTGTCTTGACAGCTCATCCGACAGAAGCTAAAAGAGTGACGGTAATCGAGTTGCAACGCGAGTTTTATCTGCTTTTGGTACTAAACGAAATTTCTTTTTATTCCAAAACGGAAAAAGCCGCTATCCGGCGAAAAATTGTTCATATGTTGGAGCGCTGGTGGAGAACGGGTGAAATATATTTGGAAAAACCCAGTGTACGTGAAGAAAGAGACAATATGTTGTATTACCTTGAAAACATGTTCCCGCTGGTTGTTCAAAAAAGTGATGAACGATTAAAAAATACTTGGATTGCTTTGGGATTGAATCCCAATGATTTATTAACATCTGATAAATTTCCCAAATGGCGATTCGGTAGTTGGGTAGGGGGAGACCGGGACGGACATCCTTTTGTAACGGCAACCATTACCCAAGAAACATTGGAAATACACAGAAAAATTGCCCTTAAACTCATGCAAAAGGAATTGAATGAATTGGGGGCGAAAATCAGTCTTTCCGCATTAAAAAATAAAGTTCCGATTTCATTACAAGAAAAAATATATCGATTAACCGAGGATATCGGTATAGATGGAGAAAAAGCCATAAAAAGAAATCCATATGAACCTTGGCGACAATTGGTCGGACTTTTTCAAGTGAAATTGGAAAATACCATTACCAAGAAGTACAGTGATTCACACCGGTTTTACCGCTCCGCTAATGCATTATTGGATGATTTGAAATTTTTAAGAGAAACTTTGTTTGAGATCGATGCACATGGAATTTATGAAGATTTGGTTTTTCCGGTAGAAAGAAAGCTTCAATCCTTTGGTTTTCATTTGGCTAAGCTCGATATCCGTCAAAACAGTGCTTATTATGAAAAAGCGATTAGTCAAATTTTAAAGAAATTAGGCTATGAAGATAATGACTATGCCGGGTGGTCGGAAGAAAAACGCCTCAAGTTTCTCAACCGGGAATTATCCTCTTTATTACCCTTTACCGATGTCACAGTTTCCTATGGCAAAGAAGCAGATAACGTGCTTGATTACTTTCGCGTGATCAGAGATTATGCCAATCAATATGGTACTGCCGGTATAGGTTCTGTCATAGTGAGTATGACACGCAGTTTAAGTGACCTTTTATTGGTGTATTTCTTTATGAAAGAAACATTATTGCTCAACACCGATATTCAAGTGGTTCCCTTGTTTGAAACCATCGAAGATTTACAGACCGGACATAAGACTCTTGATGAATTCCTGAAACATCCCGTTACCCGAAACCGTCAAAAATTTACGGGTAATACACAAGAAGTGATGTTGGGTTATAGTGACAGTAATAAAGACGGTGGTGTGATTGCCAGTAAATGGAATTTATATTTGGCCGAACGAAAAATGGAAAAAACGGGAGAGGAAAACGGAAGAAAAATATTGTTTTTTCACGGCAGGGGAGGAACCATTAGTCGTGGAGGTGGAAAATATCATCGTTTTGTAGAAAGTATGCCTACCGGATCGGTGGATGGTGGCATAAAATTGACCGTTCAAGGAGAATCCATTGCCAAACAATTTGGTAATCCGATGACGGCTACCTATAATTTGGAAATGCTGGGAAGTGGAGTAGCCAGACAAACAATGGATAAATATTTAGGAAAAGAAAGAAAAAAACGACCTGTAAATATTGTAGAAAGATTGGCTTCCAAATCAAAAGAGATTTATCAAAATCTTATAAAACATCCTCATTTTATCGAATTTTATACACAGGCGACTCCGATTGATGTGATCGAGCAAAGTAAAATAGGTTCTCGTCCTTCGCGAAGAACAGGTACACAATCCCTGGATGATTTGCGTTCCATTCCGTGGGTATTCAGTTGGAATATCAGCCGTTTTGCATTAACCGGTTGGTATGGTACCGGGCAAGCTCTTTTAGAATTAAAAGAAAAAAATCCGTTGGAATTTGAGGAACTTAAAAAACATATCAATGAATGGCCGTTTCTTAAATTTCTTTTTATCCAAATCGAAACAAATCTTATCATTGCCGATGAAGAAATCATGAAGAAATATGCCGGATTAGTTCAAAATGAAAGATTAAGAAAAGAAATGCTCGACTTAATTTTGAATGATTATCATTTGGCCAAAGATTTAATCGAAGAACTATTCGGTTCTCCGGCTGAACAACGTAGAAAAGGGCAATACATCAATATGAAACTGAGAGAGAATGAATTATATATTTTGCATGAATTACATATAAAATATTTAAAAAAATGGCGTGAAATAAAAGGCAGTGATACGCCGGAGGAACAACTTATTTTAAAAAAATTATTAAAAATTGTACATGCTTTGTCCGGGGGATTAAAGAGTACGGGATAAAATATAAAAATTATGAAAATTATTTGTGTAGGTAGAAATTATGCCCAACATATAGAAGAATTAAACAACGAAAAACCTTCTGAACCGGTATTATTTATGAAACCCGATTCGGCTGTCTTGCCGGATAAAAATCCTTTATATTTACCTCCGATTGCCAAAGATTTTCATTATGAGGTCGAGTTGGTGGTAAAAATAAATAAGTTGGGAAAATTTATTCAAAAAGAATTTGCTCATAAATATTATGATGAAATCGGATTAGGAATCGATGTGACTGCCAGAGATTTACAGAGCGAACTGAAAGCCAAAGGTTTACCATGGGAAAAAGCCAAAGCCTTTCATAATTCGGCTGTTGTAAGTAAAGAATTTATTCCGAAATCGGAATTTAACGATCTTGACAATCTCAATTTTTCCTTAAAGAAAAACGGAGAACTTGTTCAGAAAGGAAACACTTCGCATATGTTATGGAAAATTGATGAGTTGATTGAATATATTTCGCGTTTTTTTATGTTGAAAAAAGGGGATTTGATTTTTACGGGAACTCCGGCAGGAGTAGGGCCTATGAGTATAAATGATGAATTTACCGGTTATATAGAAGACCGTGAAATGTTTAAAGTACGAGTGAAATGAAAAAAATTGTCATCACAGGCGTAGATGGAGCCGGGAAAACGACACAGGTAAATTTGCTGAAAAAAGTTTTGCCAAATGTCAATACAATGAGTGTTTGGGATATTGTAGCTAATCCGGAATACAAAGCATGGAGTATTTATAATGGTTTTCCTCCCGAAGTAGAAAAATATGTCATGCAACTACCTCCGGTATCCCGTACTTTTTTTATTTTTCACGCATTTGACTTTGCTTATGCCAAAGCGATGCAAAAAAAAGCCGATTTTTTGATTTTGGACGGTTATTGGTATAAATATCTTTCGGTGGAAATGGCAATGGGAACCGATGAAGATTTTGTGGATTTTATTTTTAACCGTTATGAAGAACCGGATATATGTTTTTATCTCGATTTACCTATAAATAAGATCCATGAAAGAAAGCCAGTAATTTCTCAATACGAAAGTGGAACGAAGGAAGGAATAGACTATGCGAATTTTCTTAAAATACAAGTGGAAGCCAAAGATTTGATAGAAAATATGATTCCCGAGGATTCCTATTGTATAAATGCCTTAAAAAGTGTGGAGGAAATACATGAAGAAATAATGGATAAAATCGCCCGCAATTTACTGTGAAAAAAATAAAGGAAATAAAAGAGAAATACTTTAATAAATTGCGTCAATCCATTGACAATCAGAATGAAATAGACGCTGTATTCCACCGTTTGCTTTTCCATTTTTATAATATTTCGCGATTGGATTTTTTTTTAAATCCTGAAAAAGAGATCGATGAAAAAGCCATAGTTGATGCATTAGATAGTTTAAAAAAAGGAATTCCTTGGCAATACATTGCCGGTGAAATAGATTTTTGTGATCTCCGTTTGAAAGTCAATAAGAATGTATTGATTCCACGTCCTGAAACCGAAGAATTAATCCGATGGATTATTGATGATTACCGAGAGTTGCCTCCCAAAAAAATCTTGGATATCGGGACGGGGAGTGGCGTTATAGCTATTGCTTTGGCAAAGCATTTTAAACAATCGGAAGTTACTGCGATAGATAACTCCAAAGAAGCCTTGGATATGGCAAAAGAAAATGCACAAATCAATCAGGTGGAAATTGATTTTGTATTAAAAGATATACTTCAAACGAAAGAAATGACAACCGGATATGATATTATTGTAAGTAATCCGCCCTATGTACGCGAAAGCGAAAAAAAATATATGAAAAAAAATGTATTGGATTATGAACCCGTGCAAGCCTTGTTTGTACCCGATGGAGATCCGCTGATTTACTACAAAAAAATAATCGATTTGTTTACTCAAAATATAAAAGCGGGAGGAAAATTATATTTTGAAATCAATGAATTTATGAAAGAAGAATTGACCGGATTTCTACTTTCCAAAGGATTTAAGAATTTTGAATTTAGGAAAGATATTTTTGATAAATGGAGAATGTTACGCATAGCAAAATAAAATATTTTCCTAAAATATCGTTAATCTCATCCTCGTTCATCTATTAAATGTTTATTTTTGAATATAAAATTCATTAAAACAAAATAAACATGAAAAAAATAAGTGTAATTCTTTTACTTTTCTTTTTTATCGGGCTAAATGCTCAGAAAGGAGAAGGAGGCATGTGGATGCCAAACACCATAAAACAGGTGGAAGCCGATATGCAAGGCATGGGAATGTCTGTAACGGCCGAAAATATTTGGAGTAATGACAAACCCAGTATCAAAGATGCAGTAGTGCAATTCGGCGGAGGTTGTACTGCCGAAATTATGTCGGATAAAGGTTTGGTATTTACCAATCACCACTGTGGTTATGATGCCATCCAAAAATTATCTACTTTGGAACATAATTATCTTCAAGACGGTTTTTGGGCAAACTCATTTGAAGAAGAACTTCCGGCCGAAGGATTGACCGTTACTTTTATCGATGATATTATAGATGTTACCGATCAGGTATTAAACGGAGTTACCGATTCCATGAGTGCAAAGGAGAGGCAATCCGCTATTGATAAAAATATTAATGCAATTAAAAAATCCACACCGCAAGATCGTTTTCATACATTTTCCATTAAACCTTTCTTTAAAGGAAATAAATATTTCATGATTAAGAAAACGACTTTTTATGATGTGCGTTTGGTAGGTACACCTCCGGCTAGTCTAGGAAAATTCGGTGGAGATACCGATAACTGGGAATGGCCCCGTCATACAGCAGATTTTTCAGTATTTCGTGTCTATGCCGATCAAAACAATCAACCGGCTGTATATTCTCCTAATAATAAGCCGTATAAACCAAAATATTTCTTCAAAGTCAATATTGAAGATTTACAACCCGAAGATTTTACAATGGTAATCGGTTTTCCAGGAAGAACCAACGAATATTTGACTTCTTATGCCGTTAAACAAATTCAGGATATACGTGATCCTGCACGGGTTTCGGTGAGAGAAATTACTTTGGGAATTATGGATGAAAGAATGGCAAAAGATAAAGCTTTGAAATTAAAACTGGCTTCAAAGCATGCCGGTTTGGCCAATTATTGGAAATTCTGGATAGGAGAGAGCCAAGGTTTGAAAAAATTTAAAGCTGTTGAAGCCAAACAGAAATTTGAACAAGATTTTACCGATAAAGTTAATTCCAATCCCGAGTGGAAACAAAAATACGGTGATATTTTACCTCGATTGGAACAACTTTACGGGGAATTGGAACCTTATTTGACCGTGCAAGATTATACTTCCGAAATTTTCGGGAGAAATGTGGAATTACCTTCTATTGCTATGGTAGCGGGAATGCTGGAAAAACAAAGTCAAGAAAGGGGAGAGGCATTTTATAAAATGGTAAAAGATAGATATAAAGAATATATCGTCAATAATATGATGAAAAATTTTGATAAAGAGACGGATAAAGAAATCTTTGCCAATCTCTTGGATTTTTATGTAAAAAATGTTGATCCTCAATATATTAGTCCCGAACTAAAAAAAGCTTTGGAAAACAAAACTCCACAAGAATTGGTCAATGAACTTTATGAAAAAACCAATTTAGATACCAAAGAAGGTATTGAAAAATTATTTTCGAAAGAAACTTCCAAAGAATTTGCCGAAGCATTAAATCAAGATCCCGCATACAAATTACTTACTGCTCAACAAAAATGGATTGATGAAAAAGTATCCGCTCCAGTGAATAAAATCAATACGGAGATTAACGCATTGATGTCAAAATATCTAAAAGCCCAAATGGAAGTTTATAGTGACAAAGCCTTTTATCCAGATGCAAACTTCACAATGAGAGTTTCTTACGGGCGAGTGAAAGGTTTCCACCCGAGAGATGCCGTTTTTTATGAACCTTTTACACACGGGTACGGGATTTTGGAAAAATATAAACCCGGCGATCCTGAATTTGATTTACCTGCCGATGTTGTGGAATTACTTTTAAAGAAAGATTATGGAAGATATGCCTCCAAAGACGGTACTTTAATTACAGATTTCTTGGCAACTAACCATATAACGGGTGGAAATTCCGGAAGTCCTATATTAAATGGCAGAGGCGAACATATCGGATTAGCCTTTGACGGAGTATGGCAAGGAATTATGGAAGATATTTATTATCGTCCCGAAGTGGCGCGAAGTATTCATGTAAAAGATAATTATGTGCTTTGGGTAATTGACAAAGTGGGACATTGTAATCATATTATAGACGAATTGACCATCGTAGATCATTCAAATGAACCCAAACCCGTAAAAGAAGAAAAGAAGAAGAAAAGAAAAAAATTCTTAGGAATTTTTTAAAATAATGATAAATAATGTGTAAGAAGCCCTTGGAGTAATTTTCAAGGGCTTTTTTATTTAAGAGGCGAGAATTAAAATATCCTATTTAACATAATATAAATTATGATACAACTGGAAATAGCAAAAATTATTTAAACTTATACTAACTGACAAGATTATGTTTTTAAAAGAAAATATTTTTGTAAATTTATTTTTTCAATTTTTAAAAGAAAGATTTATGAAACGAAGAATTGCCGAATCAGAATTGGTTTTAAATCCCGATGGAAGTGTTTACCATCTTAATTTGAAACCCGAAAATATTTCAGACACGATCATTTTTGTAGGTGATCAAAAACGTGTAGATCGTATTGCCAAGCACTTTGACACTATCGAATTTGAAACTCAAAAACGCGAGTTCCATACTATCACGGGCACTTACAAAGGCAAACGTTTAACCGCTATGTCCACCGGGATTGGTCCGGACAATATTGATATTGTAATGAATGAATTGGATGCATTGGTAAATATCGATTTAAAAACACGAGAAATTAAGGACGAATTAACTTCTTTGAATATTGTGCGTATTGGCACCTCCGGTTCATTACAAGCAGATATTCCTGTGGATAGTTTTGTTTTAGGTAAATACGGCTTGGGAATGGATGGATTATTGCATTTTTATGATTCTAAATCCGTTCGCGAATTAGATATGGAAGATGCATTTATCAAGCACACCGGTTGGTCTCCCGATAAAGCACGCCCTTATATTGTAAAAAACAGCCGAAAATTGGAAAATCTTTTGCTTACAGACAAGGTATACAGCGGAATCACAGGTACAGCTGTTGGATTTTTTGGTCCGCAAGGCCGTGTTTTACGTATTCCCCTTGCCGATCCGGATATGAATAAGAAAATGGATAGTTTTGAATATAATGGCGTGAGAATGAGTAATTTGGAAATGGAAACATCTGCCATTTACGGTTTATCCAAATTATTAGGGCATCATGCCTGCTCTATGAATGCTATTATTGCCAATCGTGCTAATATGACTTTCAGTAAAGATCCTTACAAACCTATTGAAGCTCTAATACAATATACATTGGATAAGCTGGCAGAGCTTTAACAATTATATTTTTGTGAACAAAAAAACACTTCATTTTTTGAGGTGTTTTTTTTTATTTTTTAACAAGTATTATTAATATTATGTTATAATTAGAATTTAATAGATAAACATAATTTAACATTATTTGACTTATCTTGCAAAAACGTTCTATTTTAAGTTAATACAGATTAATATTTTTCATTCTTATATTAAATTATTATAATAATTTAATAAAATTCTTTCAATAGAAAAAAAATAATTGAATTTGTTGAAAAACTTTAACGTTATCTCTTTTTATAGTGATTAAATTTTGTCATAATTTTGGATAAAATATAATTATTATGAAAAAATTAATCTTTACTATTTTGATTGCATTATTAATAATACAGATCGGTTATACGCAAGTAGGGATAAATAATGATGGAAGTGCTCCCGACCCTTCTTCATTATTAGATGTAAAATCAACCACAAAAGGAGTGCTTATTCCACGGATGGCAGCCACAGACAGGGATAATATTTCTTCACCTGCCAAAGGCTTAGTGGTTTTTGTTACAGATGACAATAATTTTTATTATTACAATGGAACGGAATGGGTGAATACGGCTACACAACCCGACTTGGATTGGCAAATTAACGGAAATGATATGTATGCATTACCTTCCGGTAATGTAGGGATTGGTACCATTACCCCTATTCATAAATTTGATGTGGAATCAAATTCATCGACTATTGTTGGTCATTTTAAAAGTACAAGAGCAAGTAAAAATGATATAGCTGTTCTGGGTCAAGTATACAATACGGATGGATATGGAATCGGTGGGTATTTTATGGGTGGTTCCATAGGTGTCTCAACTTTTTTAAGTCCATTAGGTAATAACACATATTATGGATTAAGAAGTGAAGTTTCCGGAGGGTCTGGTATTAATTTGGGAATATATTCCACTACTTCCGGCACAGGTAGTAATTATAGTGTGTATGGATATACCACTACTTCATATAATAAAGGAAGTGCCGGTTTTTTTACAAATAAAGATTCCACCGGAATAGGAATTTTAGCCAGAGGAAGTAATGTGGACACATATTATGTTGCGGAGGATGGAGCAGCCATTGTAGGTACAGGAAGATTAAGAGGGATTATAGGAGTTACTGCCGAGGAAGATAATGCTGCGGTCGCTGTGGAAGGAGTATATTATGCTACTACCAATTATAATGGAACAGGGATTAGAGGCTATTCTATCCCGGCTGATAATTATGGGGTTGGAGTAAAAGGTTTGGGAGGTCACATTGGAGTTTATGGTTATGGATATAATGGCTTTGCCGGAGTTGTAGGAGTGGCTGATGGAACCACTACTTATGCCATTTATGCTGTGGGAGATATTGAAGCCACCGGCACTATAACTTCAACTGCCAATAAAGCTACAATTATTGACCATCCCTTAGATCCTGCTAATAAAATTTTAAAGCATTTCAGCATTGAGTCCAATGAAGTCTTAAATGTATATAGAGGAAATATCAAACTTGACGGAAACGGAAAAGCAGTAGTACAACTCCCCTCCTATTTTAATGCCATAAATGCTAATTTCAGTTATAATTTGACTCCCATTGGTGCACCTGCTCCGGGATTATATATCGAAAAAGAAATAGACCAAAAAGGAAACTTTGTAATTGCCGGTGGAAAACCCGGCCAAAAAATTTCGTGGTACGTCTATGCCGAAAGAAATGATTCCTATTATAAAAAACATGCGGAAAAGAAAAAAGCCGAAGTATATAAAACCGGAAAAATGAAAGGAAAATATTTTCATCCGGAATTATATGGGCAATCCGCTTCAAAAAAAATAGGTTATATAGCAGTGGAAAAAATTGATAATCAAAAAGAAAGCCTAATAAAAATAAATGATGAAAAAATAGATCTCAAAAATCCCTTGAAAATTAAAGAGTAATATAAAAAATATTTCATCATTTAAAATTTCGCCAAAAAAAATTTTTTTTTAATTTTGGCGAAATTTTTGCCTATGAAAAAAAGAATACTTATTAATTTATTGTTATTTATTTTCTTATTTACACATTTGAATACTACTGCACAAGTCGCTATTAATTCGGATGGGAGCACTCCGGCTCCTTCTTCCATTTTAGATGTTCATTCTACCGAGAAAGGGATTTTAATTCCGAGATTAACAGCTACTCAAAGGGATAATATTGCCTCTCCGGCTCAAGGACTCTTAGTCTATGTAACCGATGATAATAATTTCTATTATTATAATGGATCGCAATGGGTCAATACGGCTACACAACCGGATTTGGATTGGCAAATCAACGGGAATAATATGTATGCAATACCCTCCGGAAATGTGGGGATTGGTACTACAAATCCGAGGACCAAATTAACTGTTATAGATAATACGATATCTTCCGGAGATCCTTCTTCTTTTATTTCTAACTATGGAACAGATGGAGTAGGTTTGCTTGTTGCAGGTGATAATCCTTCTTCTATTTATACTTATAACGTAGGAGCTGGACTTGTTAGCACAGGAGTAGACCGGGCAATAGTAGGAATTACCGAGAAAGATGACTCTGATGCTATCGCTATTGAAGGTAGGTACATTGGTTCAGGCAGATATGATGCTACGGGTGTAGAAGGATATTCTAATCCGCAAAGTTATTGGGGATATGGCGTAAAAGGTACAGGAGGGTATGTAGGGGTTTACGGAGAAGCCCAGTATGGGTTTGCCGGGCTTTATGGAAGTGATAACAACACTTCAGATTATGCTATATTTGGTGACGGCGATTTATATGTGACCGGTAATTTGGGGTCCGGTGGAGGAAAAACTTTTATGATAGATCATCCATTGGATCCGAAAAATAAAATATTAAAACATTTCGCTTTGGAGTCTGATGAAGTTTTAAATGTATATCGGGGAAATGTTATTTTGAATAAAAAAGGGAAAGCTAAAATAAAACTTCCCTCCTATTTTAAAGCGATAAATATTAACTATTCTTATACCCTTACTCCCATTGGTGTGCCTGCACCGGGATTATATATCGAAAAAGAAATAGATCAAAAAGGGAATTTCGTAATAGCAGGAGGTAAACCGGGGCAAAAAATTTCGTGGTATGTTTATGCAGAAAGAGATGACATGTATATGAGAAAATATCCTGAAAAGAAAAAAGCTGAGTTAAATAAAAAAGGACAGATGAAAGGAAAATACCTGCAACCCGAAGTATATGGGAAAACAAAAAAAGAAGGAGTTGATTATAAACCTGCCAATAAAACTAAAAATAAAAAATCATATATAAGAGTGGTTACAAAATAACCCTTTGAAAAATTAAGAAATAATTAAACGCCTCAATTTTTTGAGGCGTTTAATATTTATGTGAATTAGATTTTATTTTTAAGTTTTTCGATTTTTAACTGATAATCTTTGATTTTATAATTCATTTCGCTGATTTCTTTTTCCATTTTTAATCTTTTTTCATCAGAAAGATTTCCTTTTTGCTTTGCCTTTTGAAGTTTCCTTTCTGCTTTTTCTTTTTTCTTTTCCAATTTGGTAATTTTTTCTTGTGTTCTATGAATTTTGTCTTTGATGGCTTGAACTCTCTTTTTTTCTTTTTCGGCTTTTTTCTGTTCCTTCTCCTTTCTTTTGCGTTCTTTTTCCAATTTTTTCCATTCTTCTTTTTTTCTTTTCTCCTCCTTTTTTCTCGCTTTTTCGGCCTTTTTGCGTTCTTTCTCTGCTCTTTTTCGTTCTTTTTCTAGTTTTTTTCGTTCTTTTTCAGCTCTTTCTCTTTCTCTTTCTTTTTCTTTTTGTATTTTTTCTCTTTCCTTTTGAATTTTCTTCCTTTCTTTCATGGCTTTTTTTCGCTCTTTTTCAGCTGCTTTTTTATTGAGCTTGGCTTCTTCTTGCTCCTTTTTCATTTTTTTCCATTTCTTTTCCGGTACAATTACCTCCACTGCATTTTTCTCCTTTTTAATAGAAGTTGAATCATGAGGATTTTCTTTCGGACTTTTGACTTGTGCGTTTATTTGGCTTAAACCGAATAAAGCAATTAATAATATTGCAAATTTTTTCATTTTTTTACTTTTAAATTCCTAAGTAAAATTACAATTTTATTTTTTATTAACAAATTTTATATATAAAGAATTATTGTATTTTTATAAAAATTTTAATCCGGAATCAGATATGTGGACACCTACGGAAGATTTTATTGCAACAACCAATTTATATAAAACCATGTCCCGTTTGGGATTTGAAAAATATGAAGATTTTTATCAATGGTCGATAGATGAGCGTCCTGCTTTTTGGGAAGAAACACTCAAAGCTTTAAATATAAAGACCTCAAAGCCTTATTCACATGCTTTGAATGACACCGATCCGAAAAATCCTCTTTGGTTGGATGGTGCAAAAATGAATATTATAGACTCCTGCTTCCAAGCTCCGGAAAATCAACCTGCTATTCTTTACGGAAAGGAAGGTAATGAGGAAATTAAAATCTTGACATATGGAGAAATGCAAAACTTAGTCAATCGTATTTCTAACTCTCTTCTTGCCCAAGGCTTGTCCAAAGGAGATATAATAGGGATAGACATGCCGATGAATATAGAAGCTGTGGCGATTTATATGGGGGCTATTCAAGCCGGTTTACAAGTGGTAACGGTTGCAGATAGTTTTAGTCCTTCCGAAATTAAAGTGCGTTTTGATATTGCCAATCCCAAAATCGTTTTTACTGTTGATGTTCTCAAACGTGGTGGAAAAAAACTCCCGATGTATGAAAAACTATTGGATGCCGGTGTGGAAAAAATGGTTGTCTTATCTGATGACCCCGATAATTTGAGGTTGCGAAAAAAAGATATGGATTGGAATGATTTCCTGGTTTCGGATTTGGATTTTGAGTCTGTTCAGTCTGCTCCCATGGATACCACTACGATTTTATTTTCTTCGGGAACTACCGGAGCACCTAAGGCTATTCCTTGGAATCATACAACAGCAATAAAATCAGCTGCTGATGCTTTCTATCATCATGATATACGTCCCGAAGATACTGTGGCATGGCCAACAAATCTCGGTTGGATGATGGGCCCCTGGTTAATTTATGCTACTTTTATTAATAAAGGTACGATGGCCCTTTTTGAAGGAAGTCCCATAAGTCCTGACTTTGGAAAATTTATTCAAAATGCCAAGGTCAATATGTTGGGGGTTGTGCCCAGTATGGTGCGAGCTTGGGAGGAAAATAAAATGATGGAAAATTTTGATTGGTCGGCTATAAAATGTTTTAGTTCCACCGGTGAAAGTTCCAATCCGTATGATATGGATTATTTGATGAATTTAGGAGGAAATAAGCCAGTAATTGAATATTGCGGTGGCACGGAAATCGGAGGTGGATATGTCACCTCTACATTGATACAAACCAATATTCCGTCTACTTTTTCCACACCTGCTTTGGGTAGCGAATTTGTTATCCTCGATGAAAACGGAAATTTATCAAATAAAGGTGAGGTGTTTTTAGTGCCTCCTTCCATGGGATTGTCAGTAAAATTACTGAACAAGGACCATGAAAAAGTGTATTATGAAGGGACACCAAAAATAGACGGAAAAATCTTGCGTCGTCACGGTGATTTTTTAGTTAAACTTAAAAACGGCTATTATCGTGTAATGGGAAGAACCGATGACAGTATGAATTTGGGAGGAATAAAAGTAAGTGCCGCTCAAATTGAAGAGTTGATTAATACACATATCGGAGTGAAAGAGTCGGCGGCTATCGGAGTGATTCCGGAAGACGGTGGACCTACTATGCTGGTTTTATATATCGTCCCCAAAGGTATCCCGGATAAAGAATTATTACAATATGAATTACAAAAGCTGATTAAATTTGATTTAAATCCTCTATTTAAAATTCATGATGTCGTGATTAAAAAAGAATTGCCGAGAACCGCCTCGGGAAAAGTAATGAGAAGGTTGCTAAGAGAAGAATATGAATCAGAACGGTAAAAAATGGTTATACTCCTTTTATAAATCCAACGAAATTATTTGCTATGAAATTCCGAACTGAAATAGAAATTTCGCCGGTCCCCTACCCGATTGATTACCGGTCAAAAATATTTGGCTTGGGTTCTTGTTTTGTCGATCATATTCAAAAAAAACTAGACCTCTATTTATTTCCCAATAAAATAAATTCTTTCGGAGTGATTTTTAATCCCTACTCCATTCAAAATATTTTAGAGCGAATCGTTTATAAAAAATATTTTAAAGAAGAGGAGCTGTTCTTTCATGAAAAGCGTTGGAAATCATTTGAGCTGCATTCTTCTTTTAATCAGCTAAACAAAGAAATTTTAATTGAAAAGGTCAATCAAGAAATAGAGGATAGTCACCGTTTTTTGAAAGAGGCCGATTGGGTATTTTTTACTTTTGGTACGGCTTGGGTTTATCGTTTAAAAAAGACAGGGAAAATTGTGAGCAATTGCCATAAAATGCCTCAAAAAGAATTTGAAAAATATTTGCTTTCTCCAATAGAAATAAAAAATATTTTCCAGCAGATAATTGATTTAGTCCAACAAATTGCTCCGCCGGCCAAAATACTTTTTACCATTAGTCCGGTGCGTCATTTAAAAGATGGTTTTATGGAAAATCAACGTAGTAAAGCCCGTTTAATAGATGCAGTTCAAGACCGGATTAATGATAAAGATATTTTTTATTTTCCTTCCTATGAAATTTTGATGGACGATTTGCGGGATTACCGTTTTTATAAAAAGGATTTGGTTCATCCCAATGAGATGGCAGTCGACTATATATGGGAGAAATTTTCTGATGCTTTGATTGATCACTCTATTAAAAAAGACATGAAAATTATACAAAGTATAAATAAATATATGGGACATAAAGCCTTTATAGGAAAAAAAGAATATTCTGAAAAAATACAGGAAAAAATTAATTACATTCGTCAAAAATATCCTGATATTTACACAAAGATAAAGAAGATATGAGAATAGGATACGATGCCAAAAGGGTTTTTCATAATGCCACGGGCTTAGGAAATTACAGCAGGGATTTAATTCGTATTATGTCCGCTTATTATCCTGATAATCAGTATTTTTTATTCAATCCGAAACCTCCCGTAATCGACCGGTTGGAGTGGAGTGGAAATATGCAAATGCTAATGCCCCGTTCATTTATGGATAAAAAATTGCCGTCATTATGGAGGGCAAAAGGAGTAATGAAAGATATCAACAACTTGCAGCTGGATATTTATCACGGTTTAAGTGGTGAATTACCCTTAGGCATAGAAAATTCAAAAGTAAAATCGATTGTAACAATTCATGATTTGATATTTTTACGCTACCCGCATTTATATTCTTATATCGACCGGAAAATTTACACTCGAAAGTTTAAAAAAGCTTGTGTTGTATCAGATAAAATTATTGCCATTAGTCAACAAACCAAAAAAGATATCATACATTTTTTTGGTATTGAAGAATCCAAGATCGAAGTGGTTTATCAAGGCTGTCATCAGGTATTTAAAACCTTATACCTAGATAACCAAATAGAATCGGTAAGAAAAAAATATAATTTACCGGCGGAATTTGTATTGAATGTGGGAACCATAGAAGAAAGAAAAAATGCCTTTACGATTGTAAAAGCATTAAAGGGAACTGAAATACCATTGGTTCTGGTAGGGAGAAAAACATCTTATGCTCAACAAATTGTCCATTTTATCGAAAACAATCATATGGAATCGCAAGTACATTTCTTGGAAGGTTTGGATTTAAAAGAACTGGCTATTCTTTATCAAGCGGCCAAAGTATTTATCTATCCGAGTATTTTTGAAGGCTTTGGCATTCCTATTATTGAAGCTTTATTCAGCAGGACACCGGTCATTACCAATTCAAAAGGAGTTTTTCCCGAAGCAGCCGGCCCCTACTCTACTTACCTTGATGATGTAATGGATGAAAATGAAATGAGAGAGAAAATACTGGATGTATGGAGTCGTGATATGAGTGAAGAAATTGAAAAAAGTTTTTCGTTTGCTCGTCAATTTTCAGACATAGAAATAGCACAAAAATTGCATCAATTATATGAAAATGTATGAAAACAACTAAGCCAGCAGGAAAAAAAATAGGTTTTTTATATTTTGATGACATTCATATAATACCCCATTTTATAGGTCCTTTAAAAGAACTTTATGAGGCCGGAGAGAATGTGCAACTGCTTACTTATGAAGGTGAACACACCTATCTTTTTCAGCTTTTAGATCAGTTGAAAATTCCACAGGAAATTGTTAAGTTTCTTCCTACCTATTGGTATAGAAAAATAGGAAATAAATTAAAAAAACGTAAATATCCCAGCCATTACTACATTTTCAGAAAAAATATCGATTTCCTGCTTTCTTATGATGCCTTGATATTCAATGATTTAATTCAGCCTTATCTCTTTCGAATGAAACAGAAAAATGGACTGAAAACGCCCAGGTTTATTATGTTGATGCATGGAGCAGGTGATCATGAATATATGATAGGAGAAAAATATGCCGGACAAATGGCAGAATTTGACTTGATTACAGCTCCGGGAAATAAAATATATGAAGCTTACAAGAAGATGGATCTTCCTGCAACTAAAATTGCCTTAACCGGTTATCAAAAATTCGATTTATTAAAATGGACTACTCCCCCCGTTTTTTTTTCTAATAAAAATAAAACTATCTTATACAATCCACATTTCAAAAGAGAATTATCCTCATGGTATAAAGACGGTTTAAGGGTATTGGAGTTTTTTTACACACACCCCGAATATAATTTGATTTTTGCTCCTCATATAAATTTATTCAACAAAAAAGGCTTTTTAAATAAAAAAGATATTCCCGACAAATATTATAATGCGCCCAATATTCTGATTGACACCGGAAGTTATCATTTGGTTAATATGGATTATACTCGTAGTGCAGATATTTATTTAGGGGATGTTTCCAGTCAAATTTATGAATTTATCCTCACTCCTCGTCCGGCTATTTTTATTAACAGTCACAATATAGATTGGAAAAAAAACAAATTTTATAAATCATGGAAGTTAGGCCCGGTAATCAATGAGATCTCTCAATTGGAAAACCTCCTGCCTGCGGATAAAAAATGGTTTCCCGAGTATCATATTATACAAAAAAAGGCTTTGAATGAAACTTTTTTTCAACCCAAAACTGATAATATATCGAAAATTATTGCCAAAGAAATCTTAACTTCGATATAAATAAAATTAAATTTTGAAAAAAATAGGTTTTGTCTATTTTGATATAGAATATTTGATTCCTCATTTTCTGGGTATTGTAAATGAATTATACAAACATATTGAAGATGTGGAAGTGCAGATATTAGTGCCCGAAATGGAGCATCATTATCTTTATAAACAAATGAAAAACTTGAGGTTACCCAAAGAGATTGTAATTGAATTACCTACTTATTTTTACAAAAAAATTGCCTATAAAATACAAGGGAGAAAACGCCCGAATGAGCGATTTATTTTTCAAAAAAATAAAGAATTTTTCAAACAGTTTGATGTATTGGCTTTTGTGGTTTTCGACCACCATTATCTATTGGATATAAAAAAGAATGGAGTGAAATTTGTCTATCTAAAACATGGAGCCGGAGATAATTCACATCCATTTCTTCCGAAACATAAAAAATTTATTGAACAATTTGATTTGGTAATTGCTTCGGGACAAAAAATAAAAGACCGTTTTCTGCAAATGGGACATTTCCCCTCTACCGAATTTAAAATTTGCGGTTACCCCAAATTTGATTTATTAAAACACATGACTAAAAAGAATTTCTTCCCTAATTCATCAAATCCGGTTATTCTGTATAATCCTCATTTCAGACGTGAATTCAGTTCATATTTTGAATGGGGAGAAAAGATCTTGGATTTTTTTTATCACCATAAGGAATACAACCTTATTTTTGCCCCTCATATGCGTTTGTTTGATAAAAGATACCGTGACAGAATATCTGAAAAGCATATTTCCAAAAAATATTTTAAAGCAAATAATATACGGATCGATTTAGGAAGTATTCAATCGGTAGATATGTCCTATACAAGTTCAGCAGAGATATATATGGGTGATATTTCCAGTCAGGTTTACGAATTTCTTTTGACAGGCTTAAAACCTGTAATTTATTTAAATGCTCATCATGTTAATTGGAAAAATAATCCCTTTTATTCCAATTGGAAATTCGGGAAAGTAATAAATCAAATAAAAGATTTAGGCCAAGTTTTGGAGAATTCCGATAAATGGAAAAATGAATATATAAATATACAACAAAATGCCTTAGAATATACTTTTGATATATCTCCCAATAAATCTTCCTCTTATCGTGTGGCAGAGGCAATATATAATTTATAATCATAAAATTTTTTTAAAGTAACCTACAAGTTAAAATAAGATAGTCAAAACTTGATATCCGAAAGAATTTTCACTCATAAAACAAATATAGGCAGGAAAAAACTAAACTTACTGATTAGATATACTGTTTTGGAGTCAGAGACAGTATATGCTTCTATGGCAATATTAAGGTTGAAACCTTCTTATTTAATTATATTTCAAATCTATAAAGCAAGTCTTGATTAAATCATAAGAATATTCGGCTAATTAAAAACAAAATCTTATTTTTGGATTTTGAAGAAAAGATGTTTTTTGCATGATAAAAATTGGTTTTGTTTATTTTGATGATATCCATATTATTCCTCATTTTGTGGGTTTGGTAGCCGAATTATATAATGATCCTGAATGCGAAGTTGACATATTAACACCTGATATTGAACAAGCTTATTTATATATGATGCTCAATCGGCTTAATGTGCCAAATTCAGTAGTAAAGAAACTGCCAACTTATTGGTATAAACGTATTGCATATAAATTTCAAAAACGTAAAAAACCTAGTAATCAGTATATTTTTAAAAAACATCGTAAAAAGTTTTTAGATTATGACATACTGGTTTTCAATGTTTTTAATCATACTCACCTCCGGCGAAAAGATAGAAACAAACCTAAATTTGTTTTTCTTATGCATGGAGCTGGCGATAGAGATTATCCTTTTACACCAGAATACCGACCATTTATCGAGAAATTTGATTTAATTACAACCGCAGGTCCTAAAATCAATGATTTATTTGCCAGAATGGGAAAATTTGAACATACAAAATTTGAAACTTGTGGCTATCAAAAATTTGATATTATAAAAAAAATTCAAAAAAATAAAAAAAAATTATTCAATAATAATAAACCCATAGTCTTATACAATCCACATTTCAAACCTCATTTATCTTCTTACTTTAAATTTGGTGATCAAATTTTAGAATATTTTTATCAGAACCCGGAATATAATTTAATTTTTGCTCCTCATATGAATTTATTTAGTCCTAATATTAAAGGTTCACAAAATCCGGAATCCATAAAACAAAAATATTTTGAAGCCCCGAATATTATCATTGATTTTGGTAGCGAAAAATCTGTTGATATGACCTATACACTGAATGCAGATGTGTATTTAGGGGATGTTTCAAGTCAAGTATATGAGTTTTTACTGCAAAAACCCAAGCCGGTAATATTTATTAATGCACATGACTTTAATTGGCATAATGACATTCATTTTCAAAATTGGCATTTAGGTAAAGTAATTAAAAATTTAGAGGATTTACCTGAATTACTTTTAAAGAGAAATATTTGGCAAAAAGAATTTGAAGAAAAACAAAAGAAAGCTATTGCCTATACTTTCGATATACAAAAAGAGAAAAATGCTGCCAAAAGAGCGGCAGAGGCAATTAAAAAACTTGCAAAAAATAACGATAAGTAATTATGAGCACTATTAAACCTTCACTTATCATTGCCACATATAATTGGCCGGAAGCATTGGATCTGGTTTTACAATCCGTAGAACAACAAAGCCTCTTGCCTTATGAAGTTTTGATTGCCGATGACGGTTCCACTTCAGAAACAAAACAAGTGATTGATAAATATAAAGAACACGGAATACTGAATATTCATCATATTTGGCATGAAGATAAAGGCTTTAGGTTATCAGAAATCAGAAATAAAGCAATTGATAAAGCTAATGGAAATTATATCATACAAATTGACGGAGATACTTTTTTACATAAAGATTTTGTGAAAGATCATGTATTACATGCACGTTCCGGACAATTTATCTCGGGATCCAGAGTATTATTAGCACAAAAATTATCCAAGCACTTACTTGATACGCAAAGCCTTGTTTTTAATAGATTCGATAATGATATTAAAAACAAACATTACCAATTTCATTTACCTTTCATCACCCGATTACTAAAAAAGCCAACAAAAAATGTGGAAAAAGTAATCCGTTCGGTGCGTGGTTGCAATATGAGTTTTTGGAAGAAAGATTTACTGAAAGTCAATGGATATAATGAAAAATTAGTGGGTTGGGGACGTGAGGATTCCGAAATCAGTGCAAGGCTGGTACATCTGGGTTTAAAGAAAATCAATTTAAAATTTTCCGCCATCCAATACCATCTTTATCATAAAGAAGCTTCCAAAGATCAGCTGATAAAAAACCATACTTCTTTGATGGAAACAATTAAGAAAAAAAAGACAATTACGGAATATGGCATAAAAAAGATAAATTCACAACAAGAAGGCTTACCGATATCAGCTATTATTTTAACTTTAAACGAGGAAGAAAATATCTCTGCGGCTATTGAAAACTTGGATTTTGTCAATGAAATTATTGTTGTTGATTCATTTAGTTCGGATAAGACTCCTGAACTGGCAAAATCCAAAAATGTACGTTTTTATCCCCATAAATTTATTGATTTTTCCTCACAAAAAGCTTTTGCCATATCAAAAACAAAGAACAAATGGATTTTATTTCTGGATGCAGATGAGAGATTGAGTGACGAATTGATCGAAGAAATCAAATCTAATATTCTTTATCCTGATCAGGACATAAAAGGATACTGGATAAAAAGGCAGAATTTTTTCAAAAAGAAAAGAATTCGTTTCAGCGGATGGCAAAATGATAAGGTTTTACGGTTATTTCATAAAGATTTTTGTAAACCGAATGGAAAATGGGTACATGAAGGAATACAATGTGAAGGAAAGACAAAAATATTAAAATCACCTCTTTACCATTATACTTTTAAAGATAAAACGGAGTATAAGCTAAAAATACTTTTTTATGCAAAATTAAAAGCGTTTGAATATTATAAAAACGGTATGAAACCCGGTTATTATCATTTATATTTAAAGCCGCTTTACCGTTTCTTTTTTCACTATTTTTACAGGCTTGGTTTTCTGGACGGAAAAGCCGGTTTTATTATTTCAAGCATCAATGCAAAAGGAATGTATTGGCGATATAAATTTTTAAAAAAACTGTATAAAAAAGAAAAAAAATGAATATACTGGAAACAATTCAGGCCGGAGGAACTGTCCTCTACCCGACCGATACTGTATGGGGTATTGGTGGAGATGCGACCAATCCCGAGGTAATTAAAAAAATAGATACAATAAAAAAACGGGAATCCGGAAAAAGCTATTTGATTCTTGTAAAAGATTATAAAATGCTTCAAGATTATGTAGAAAATATTCCTATCGAGGTTTGGGAATTGTTAGAGAAAGCCATTCGCCCTACAACAATCATCTTTCCCAATCCCAAAAATCTTCCCAAAGAAATTTTAGCGGATGATGGTAGCATAGCCATTCGCGTGGTTAAAAAAGGATTTGCTCATGATTTAATTAAGAATGCCGGAAAGCCTATTATTTCCACGTCTGCAAATTTCTCAGGGCAACCTACTCCCCTCAAGTTTGATGATATTCCTCAAAGCATTTTGGAAAATGTTGACTATGTTGTAAATTTGCACCGGAATTCATCATCCACCGGAAAACCTTCTAGAATTATTAAATGGAGTGAGGACAACGGGGTGGAAATAATCAGAAATTAATGACCAAAGAATTATATTATCCAGAAGCAATAGACCTGCCTGTTTTTAAAATCATAGCCCAAGCCGCCCAAGAGCAAAATAAAAAAGCATATGTAATCGGTGGGTATGTAAGAGATTTTTTACTGAAAAATCAAAAGGCAAAAGATATTGATGTGGTTGTATTGGGAAGCGGAATCGAACTGGCAAAAAAAGTGAAAGACTTATTACCTCCCAAAACCAAATCGGCTTATTATAAAAATTTTGGCACGGCAATGTTACAATCCGGAGATCTTGAGTTGGAATTTGTCGGTGCCAGAAAAGAATCTTATCGTAAAGACAGTCGCAAGCCTATTGTTGAGGAAGGAAGTATGGAAGATGATCAAAAACGCAGGGATTTTACCGTAAATGCTTTGGCAATCAGTTTGAATAAAGAAGATTGGGGGAAACTTATTGACCCTTTTAACGGATTGGAAGATTTAAAAAATAAAATCCTTCGCACACCTCTCGACCCCGACATTACTTTTTCGGATGATCCTTTGCGAATGATTAGAGCCATCCGTTTTGCTTCGCAACTGCGCTTTGTTATTCATCCCGAAACTTTTGAAGCCATTAAAAAAAACAAAAAAAGAATACGCATTTTATCACGAGAAAGAATTGCAGACGAACTCAACAAAATTATGTCGCATCCACAACCTTCTATCGGATTGAAGTTGCTTTATGAAACCGGTTTAATGGACGAAATTCTTCCTGAAATCAGCAGATTACAAGGAGTGGATGAAAATGAAGGGAAAACCCATAAAGATAATTTTTATCATACCTTGGAAGTGGTGGATAATATTGCTGTAAATTCAAATAATTTATGGTTGCGATGGGCAGCATTATTGCATGATATAGGTAAACCCGACACAAAACGCTTCCATAAGAAAAACGGTTGGTCTTTCCATGGGCATGAATTTTTGGGAGCTAAAATGGTACCGCGTATTTTTAAACGCTTAAAACTTCCTTTGAATCAACAAATGGAATACGTCAAAAAATTGGTACGTTTGAGTTCTCGCCCTCTTTCTTTGATCGAAGAGGAAGTGACCGATTCTGCTGTCAGACGCTTGCTTTTTGATGCAGGAGATGATATTGAAGATTTGATGATGCTTTGCGAAGCCGATATCACCACTAAAAACAAACAGAAACAACGGCAATACAAGGATAACCTGAAAAAAGTACGGCAAAAACTGATTGAAGTGGAAGAAAGGGATAAAATTCGTAACTTTCAACCACCGGTATCCGGTAAAGAGATTATGCAAACTTTTAATTTAAAACCTTCGAAACCCGTGGGATTAATTAAAGAAGCGATTAAAGAAGCCATTTTAGAAGGCAAAATAAAAAATAACAAAGAGGAAGCTATGGAATTCATGAAGACCATCGGACCCGAAATAATAAAAACAAATTCATAAAAACTCCGGATTATGATCAATCAATTGCGTATTATACTTGAAACTGACAAAGACGATGTTTATCGAGACATAGAAATAGAAGACGATGCAACTTTAGAAGATTTGCATAATGTTATTGTACAAAGCTTTGATTTTGAAGGCTATGAACCTGCGGCCTTTTATCTTACCGATGATGAATTAAATCAAGGTTTGGAAATTCCTTTGTTTAATTTTGACGAATCCCAACCGGTAAATAATCTCATGGGAAATACATTAATTAAAGATGTTTTAAGCCCGGAGAGTCCCAATTTACTTTATGTATATGATTTTTTAAATATGTGGCGCTTTTTAGTCAACCTGATGGATCAGAAAGAAGAAAAAGAACCGGGAATAGAATATCCGATTGTGGTAAAAGCTCACGGTTTACGTCCCGAAGAGGCACCCGAAGTACAATTTGAAGACGATTCGGCAGAATCGGAAGATCCCTTTAAAAATGACTTGGATAATCCTTTTGGCGAATTTTATGATTATGACGATGAAGAATGGAATTAATTATTAAGCAACTTTTGTTTCATTTTTTCTACTATTTGCCGATTTTTACTAAATAATACATACAATTTAGCTCTACATGTAACAATTACTTCAAATAAAACCTCTTTTTGGCATAAGCTTTGTTGTTATAATCTAGTATAAACATAAAAACAATTTACTATGAAGACAACAACAAAAATCATGATGCTATTTTTAGCAATGACTTTAACTTTAGCAGCCTGTTCAAAAGATGATGATACGGGAACCGTACAGGTAAAAGTAACAGATGCTCCTTTTCCTTTCAAATTTGTAAGTGAAGCAAATGTAAATATCACAAAAGTTGAATTAAAAAATGAAGACAAGGAGTATGTAACAGTATTTGAAGGGAATGCTGCTATGAATATGGTGCAATACCGAAATGGGGTTACTGCTAATTTGGCTGTAAAAAGTATACCTCCCGGAAAGTATTCAGGTATTAGAGTAACTATTGAAGGAGCCGAAGTGAAACTGACAAATGGTGAAACATTTACAGTGCAGGCTGGTTTAAACGGGACTGTGAATACTATTATCACCCCCGAATTAGTGGTTAAGGAAGGAGAAAGTCAAGAAATCCTTATGGATATAGATATGTCAGACAGTTTTTCTTTTTCCGGAAATTTCTTTGGCGGATGGATCACTGCAGTCACACAAATTACAGGTATATCCAGTTTTAATCCTGATGTGAGAGTGGCAAATCTGGAAATGACCGGTTCTGTATCGGGAACAGTAAAAGATACTGACGGAACGGTTATAGAAGGAGCTGAAGTATATGTAAAATATGATTATGACGGCGATGGAACTCTTGAGGAAATTTCTACTGTAACTGAAGCTGACGGTAGTTTTAAAATCATAGGTCTTCCTGCAGGTCAATATACTCTTTATGTCGATGCAAAAGATGCCAATGAAGTAACAACAACGGTTACTGTAAATGTAGATGCTGAAGTAACGGTAACAGTAGAAGTAGTTCAAGAATAAAAAATTTATAAAATATTCTTATAAAAAACGATCCGGTTTGGGTCGTTTTTTTTATTTTTATTTAAAAAAAATTAATGAAGAAAATTGAAAAATACCTGCTGGAAAAATACCGGTCAAAAGTTGTTAAGGCTATTGAAGATTTTCAATTGATTGAAAATAATGACCGAGTATTGGTGGCTATTTCTGGCGGCAAGGATTCTATGGCATTGCTAGATATTTTAAACAATAGAAAAAAAGCCCTAAAAATAGACTATCAGATCAAAGCCATACATATAAAACTTACAGACATCCCCTATTACACTGATCATCGAGCCTTATTGGAATTTTGTAAGAAAAGAGGAATACAGTTTGAAATTATCTCTAGTAATAAAAAAATTTCAAGGGAAGGAAACAGCCTTGTTTCTATTGTGCTTGGAACCGTCGTAAATTAATTTTTAAATATGCACAGGAACATAATTATAATAAAATTGCATTTGGCCATCATAAAGACGATGCAGTGGAAACTTTATTAATGAATATGATTTATCATGCCGAAATAAGTAGTTTTCCAGCCAAAATCCAAATGTTTGAGAATGCTTTTGAAATAATTAGACCACTTATCTATTTGACAGACAAAGAATTGAAAAAATATGTTCAATTGATAGATTACACTCCCCTTCCCTATGATTGTCCTTTTGCCAAAGAAAACAAAAGAGAACATTTTAAACAATTATTGTCAAACATTACTAAATTAAATAAAAACGGAGTCGCAAATATTTTTAAGTCTATGGGGCATATATATAAAGAACATTTACCTGTTAAATAAAATAAGCTACCCTTGGGCAGCTTATACTTACTTGTCATTCATTTGAATGATTATTTTACAACAAAAGTAACTTTAAGGTTTACTCTATACTCTTTTACTTCACCGTTTTCTACTACAATACTTTGATCTTGCACATAGGCTGATTTAATGTTATTAATGGATTTTGATGCTTTTTTAATGGCTTTGGCCGTGGCATCTTCCCAACTTTTTTTCGAACTTGACATAAGTTCTACAACTTTTAATACTGACATAATTGATTTTTTTTAATGTTCTCATCAAATATATTAAAATTAAACTTAATAATCAAAAAAAATGATAAAAATTTCTAATTTAAATAATTTCCGCTACTGTAAAAGTACTCCCTCCCACAAAGATAAGGTCATTTTTTTCGGCCTTTGTTAAAGCTTCTTTATAAGCCTCTGCAATGCTTTGAAAATGTTTTCCGTTTAAGTGATGGCTTAGGGCTTTATTCATAAGAATTTTGCTGTCTAATCCTCTTGGGATATTTGCTTTTGAAAAATAGTAGAATGCATTCCGGGGAAACAAACTCAATATTTTGTCTATTTCTTTGTCATTTACAAGAGATAATACAATATGAAGTTTTTCATAAGAAATCGAGTTTATTTGTTCCATCACTTCCTTTAATCCCGCTTCATTATGAGCGGTATCTGCTATAACAAGCGGATTTGTTTTCAAAATATCCCAGCGTCCTCTTAAATCCGTATTATTTTTTACATTTTTCAATCCTTCAAAAACAGCTTTATCGGGAATGGAATATCCCTTTTGACGTAAAACTTCCACGGCTTTCAAAACCGTTTGTATGTTTTTTTTCTGATACTTCCCTTTTAAATCGGATTCCGGAAGTTCAACAAATTTTTCAGCGAGATACAATGGAGAATTCTTTTTTTCAGCTTCCTCTCTAAATACTTTTAAGGTTTCCGGTTTCCATTCACCTATAACAACAGGAGTATGCTCTTTTATTATTCCGGCTTTTTCGCGGGCTATTTCTTCAAGGCTATTTCCCAGCATTTGGGTATGGTCCAAACTGATATTGGTAATAACAGATAAATCCGGAGTAATAATATTTGTACTGTCTAAGCGACCGCCAAGCCCTGTTTCAATTATCGCGACATCGACTTGTTTTTTGGCAAATTGCTCAAATGCCATACCTACACTCAACTCAAAGAATGAGAGCCTGTTGTCTTCAATAAATTTTTTATTTCGCTTAATAAAATTGATCACACAATTTTTCCGCATCATTTTTCCGTCAATCCGTATTCTCTCTCTAAAATCTTTTAAATGAGGAGAGGTATATAGACCTGTGTGATAACCCGCAGTTTGCAATATAGAGGCTAGCATATGAGAAACGGAACCTTTGCCGTTTGTGCCGGCTATATGTATGCTTTTAAAGTGTTGATGCGGATTACCGAGATGCCGGGAAAGTTTTATTATATTATTTAAATCTTTTTTAAATGCCGTTTTTCCTTGTCGCTGATACATCGGAAGCCGGCTAAACATCCATTGCAAGGTTTCTTCGTAATTCACTCCTATTCACGTATTTTAAAACTGTAGATAATTTTTCCTATTTGCAATGAAGGAGCTTTAGGGTCCGGAGACCATTTGGTTTTTAAAGCGGCTTTTTTTGCTGCCTCCATTAAACACGGTGCCGGATTAGTGGTTCCCTTCATTCCGGGAATGGCTTTTTGTACTTTTCCTTGTGCATCCACATAAACTTTTACTACAACTATACCTTGTTCATTGCAATTAAAATCAGGTTTGGGTTTGCTCAAAGCTTTTCTGTTTCCTAACCGGTAATTTCCGGTTCCTCCTCCTCCGGAACCTCCATCACCATAATAACCTGAAGCATTGGGATCTCCTGAAGCATTCCCTTTGTCTCCATTCGTTTGATCATTTCCTTCTCCGGAGGAATTATTCGTATCTTCACCCGGAGCATTTTTTACATTATTCAATATATCGGTAATATTTTTATCGGGTTGAGGTTTTTTTTCTTTGGGAGTGACTTTCTTTTTATTATTTTTTTTAGATTTTCTTTTTTTTGTTTCTTTGATTACAGGAGCATCTTCATTGTCTTGTGTCAATATTTTTTCTTTTATCTCAGGCTCTGTTCTAGCAGGTCTTTGTTTGGTTTGAACAGGTTTTGGAGGGGTATTGTGTTGAGGCTGAACAGTTCCTTTGCCTAAGTCCGAAGTGCCGAAATTTACTGCAATGCCTGTTTCAGGGGGAGGGTCTAAATAGGTCAATCCGCTGATAAACATAAGCAAGATAAGCAAGATCATTACGATACTCGCTTCTATGACGGCTTTGCGTTTATGTTTATCATTAAGATATTTCATTGTTTTTTAGAATAAAAGAAACAAAATTAATGCCATTTATTTGGGACGTACGGCCAAAATGACTTTGTAATTGTTCCTGTTAGCAATATCCATTACATATACTGCATTTTCAATAGGTACACCTTCTTCTACCCGAAGAATGATGACAGGCTTTTTTTCTTTGTCCAATTTGGCTTTGAGGCGGGTTTCCAGATTCTCTTTTCGTATCTGTTTCTTATCGATAAAATATTGTAATTTTTTATTGATGCTTACCGATAAATTTTGACTGTGTTCCGTCTTTCCGGAGGCTTTTGGCAATACCAGATCTAAAGCATCCGCCGTAACCAAAGTCGAAGTCAGCATAAAAAAGATCAATAACAGAAAAACAATATCCGTCATAGATGACATACTGAATTCGGGGCTTACTTTATTTCTTCCTTTAATATCCATGGAATTTGTTTTTATTTGTATTAAGCGGGTTCATTCAGCATATCTAAAAAATCCACTGCATTGGCCTCCATCTTATGAACTACTTTGTCTATTTTCACAACAAGGTGATTATATGCAATATAAGCAGCAATACCGACAATCAAACCGGCTACGGTGGTAGTCATTGCCGTATATATTCCTTGTGCCAAAGAACCGACTTCGATTTTTCCCCCGCCACTGGCCATATTATGGAAAGCCAAAATCATACCGATTACCGTTCCCAAAAAACCTATCATCGGCGCAGCACCGGCAATAGTAGCCAGAGTACTCACATTTTTTTCTAATTTATACACTTCGAGTTTCCCCGCATTTTCTATGGCTTTATTTATATCTTCCAAAGGTTTGCCGATACGTGATACGCCTTTTTCGATTAAGTTGGCAACGGGGGTGTGGTATTGTTGGCAGAGCATTTTGGCACCGTCAATATTTCCGCTTTTCACATAGGTGCGAATCTGATTCATAAAATTCGGATCTACTTTTGAGGCTGCTTTAATGGCGGATATCCTTTCAAAATAAATTACCAACGCCACAAAAAGCATCACAAGTAACAATCCGATGATTATCATTCCACCGGTTCCCGAATTGAGAATAAGATCGATAACTCGTAAGGTTTTTTCTTGTGAAACAACTTCACCGGTTTGTTCTCCGGCATTTTTCAAGGCTTCTTGTGCTCCTTGAGCTTGCAAAAAGGTGATAAAGTTCATATAGACTGGTGTTTTTCTTATTTAAAATTATAAAAACGAAAATAGAAAATTTTTATTATATACAAATGGCTTTTCCGTAAAACTTGTTATATAAAAAATACTTAGTAACCCGGCTAAATTCTAGAAAATATTTTTGAATTGTTGAAAATGAGAATAATCACGAATATAATCCTCCTCGGAGAACTCTCCGGAGTTGAGCACCAAACAAACACTACCTTGGGAGAAATCTTTTAGTTCGCGCCATATACCGGGAGGCAATAACAAGGCTTGATCGGGACGGTTTAAAAGAATGGATTTTTTTGATACCCCATCTTGAATAATCACTTCAAAACTTCCGCTGACAGCAATTAGTACTTCGGATTGTTTTTTATGGGCATGTCCCCCGCGGTAAGCTCCTGCAGGTACATTATATAAATAATAAACCCGTTTGATGGGAAATCCCAAATTTTCTTTTTCTATTACGGCAAGATTGCCCCTTGGATCCACAATTTTTGGAATGGAAAAAACAATGCAATCAGTAATATTATTATTCATATCGTAAGGCTTGTATGGGATCTAATTTGGAGGCTTTATAAGCCGGATAGAGTCCTGAAATAAACGCAACGATAAAGATAATAAAAATCGAAATGCCAATGGCATTCCAAGGCATACTAAAGGGCATTTTGAATAATGATGATACTCCATAACCCATTAATAAACCTAAAATAATTCCTGTAATACCTCCCAACATGGTAATGACCAGCGTTTCTATAAAAAATTGAATTAAAATCAAAAAGCTACTGGCACCCAACGCTTTCCTGACTCCTATTTCACGTGTTCTTTCGGTGACTGAAACCAACATGATATTCATCAAGGCTATCGATGATCCCAAAATGGTAATTAATCCGACTATAAATGCAAAATAGGTCAAAAAACGGCTAACATCCTTCAATTCTTTTTCAAGCGCATCGCTTCGATCTATACCGAAATTGTTTTTTTCGGAAGGGCTCAATTTCCTGACACTACGCATTAAACTGACAGCTTTTGAAATGGCAGATTCATATTTGGTTTTATCGGGTACCGATATATCTATATTATAATTAATATTCGGACGTCCGAAAAGACTTCGAGCTACATTTACCGGGATATAAATATCGCTGTTACGGCTTCCGGAAAAAGTAGATGATTTCGGTTTCAGAACGCCGATAACCTTAAAACGGTTTCCTTTGACAATAATTTGTTTTCCTACCGGAGAAGAATGAGGAAACAATTCGTTTTTTAAATCTACTCCGATAATCGCATAATATTTATTGTTAAGAATATCTTGCCGGCTGAAAGCTTTTCCCTCCTGAATCTTGTCTTCTTTTACATTTAAATAATTTTCATCTACACCTATAATATTGTATTTAGGATCCGATTTGTCTTTGTCATTTTTAACAGCCAAATTGGAAGCGGCAAAAAAAGAAAGAGAAACCAAAGCATCTTTATTGACAAATTTATCTTTGAATTCCTTTGCTTGCCGGTAAGTTATAGGCGGATTAACTTTGCTTCTCCTGGAACGGCTATGCCTTTTTTGGAAAAGTTCATTGTCATAGCGTTTGAAAGAAAAAGTATTTGCCCCCAAACTTTTCAAACTGGAAGAAAAATTATTATCAATTCCTTTTACAACAGTCAAAGTTCCCACCAATGCCATAATCCCGAAAGCAATAATCATCAAGGTAATGGCGGCTCTTAATTTCTGACTTTTAATGGATTCGAAAGCCAATAAAATATTCTCGTGTAAAATCTTAATCATCTGTTGTAATTTGTATAAAAATAATAAAACATAAACTTATACTAAAATACGACTAAAAACGTTTTTTATTACAAAAACATTTAATATTTTTACAAAAAAATAAATCACCAGCCTTATGAAGAAAATCGTACTATTAACACTGAGCTTAACTTTATTGATGAGTTCCTGTGTCAGCAAGAAAAAGTATAATCAGTTAAAAGAAGGGAAAGCAGAGGTAGAACAATACTTACGAGAGTATAAAGATAAGCTCTACCAATGCGAAAACGAGAAAGACAAATACCAAACTCGTTTGGAGGCTCTTCAACAAAACAACAAAACTTTACAAGATGCCTTGGATAAGTGTGTCAACTTAAACCAACAAGGAAATATAAACATCAGCAAATTATTAGATGAAATCAATACATCTAATAAATATATACGTATGTTGATACTAGAAAACAAAAAGAAAGATTCTCTAAACAAAGTATTGTCTTCACGTATTACACGTTCGCTTAAAGATGTAGACACCAAAGACCTTGACGTAAAAGTAAAAAAAGGAGTGGTCTTTATCTCGTTATCCGATAAAATGATGTTTAAATCTGGAAAAACGGAAATTTCAAAACAAGCCGACAGCGTACTGTTTAAATTGGCAAAAATCATTAATGATTATAAAGATTATGAAGTTTTGATTGAAGGACATACCGATAATGTTCCTATTCATACCAAATGTATCAAAGACAATTGGGATCTCAGTGCTTTGAGAGCAACCGCAATTGCACGTAAATTACAAAAAGATTTTGGTGTGGATCCTGCCAGATTAACTGCCGGTGGACGCGGAGAATGGGTGCCCAAAGTACCGAATACTACGCCTAAAAACAGAGAGATTAACCGTAGAACCGAAATCATTTTATTACCGAAATTGGATCAATTTAATAAATTGATGAAAGAAGGCGATCAGCAGAACTAACAGCTGAAACTTCTCTTTCGATAAGCTGTTTAGATTTTTCTAAGCAGCTTATTTTTTTCGTAAAAAAATGTATATTTGTTTAGAAATTAAAAAAAGAAATTATGGAGTCTCTCAAAGATAAAACAATATTGGTAACCGGTGCTGCCCGTGGAATCGGCAGAACGATTGCTCTTACATTTGCCCGCTATGGATCTAATGTGGCTTTTACCGGAAGAAAACGGGATGAAAACTTCGAATCATTAGAGAAAGAACTGCAAGAATACGGAATTAAAGCCAAAGGATATGTATCTGATGCCTCTGATTATGAAGCCTCTCAAAACACAGTGAATGAAATAATAAAAGATTTCGGGAAATTAGATGTATTGATAAATAATGCGGGAATTACAAAAGACAATCTGCTGTTACGTATGTCTGAAAAAGACTGGGATGATATTATGAATGTAAATTTGAAGTCCGTTTTTAATCTTACCAAAGCCGTTACCAAACCTATGATGAAAGCCCGTAAAGGATCGATTATCAATATGAGTTCGGTAGTAGGTATCGGAGGAAATGCAGGGCAGTCCAATTATGCCGCTTCCAAAGCGGGGATTATCGGTTTTACAAAATCCATAGCCAAAGAATTGGGAAGTAGAAATATTCGTTGTAATGCCATAGCTCCCGGCTTTATTGCTACCGAAATGACCAAAGATCTTCCTGATAACGTAATTGAAAATTGGATCAAAGAAATTCCTTTGAAACGTGTGGGTACTCCGGAAGATGTTGCCAATGCTTGCTTGTTTCTCGCTTCTGACTTTTCCGACTATATCACCGGACAGGTATTGACGGTAGACGGTGGAATGACAGTGTAAAATGATGATCGTAAAAATTCTTTTCGCGATTTCAATCGCTTTATTATTAAGCGCTTTTCAATATTTACATAAACAAAAATCTCACGGACTTTTTGTCCTGAGATTTTTTGTTTATTTCACTCTTTTTCTTTTGCTTGCCAATCTTTTTGTTACAAAGGAACAAGAAGAAATTGTCAAACCTGATTTATTTGTTTTGGTAGACCAATCGGAATCTATTAAACTTCACCATTCCGGTGAAACAGCACAAAATATTTTGGATAGTCTTTCTATTCTTTCTTTACAAGAAAAATTTAATATACATAAATACGGTTTCGGTAAGAATTTATTTTCATTGGACACTTTGTCTTTTAATGAAAAAGAAACCAAGCTATATGAAGCAATAAACCAACTCAATGCTATTTATGATAAAAAAAGAAAAGCTCCGGTAATCCTTGTGACAGATGGTATTTCCACCTCAGAAACGAGATATTTACCCCGGAATAATCCGTTTGAGATTTATCCTGTTGTCGTTGGCGATACCACTCATTATCCAAATACTTGGATAGAAGAAATTAATGCAAACCGCATCGCTTTTAAAGGAAATAAGTTCCCTATGGAAGTTTGGGTAGGTTATGAAGGAAATGATAAAATACAAAGCCGGGTAGCAGTATGGCATAACAAGAATATCATTGCTTCAAAAAACATAAAATTTAAAAAACCCGGATTAAAAAAAATCCGGTTTCTTCTTCCAGCAGATTCAAAAGGAAAACAAATTTATCAAGTAAGCATACAGGCTTTCCCCGGCGAAAAAAATAGAAGAGACAATTCAAAAAAAGTTATAATAGAAATCATTGATCAACAAAAAAGAATTCTGATTTTATCTTCTATTGTACATCCCGATATTGGACTGATAAAAAGACAATTGGCTTTGGATAAACATATCAAAACCGATTTTTCATTGATTGACAATCCTCCTGTTTCCCTCCGCCCCTACTCGGCAGTAATTTTGTATCAACCTCAATCCTCTTTTGAGAAACTTTTTTCCCGCGAAAAACTAAGGAAATCTTCTTGGTTAATTATAACCGGAACTAAAACCGACTGGCAATGGCTAAATAGTAAAAACCTGTTTTTTAAAAAGGAAGTAACCCCGACTTTTGAAGAATATTTTCCGTTGCAAAACAAAGAATTTGAGCTTTTCGAATTACCTTCTCTTTCTTTTGAAAAATACCCGCCTTTAAAAGATTATTACGGAAAAGTAAAATTTACGAATGCCGATGCAGCACTGTTCTCAAAAATTAGAAATATTGAAACCGAAGATCCTTTACTTCTGTTTAATAAAACCAATAGACAAGCGGTTCTTTTAGGAGAAAATTATTGGAAATGGGGGGTATTTTCCCATAAATATGAAGAAAAAGAAAAACTGGATCGTTTTTTTCAACAAATCATTCAATATATTTCCACGCATTTGAAGGTAAATCAAATTCAGTTGGATTATAAAAGACTGTATGAGAACGGTGAAAATATAGAAATAAAAGCCCGTATTCTCAATAAAAATTTTCAACCCGATTTAAAAGATCAACCTGTTTTACAATTATATAATGTGGAAAATAAAAAAATTGGCGAAAAATTAATGTATTTGGACAATGATACCTATATAGTTCATTTGGATAATTTGCCTCCCGGTAAATACTATTTTCTTTTGTATTCTAAAAAATTAAATAAAAAAATAAGAGGCGATTTTGAAGTGAATAAACAAAGTCGCGAAGAAAGAAGCCTAAGAGCGGATTATAATCAATTAAAAAACTTAGCGGGAGAATCTTCGGGCAAACTTTATTGGCCGCAGCAAACAGATCAATTAATTAAAGAGCTGAGCAATACAAAAAAATATCCTGCACAAATCATCACACATTCTTTAAAAACTCCTTTAATTGACTATAAAATTTTACTTTTTCTTTTGGTTTTATTATTGGGAATAGAATGGTTTATTAAAAAAAGGAAAGGAAAATTATAGAAAGAAAAAGGCCGAAGCAAAAACTCCGGCCTTTTTTACAACAGTTTAACTATGAATAAAACTACTACTTGTTGTGTTGTATAAATATCGGAATGGCTATCCGGTTTATTTACAGCACAAAGATAGAGGCTCGATTTGTGATTCTATTTGATCTATATCAAAAAAATAAAATTATTTTGCACGCACCCGGCTTAAAGTTTCCTGAGTAATGCCCAGGTAGGAAGCAATATGTTGTAAAGGAGCTCTGAAAGCTATATCCGGATGCTTTTGGTTCAGGTAAGCATAGCGTTCCTTGGCAGATTGAAATTGGATGGCATTCAACCTTTGAGCCATATCCGATAACATATGAATGGAAAGCAATCGCCCGAAACGTTCAAAAGAATGAAAACGATCAAATAACTTTTGTAGATCATTATAGCTGATTACAAACGCAATTGTTTCTTCCAGGGCTTCTATATCATATTTGCTGGGAAGCCGGTTAAAAAAACTTTCAACAGATGTAATGGCTTTTCCCTCCGAAAAAAACCATACACTTATATCTTTCCCCTTTTCATTGATAAAATAACTTCGTCCCAGGCCCTTTTCTATCAGAAATAAATGATTGCAAACATTTCCGTTTTCAAGGAGCTTTTCTCCTTTTGAAAAGGATTTTTTTTGAAAATATTTTTGGATAACAGACAATTCTGTATCTGTCAGAGAAACATAAGAATCAAAAAAATTTTTTAAAAACATATAGCTTTATTATAGCGGCGGTAAAAATATTAAATATTCGGCATATAAATCCCTTTTAAAGCTATTTAATATTTTATTATTAATTTTTGTTCTTTATAAATAAAACCATATTTTTGCATTTTGATAAAAGAAATGAAAGAAATCCAATTACACGACAAAATTTTCGAGCCTTATATCGATGCCGAAAAAATAGATGCAGCCATAGAGCATTTGGCGAAAGACTTGGAAAAATATGCAGAAAACGAAACTCTGGTTTTTGTTTCTGTTTTAAAAGGCTCTTTTATGTTCACTTCCGATTTGGCCAAAAAATATAAAAAACCGGTGGTATTTGAATTTTTCAGGCTAAAATCCTATGAAGGAACGAATTCAACCGGAGAAGTGAATGTATTGATGGACATTGATGAAGAATTGGTTAAAGGAAAAAAGATAATCGTATTGGAAGATATCGTGGATACGGGAAACACATTGGAAAAAATTTATGAAGTTTTGGAGTCCAAGCAGCCCGCATCCATCAAAATAGCCACCTTATTTTTTAAACCGAAAGCATACAATAAAAGTTTACCTATCGATTTTGTAGGAATGGAAATTCCTAATGATTTTATTGTAGGATTCGGATTGGATTATGATGAACTGGGAAGAAATTTACCTGAAATATATAAATTAAAAGAAGTGAAAAAGAGACGAACCGTTGACATTGTATTATTTGGCCCTCCGGGAGCAGGAAAAGGAACACAGGCAAATATTTTAAAAGATAAATTGGGCTTGCAATATATCGCTACCGGCGATTTATTCCGCCATCATATCAAAAATAAAACTCCGCTTGGACAAAAGGCACAACAATATATCGATAATGGTGAATTGGTTCCCGATGAAATTACTATCGGAATGATCAAGGAATTATTAAAAGATCCCGATAGTAAAGGCTTTATTTTTGACGGATTTCCACGTACGGTAGAACAAGCTCAGGCACTGGATGAAATTATGGCTGAAAAAGGTTTGATTATAGATGCATTGCTTTCGCTAAACGTACCTGAGGAAAGATTGGTGAAACGTTTGCTAAATCGAGGAAAAACCAGTGGTAGAAGTGATGATAATGAAGAAACCATAAAGAAAAGATTACAACAATATCATGAAAAAACCACTCCGGTAAAAGATTATTATGCCAATCAAGGCAAACTCTATGAAATCAACGGTGTAGGTGATATAGACGAGATACATAACCGGTTAATGGATATCATTAACAATTTGAAATTAAACGAAAATAAGCCAAAATAAACATGACCGAAGGGAATTTTGTAGATTATATAAAAATATACGTAAAATCGGGTAACGGAGGGAAAGGCTCCGCCCATTTACGTAAGGAAAAATACATTCCCAAAGGAGGTCCTGACGGAGGTGACGGCGGACGTGGCGGACATATTATCGTCAGAGGAAACAAAGATTACTGGACATTATATCACCTTAAATTCAAAAAACATTTCCGTGCCGAAAAAGGAGGTGACGGAAGCCGTAACCGCTCTACGGGAAAAGACGGCCAAGATATTTATATCGATGTACCGCTCGGTACGATTATCAAAGACACCGACACCAGAGAAACAATAGGTGAAGTGACCGAGGACGGCCAAGAAATCATTGTTGTAAAAGGCGGAAAAGGCGGAAAAGGAAATTGGCATTTTAAATCGCCCACCAATCAAACTCCCCGGTATGCCCAGCCCGGAATTCCCGGTGAGGAAAAAAATATTACGCTCGAATTAAAATTACTGGCCGATGTAGGCTTGGTTGGTTTTCCCAATGCAGGAAAATCCACTCTCTTATCCAAATTAACCGCCGCCAAACCAAAAATAGCCGATTATCCTTTTACCACTTTAAAACCGAATTTGGGAATTGTTTCCTACCGCGACGGCCGTTCCTTTGTGATGGCGGACATTCCGGGAATTATTGAAGGAGCTGCCGAGGGAAAAGGCTTGGGACATTACTTCTTACGTCATATAGAAAGAAATTCTATCTTGCTTTTTTTGGTTCCTGCCGATGCAGAAGATATTCGGAAAGAATATGAAACACTTCTTAATGAATTAAAAAAATACAATCCGGAATTATTAGATAAGAAACGTATTTTGGCAATATCCAAAGCTGATATGTTGGATGATGAATTGAAAAGGGAAATTGAAAAAGAACTCCCCAAAGACATCCCTCATATATTTATTTCGTCATTTACGGGAGAAAATTTGGATAAACTGAAAGATATTCTTTGGAAAGAACTGAATTCCTGATTAAGACCCAAAAATCTTTTTTCATGAAAATTCTTTTAGTAGATCGTAACCATCCCTTGCTTAAAGAAGGTCTGGAATCTGCCGGTTTTGAGGTAAACGAGAACTATTCCGCGAGTAAAGAGGATATTGAAAAGAATATTTCTGACTATGACGGATTGATTATCCGAAGCCGTTTTCCCATTGACAAATCTTTTCTTGATAAGGCTGTAAACCTTAAATTTATTGGCCGTGTAGGAGCCGGATTAGAGAATATAGATACGGATTATGCACAAAAAAAAGGAATAAAATTATACAACGCCCCCGAAGGAAATAGAAATGCCGTAGGGGAACACACCTTGGCTTTGATTCTCAATTTGTTAAACCGCATAAATATTTCTGATAAAGAAGTACGAAAGGGGATTTGGAAAAGAGAAGAAAACCGTGGAATCGAACTGGACGGAAAAACAGTGGGAATTATCGGATATGGGAATATGGGGAAGGCATTTGCAAAAAAATTACGCGGTTTTGATGTTGAAGTTTTGGCTTATGATATAAAAGAAAATATGGCGGATGAAAATGCCCGGCAAGTAAGCCTTTCTGAATTATTTGAAAAAACCGATATCCTTAGTTTACATGTGCCCCATACCGAACAGACTTATAAAATGATTAATAAGGACTTTATAAATCGTTTTAAAAAAGATTTTTGGTTGATTAATACCGCCAGAGGGACCGTTGTGGATACTCAATCATTGGTAGAAGCCTTGAAATCCGGAAAAATAAAAGGAGCCGGTTTGGATGTATTGGAATATGAAAAAAGCAGTTTTGAAAATATGTTTGAAAATCAAGAGTTTCCCGATGCTTTCAAGGAGTTGATAGAAATGGATCAAGTGATCCTTACTCCTCATATTGCCGGATGGACACATGAAAGTAAAATCAAATTGGCCGAAACTATTTTAAATAAAATATTAAATGATTTTAATCCGTTAAACAATGAATAAAAAAGAACTTTTAGAAAGAAGTGGACATAGCTGTGAATTATGTGGCAATACCGAAAATCTTGATATTTATACAGTAGAACCCGCAGACTATTCCGATAATGAGATTATTATATGTTCTACTTGCCGAAACCAGATAGAAAACCCGGATCAAATGGATCCCAATCATTGGCGTTGTTTGAATGAAAGTATTTGGAGTGAAGTACCTGCGGTACAAGTCATTTCTTGGCGTTTATTACATCGCTTAAAAAATGAAGCATGGCCACAAGATTTGCTCGATATGATGTATATGGACGAAGAAACCGCCGATTGGGCAAAAGCAACCGGTGAAGGAAACGATGAAGAAAAAATAATTCATAAAGACAGTAATGGAGCCATTTTGGAAAACGGAGATTCCGTAGTGTTAATAAAAGATTTAAAAGTTGCGGGAGCAGGATTTACAGCCAAAAGAGGGACTGCCGTCCGACGAATATCATTGGTAGCTGACAATCCGGAACATATAGAAGGAAAAGTCGAGGGACAACATATTGTTATACTAACAAAATTTGTTAAAAAGATTTAATTTTATTACTTTTATATCATGAAAAACTTATATTTATCCTTATTATTTATCCTCATTAATGTCAATTATACTATCCAGGCTCAAAATTCAAAAGTTTATCGAAACAGCGAGAAAGCTCCAATAAAAGGAGTTTTTAAAACCGATATAACTGCATTTTTTGACGGAATTCTTGCTTTTGAATATGAAATCCCTTTTCAAAAATCCTCTTTTGGTTTTGGAGCAGGAGTAGATTACCAATTTAATGCCATTGGTTTAGGAATAAATTATAAATATTATATTTTGGAAGAGGCTCCACGAGGGTTATATTTTTCTTTGGGTACGGCTATGGCTTTTTCTACTTATGAAAATGGTGGGAGTGTAGCGAGTATATCCTTGGGAGGAGGTTATCAATGGGTAATTAAAAATCAATTAACCATTGATATAAATACCGGATATGGGAAATATAGTTCATCCTCAATGGAACTGGATAATTCAAGTAATTGGTATATTGGTGTTTCTATCGGATCACCATTATTAAAAAAATAAACCATAATTTATTTTCTGATTTCAGAAAATAAATTATGGTTTTATGCATTTATAATTTTTTGAATTTTTTATTAATACCTCATTACTACGGCATTAATATTCATTCCGGCTCCTACGGAAGCAAGCATAATCAAATCGCCTTTATGCAATTCGTGAGGTGGTAATTCTCCTTTCCGTACCATATCCATTAAAGTAGGTATAGTTGCCACAGAACTATTTCCTAATTTATTAATATTCATCGGCATAATATTTTCCGGAGTCTGCATTTTATATAAACGATAAAAACGTTTTACAATTTGATCATCCATTTTTTCATTGGCTTGATGAATAAAAATCTTTTTCAAATCCTTAATATCATAACCGCTTTCATCCATAGCTGCTTTCATTGCCGCAGGAACTTCCGTAAGCGCATATTCATATATTTTATGTCCTAACATACGAATATACCGGGCTTTTGGGTCATGATCCTTCTTAAAAGATTTATCATTATATAATAAACCTACTTGCGGGTGTGCATGTGATACGGCTTTATAAGATAAAATTCCGCTTCCCTCCTCTTCATCATTTAATTTGACAATGGCTACGCCCGCTCCATCAGCAAAAATCATTGCATCTCTATCATATGGGTCGATTACTCTTGATAGAGCTTCTACACCGATAACCATAGCATATTTAGCATCTCCTGCTTTCATAAATTGATTGGACATAATCAAAGCTTGCAACCAGCCCGGACAACCGAAAATAACGTCAAAAGCAATTGCTTTCGGATTGGATAATTTTAAACGGTCCTTGATACGCGAAGCCACAGCAGGCATAAAATCAGAGAAATAGGTATCCTTTGCAACATCGCCAAAATTGGTTGCCGCTATAATATAATCCAAATCTTCCGGATTGATCCCCGAATCATCCAAGGCTCTTTGTGCGGCAATTACCGCCATATCCGAAGCAACCATATCATCATCAATCCATCTTCGTTCTTCAATTCCGGTAATGGCTTTGAATTTTTCAATGATTTCTTCATTACTTTTCCCTTCAATTTTCCCTTTTGCATCATAAAATTCCCAATCAAGAAAATGAGAGTTCGGAATAATATTGTCGGGAATATAACTCCCTAAACCGATGATTTCAGCTTTAATTTTTGACATAAATGATGATTTAAATTGCGAAATTAAATAAAAAACTCATACCTCCAAATTTTATTCTTCCATATAGGCTTCTATTGGGTCACAAGTGCAATGCAAATTTCTGTCACCATAAGCATCATCTACTCGGCTTACAGCAGGCCATATTTTGTTTTCCAAAATATATTTTAACGGGAAAGCGGCTTTTTTCCTCGTATATTTATGGAACCATATATCCGCAGTGACCACCTCTTGTGTATGAGGAGCATTTTTTAATAAATTATCTTCATTTACATCTTTAATTTCATTTATTTCATTCCAAATGCTAATCATTGCTTCGGCAAAACGATCCAGTTCTTCTTTCCCTTCACTTTCTGTGGGCTCAATCATTAATGTATCATGCACAGGAAATGAAACTGTGGGGGCATGATATCCATAATCCATCAATCGTTTGGCAATGTCGATTACCGTAATTCCTTTTTCTTTAAAAGGACGGCAATCGGCGATAAATTCATGCGCTACTCTACCCGCTTCCCCTTTATAAAGGGTTGGATAGTAGGAGTTGAGTCTTTCTTCCAAATAATTGGCATTTAAAATGGCATATTCCGTAGATTTTTTTAATCCGTCGGGTCCTGACATTCTAATATAGCCGTATGAAATTATACTCACAAGAATAGAACCGTAGGGCGCGGCTGCCACAGCTTTCCCTTTTTCACCTCCTGTTTTGATTATAGGGTGTGAAGGCAAAAAGTCTTTTAAATGTTCTTTTACGGCAATGGGGCCTACTCCGGGTCCTCCTCCTCCGTGAGGAATAGCAAATGTTTTGTGTAAATTAAGATGACAGACATCTGCACCGATCATTCCCGGACTGGTTAATCCCACTTGCGCATTCATATTGGCTCCGTCCATATAAACTTGGCCGCCATATTGATGAACGATATCGTTCATTTCTTTAATGGCTGCCTCAAAAACACCATGGGTAGAAGGGTAAGTTACCATAAATACGGATAAAGTATCTTTATATTTCTCTGCTTTTTCCCGTAAATCCTCCACATCAATATTTCCTTTGTCCGTAGTTTTTATAACCACTACTTTATGCCCCGCCATTACAGCAGATGCAGGGTTGGTTCCATGTGCGGAAGCAGGTATCAAAGCAATATTTCGTTGTCCCTCTCCCCTGCTTATATGATAATTTCTGATCGCCATCAATCCGGCATATTCTCCTGCGGCACCTGAATTGGGTTGTAAACTCACTGCATCCAAACCGGTAATCTCCACTAAATAATCACTGAGATTTTTAATCACTTCCTGATAACCTTGTGCTTGTTCAATGGGAACAAAAGGGTGAATATTTGTCCAAAACGGTGAAGTGATAGGAAATAACTCCGTAGCCGCATTGAGTTTCATTGTACATGAGCCGAGCGGAATCATGGAATGAGTAAGTGAAATATCCTTTCTCTCCAATTTTTTAATGTATCGCATCATTTCTGTTTCAGAACGGTATTTATGAAACACTTCCTGCTCCATAAATGTGCCGGTTCGCAATAATTCGTCCGGAATAACATCAAAATCCGATTTGATTTTTTCTTTTTCAATTTTACCAAAAAGTTCCAAAATGTTTTCCAGATCTTGGTCGGTAGTATTTTCATCTAAACTGATACCTACCAGATTTTCGCCGTGGTAATAATTGAGGTTTATTTTCTTCTCTTCCGCTTTCTTCCGAATGGTTTTTACATCCGCGGGAATCAAAAGTGTGTCGAAGAAAACATCATGTACAGGCTTATAATTTAATTCCACCAAAGCATAGAATAACTTTTTGGTTTGAGTATGAATATGTTCTGCAATTTCTTTTAGTCCGTCGGGACCGTGATAAACGGCATACATTCCGGACATAACGGCCAATAAAACTTGCGCCGTACAAATATTTGAGGTGGCTTTTTCACGCTTAATATGCTGTTCCCGGGTTTGCAGAGCCATTCGTAAGGCAGGTTTACCTTGTGCATCAATGGTAACTCCGATTATTCTTCCTGGAACTTGACGTAAATATTCTTCTTTGGTGGCAAAATACCCGGCATGCGGTCCGCCGTAACCCAAGGGTAAACCAAATCGTTGGGTACTTCCCACTACCACATCGGCGCCCCATTCTCCCGGAGGAGTAAGAATACTTAAAGACAACAGATCGGCAGCAACTGCCAATTTCACCTCATTTTGTTTTAAATTGTTTGCAAATTCCCGGTAATTATTGATTTTTCCGCTGGCAGCAGGGTATTGTACCAAAGCGCCAAAATATTTTTCATCAATCAATGCGGTTTGATAAAAACCTTTAACTAAATCTATACCCAAAGCTTCTGCACGGGTCTCCAAAACTGCCATTGTTTGAGGAAAAATATCTTCATCAACAAAAAAGCGGTTTACACCTGCCTTTTTTTGTTTCCTGCTTCTTAAATTATATAACATCAACATTGCTTCGGCGGCCGCAGTAGCTTCATCAAGTAAAGAAGCATTGGCGATTTTTAAACCGGTCAGTTCCGTAATCATGGTTTGATAATTCAATAATGCTTCCAATCGCCCTTGTGAAATTTCCGCTTGATAAGGAGTATAAGAAGTATACCAAGAAGGATTTTCCAAAATATTTCGCTGAATCACCCCGGGAACCGTTGTATTATAATAACCGAAACCGATAAATGATTTATACAATTTGTTTTTTTCTCCTAATGCCGTTATATGCTCATCATATTCTTGTTCGGTCATTGCCGGAGGTAAATTCAGCTCCTTTTTGAGCCGGATATTATCGGGGATTGTTTGATAAATCAATTCATCAATAGAAGAAACGCCAAGGGTTTTAAGCATTTCTTTCACTTCATACTCCCGGGGACCTAAATGACGATATATAAAAGAATTTGTTTTCATAGTTTGTATTTTTATAAAAAACGGCAAGTAAAATTTACCTGCCGGAATAATTATTTACCAAATTTATCAGCTGTTTTTTCTGCAATTTTCACAATTAAATCACGCGCTTTTTCCATGGATTCAACAGGAACGTATTCATAAGGACCATGAAAATTTAATCCGCCTGCAAAAATATTGGGACAAGGTAATCCTTTGAAGGACAATTGCGCACCATCTGTCCCGCCACGTATGGCTTTAATATGAGGTTTGATTCCCAAGTCGATCATAGATTCCTCCACTATATCCACCACATGTTTTACAGGCTCGATTTTTTCGCGCATATTATAATATTGATCTTTTAATTCCACTTCAACCGTTCCTTCACCGTATTTTTCATTGAAATCGGAAGCTACTTTTTCAAAGAATATTTTTCGATCTTCAAATTTTTGACGATCGTGATCACGAATAATATAATTGAGTTCCGTCAATTCCACATCGCCTTTCATATTATGCAAGTGATAGAAACCTTCATATCCCTCGGTAGTTTGTGGAGTTTCATTTTCGGGAAAAGCCTTGATAAAATCGGCCGCTATAAGCATGGAATTAATCATTTTATCCTTTGCATAACCCGGATGTACACTTTTTCCGTGAATTTTTACTTTGGCACCTGCTGCATTAAAGTTTTCAAATTCCAATTCACCTACTTCCGAGCCGTCCATCGTATATGCCCAATCTGCACCAAATTTTTCTACATCAAATTTATGTGCACCCAATCCGATTTCTTCATCCGGATTGAAGCCTACACGAATTTTACCGTGTTTTATTTCAGGATGTTTTATAAGGTAATCCATAGCATCCATAATTTCCGCCACTCCGGCTTTGTCATCGGCTCCTAACAAGGAATTTCCATCCGTATGAATAATGGTTTGTCCTATATATTGTTTCAATTCAGGGAAATAATCGGGAGATAAAACCAATCCTTTTTCTTTGTTTAGGATAATATCTCCTCCGTCATAATTTTCTACAAATTGGGGATTGACATTTGCTCCGGAATAGTCGGGGGCGGTATCATAATGTGCAATAAATCCTATTACGGGAACTTCTTTGTCAATATTAGAAGGCAAAGTGGCAAAAACATAGCCGTTTTCATCGATTTCCACCTCTTGCATACCCATTTCTTTAAGGTCTTTGACCAATTCGTGAGCAATATCCCATTGCTTTGAAGTGGAAGGAGTTGTTTTGGATTCAGGATCGGATTGCGAATCTATTTTCACATATTTTATAAAGCGTTCGATTAATTTTTCCATGATTTAAAATTTTGTTTCAAAAGTATAATTTGTTTTTTAGATATAAAAGGAGTTTTGGCTTTTTTTATGAAAACAAATTTTAAGTTTTTTATTCTTATATTCCGAATTTAAATGTTTATTTTTACTTTAAAATATTATATAAATGTCTTCTTTATCCAACTATGAACTGGAACTTGCCTGGGATTTTGCCAATTATACCGGTAGAAATATTTTTCTGACAGGAAAAGCCGGTACGGGAAAAACTACCTTTTTGCATAGACTTAAAAAGGAATCTTTAAAGCGGATAGTAGTGGTTGCTCCTACCGGAGTAGCAGCTATTAATGCCGGTGGGGTTACCATACATTCCTTTTTTCAGTTGCCATTCGGACCGATTATCCCGGGAAAAGAAAATGAGGTTAAAAGAGATTTTAAATACAAATTCAACAGAAAAAAAATAGACATTATCCGTTCCATGGATTTACTGGTGATTGATGAGATTAGTATGGTAAGAGCGGATTTACTCGACGCTATTGATTCCGTGCTGAGAAAATATAAGAATAAGAAAAAAGTTTTTGGAGGAACACAAGTTTTGATGATTGGTGATATGCAACAGTTGGCACCGGTAGTAAAAGAGCATGAAAAAGCTTTGCTTAGCTCCTATTATGAAACTCCTTTCTTTTTTAGCAGTAACAGTTTCCGTGAAGCCAATCCGGTAAGTATAGAATTAAAAGAAATTTTCAGGCAACAAGATGAAAAATTCATTAATATTTTAAATGAAGTAAGAGAAAACACCATTTCCGATCAAAGCTTAGAAGAACTCAATAAAAGATATATTCCCGGTTTCAATCCGAAAGAAGACGAAGGCTATATTATCCTTACCACACATAATTACAAAGCAAATAAAATCAATCAAAAAAACTTGGACAAACTCACGGGAAAATCCCATTTTTTTGAAGCGGTGATTGAAGGGGATTTTCCTGAAAACGCCTATCCTAATGATGAACGTTTGGAATTGAAAGTAGGCGCGCAAGTTATGTTCAATAAAAATGACACTTCTTTTGAAAAACGTTATTTCAATGGAAAAATAGGCAAAATCACGGCGATCAGAGGAGATAAGATATATGTAAAATCCCCCGGAGATGAAAAAGAAATCGAGGTAAATCCTGAAACATGGAATCATGTTACATATGAAGTTGACAAAGAGAGTAATAGGATTAAAGAAAATATCAAAGGAAGTTTTTCCCAAATTCCGCTTCGATTGGCCTGGGCGATTACCATTCATAAAAGTCAGGGGCTTACATTTGAAAAAGCGGTAATCGATGCCGAACTTTCTTTTGCACACGGACAAACTTATGTGGCTCTTAGTCGATGTAAAACCTTGGAAGGAATGGTACTGGGAAGTCCTATTAATAAAGATAGTCTGATTAGCGACAGAAGAATCACCGGTTTTAATGATTTTGTAAAAGAACATCAACCGGACGAAAAAAAATTACACTTGTCCAAGAAAACTTATCAATTGGAATTAATTGCGGAATTATTTGATTTCTATCCTCTCTATATACCTGTAAACCGGTTGATACGTATTTATCAACAATCGGGAAGCAGTATTGTAGGTAATTATTTGCAGCCTCTGGAAGAAATGAAAAATGAAATAGCTTCGTTGTTAAGGGTGAAAGAAAATTTCATCAAACAATTGATCCAAATGAGTGGTTCGGAAAACGAGCCGGAATCCGATCCGGTTATTTTAGAAAGAATTAAAAAAGGAGTCGATTATTTTATGAATATCTTAAATGAAAAAATCGGTAAGTCCTTTGAAGGATTTCAATTTGATACGGATAATAAAGAACTTCGGAAAGATATATATAAACAACTGGAAAAAGTCGAAGAAATAATCGCTCAAAAACATTTGATTATGGATGGTTTATCCGAAGGTTTTACTACCAAAAAATATTTGGATCTAAGATCCGAGGCACATATGTTGCAACTGGAAAGTCCAAAAACAAAAAAGAAAAGAAATATAGCTGAATTACTTAAACACGGCGATTTGTTTGAAGCTTTGAAAAACTTGCGAAGCGAATTTGCTTTTGAAGAGGATATCCCTCATTTTCAGGTTTTTACGCAGGAATCTTTATATGAAATATGTGAAGTATTGCCCGTTACCAAAAAGCAATTGAAAAAAATAAACGGTATAGGGAAAGTTCGCTTGCAAAAATACGGGGATGCTATTTTGGAAATTGTAAAATCCTATTGTATAGAAAATAATATTGAGTTAAAAGAAGATGAAGAAGATAAAAAAGTCCATAAAAAACCTACCAAAGAAATTAGTTTGGAACTTTTTCAAAAAGGTCTTAGACCGGAGGAAATTGCCAAAGAGCGAAATTTGGCCGTTTCCACTATTCTCGGTCATTTAAGCCACTTTATTCCTTCCGGTGAAGTGAAAATCACCGATTTAATTGATAAAAACCGATATGAAGAAATCAAAAATTTCATAGAGAAAACCGAGAATTTTGATGGGCTTTCAGATTTACGAAAGCAATCGAATAATAAATATGATTTCGGTGAATTAAAACTTGTGCTTTTATCGTTGACAGACCAAAAATAATTAGCCTCTACTCCATTTAAATATAATCATTCTAAATAGAAAATTATTTGTAAATTTGTTTGTTTAAAAAAATAAATGAACAATGAGCAAAGAATTAAATAAAGAAAAGGTACTGGAAT
>JAMOVT010000015.1:5000-13860 GCA_027061855.1 Flavobacteriales bacterium
GGGGTTCCTCCTTCTTTTTTCTTTGAAAATTTTCCCATAATAATTATCTTTTAGGTGTTGACTCCGCAATTTTTTGCGGGTAAGCATCTTTGACTTCTTTTTGTTGCTCTTCAGTTAATTGATCAAAAGGTTTCCCGAATTTTTGCATGGCATACTTATTACGTATTTCATTATATGCCGCCAGCAGTTCGTTATATACGGAAATGTATTTTTTATAAGATGTTTCCCTGGAATGTTTAATACTGACTACAGCCTTTTGAGGATTATCGGACATTTGAGGATCACGGCCATTATTAGTTATAAATTTAATAGCAATGGGTTTAACGTCTTTATCCTGGGCCAGTTCACCTTCAATCAACATTTGATCTTGCCCGTTTATATTTATTTCCAAGACATTTTTTTTCTTGATAACCGGTGGTGGCGGTTGATCGGCTGCCGGTGGTGGTGGAAGTTTTCTTCTAATTCCGTAATTACTTTCCATTGTAGTCGTTACAAGGAAAAAAATCAGGAGTAAGAAGGCGATATCCGCCATAGATCCGGCATTTATTTCTTCTAATTTTCTTTTTGCCATAATTTTTTGTTTTTTATATTAGGCTTCTTCCTCATCTTTCAAAGGAACCTCTTCCAATTCTTTTTCACTTCCCCAAGAACCGAAACCGGTTAAAAGCGGAGAAAGAATAATGGAAAGCAATGCAATTGCTGCCAAGATATAGAATGTAAATAGACCGGTATCTATCCAATTGGAAGTAGTAGCATCTATTTTAAGGTTTGAGTTATAAGTTACAGGCTCATTTGAAGCCAATACATATTTAGCTACTAAAACCACCATTATGAATAAGGCGGCAGAGATAAGGAATTCAACCAATTTCTTTTTATGTGTAAATAATTCTGCAAACCATACAAATACAGCCATTAGAACCGTTGTTGCCAAAACGATATAAGTCACATAAAACATTCCGTTTATAGCTCCTTTCAATGCGTCATTAATTTCTTCGTCTCCGGAATTGGCAAGTATCTGTACATAAAACAGCCCGGCCAAAAAGGCAATTGCTATCACTAGTACAATTCTTAAATATTTAATCGTTTTATTTTCCATTTTACAAATGCTTTATTGGTTATTATTTTTTGTATTTCACCAACATATCTACTAATGAGATAGATGCATCTTCCATTTTGTTTACAATGCTGTCGATTTTTGCAATAATAAAGTTATAGAATACTTGAAGGATAATGGCTACAATCAAACCGAATACGGTTGTCAATAATGCCACTTTAATACCTCCTGCTACCAATGAAGGCTGCATATCACCTGCCGCTTCAATTTTATCGAAGGCATCAATCATACCGATTACTGTTCCCATAAATCCGAACATCGGTGCTAATGCAATAAATAGAGCCAACCAGGAAACATTTTTTTCTAATTGTCCTACTTGAACATTTCCATAGGAAACCACAGCTTTTTCGGCAGCATCTATTCCTTCTCCGTTTGCTACTCTTTCCAATCCTTCATAGAAAATAGAAGAGATGGGGCCTTTTTTGTTTCTTAAAAGTTCTTGGGCTTCTTCTACTCCGCCTTCTTCTAATGCTTGCTCAACTTCATTGAGCAATTTATCTGTATTTGTATCAGCAAAAGCTAAATAAATAATTCTTTCTATGGCAATAGCTAAACCTAAAATTAGAATTAATAAAACGATTCCCATAAATGCAGGTCCTCCTTCTACGAAACGTTTTTTCAATTCTTGGTGAAATTTCATTTCTTTTGCTCCGGCTTCATCTTGAGATTTTTTTACTTCTTTTTTTACTTCGGTTTTTGCATTTTCTTGTTGAGCTTGTACAGTGGATGTTACAAAAAACATCAAAGCTACAATGGTCAGAATAGTAAATACTTTTTTCATGTTAGTTTAATTTAATGTTATATTCTTTTGATTTTTAATTTGTTTGCGGAGAGAGAGGGATTCGAACCCTCGGTACGCTTGTGGCGCACACACGCTTTCCAGGCGTGCACCTTCGGCCTCTCGGTCATCTCTCCAACGGCACAAATATAAGTGGTTTTCATTTAAACTCCAAATATCGAAATTTATTTTGTATTTGGAAAACCAAATATATAAAAATTTATTTGATTGTATAATCTATTCGGTCATTTCTCCTCTGATGGGTCTTTCAAAAGCTTTTTTAAAAGCCGGATAGCTTAAATTTTTACTAAGAAGATACATCGTTTTGGTCAAAGCGGCTTCCAGTGTGAGATCTTTTCCGTTAATGGCACCCAATTCCATCAGCTTCTTGCCTGTTTCATATTTATAAGGAGAGATACTTCCTTTGATACATTGAGAAATATTGATAATTTTCATGTTCTTTGTATCTATTGCTTTTTTTAAGGCCGTTAAAAACCAGTCTTCTGTCAAAGCATTTCCGGCCCCGTATGTTTCGAGGATCAGTGCTTTTAAATCAGGCATATCCAAAAAATATTCAAGATGCTCTTGACGCAATGCCGGATGGATCTTTAACGTAAAAACTTTATCAACCATTGTCTTATGAATATCAAAGATTCCCGAAGAGGGTGGCAAAATACGATGTTTATAGTATTTTAAATAAACACCGGAAGTGGCAAGAGGATTGTAATTAGGAGAATGAAAAGCATTAAAATCATCGGTACTGAATTTAGTCGTACGATTCCCTCTTAATAATTTAAATTCAAAATATATAGCTACTTCCGGGACGATGGGTTTCCCGTTTTCATAGGCTCCGGCAATTTCAATTGAGGTAATAATATTTTCTTTGGCATCCGTCCGCAAATCTCCAATGGGAAGTTGTGAACCGGTCAATATAACGGGTTTGGAAAGATTTTCCAACATAAAACTCAAGGCTGAAGCGGTATATGCCATAGTATCCGATCCATGTAGAATGACAAAACCGGCATAATCTTCATATTTATCAAAAATTATTTGCGCTATTTGTTGCCAATGTTTTGGTCGAATATTAGAGGAATCCAATGGCTGTTCAAAAGAAACCGAATCTATTTCTTTTTCTATCAGTTTTAATTCCGGAATACGATCTTGGATATTGGCAAAATCAAAAGGAACGAGGATATCGGAGCCCGGTTTTTTTTCCATTCCGATTGTCCCTCCCGTATATATTAATAGTATCTTATTTTGACAACTCATAATTTTTTTTTCAAAAATAAACTATTTGTTGTAAAATAAATGTGATAAGTATTTTTTAATACTGAATTTTCATCGTATTTTTGATAACCTCAAAACAATTTGACAAAATGAAATATAATTATAAAACTACCGATATTTATTATAAATCCCGCGGAGAAGGCAAAGCCGTTATTTTAGTTCACGGTTTTTTGGAAAACCACAAAATGTGGGATGGTCTGATTGAACAAATAAAAGAGAATCATCAAGTAGTGGTTTTGGATTTATTGGGACATGGAAAAAGTGACGGTCTTTGTGATATCCATACGATGGAACAGCAAGCCCGGGTAATTAATGATTTGATGGAGCGTCTGGGCATTCTGCAAGCTACTCTCATTGGTCATAGTATGGGAGGATATGTCAGTTTGGCTTTTGCAGAACTTTTTCCCGAAAAATTATCGGGTTTGGTCTTGCTGAATTCCCATCCCTTTGCAGATAATGAAGAAAAGAAAAAAGCGCGTGAAAGGGCTATAAAAACCGTTCAAAAAAATTACTTGGCTTATATAAAGGCTGCAATTCCCAGTTTTTTTGCTCCTGACAATCGCACAAAGTATAAAAAAGAAATTGAAAAACTCATCGAAGAAGCTGCTACAATGAAACCCGAAAATATCATTGCGGCATTGAGAGGAATGATGTTAAGAAAAGACCGTTCGGAATTATTTTGTAAACAAAGCGGATATCCAAAAATGTGGATTATAGGGAAGAAAGATCCTTTGATCGATCCCGATAAAATTTTAGAATTGGCACACCGCTGCAAAGCGGTAGATTATATAGAATTGAGTGAAGGACATATGAGTTATGTGGAAAATGCCAAAGAAATGCCGGAGATTATCAAAAAATTTCTCAAGCACAATAATTTATAATTAAACTTAGGCTTGTTGAATTTTTTTAATGGCTTGAATACGGTTTTTTACATCGAGTTTTACATATATATTCTTAATATGGCTTTTCACGGTATTTTTGGAAATAAACATTTTCTCCGCTATTTCGTCATTATTAAATCCTTCCGAAATTAATTTCAACACATCTATTTCTCTTTCAGTCAATCCCAGCTTTCTAAGTTTCTCTTTGAGTTCTTCTTCGGTATGTTTTTTCCCTGATTCGATTTGATTCTCCATTTCTTTGATTTTCATCACGTAATTCTGAATTTCGGCATTTTTATGAGCCAATTCCAAATCGACATTTTTTCTCCTTAAACGAAAAAACAAATAGAGAAAGACAATGATTACCGCACTCCCCAAGCTAGTATAAATCAAACGCAAAAAATTCTGTTTTGAGTGTTTTTTTTCCAACTCTTTTTCCAAAGCCAATTTTTTTATTTGCTCATCCTTTTCTTTGGTTTCGTAAATGACCTGGGTAGTCAGTATACTTTGTTTGGTATTTAGATTAACAATCTTGTTATGATAATCCGTTGCTTTTTTGTAGGCCTCAAGCGCTTCTTTATATTTTTTTTGACGTGTGTAATAATTAACCATTGCCGAATGCCCCAAAGAAATATTTTCAACGGATTTTATTTCTTCGGCAAGATTAATCCCTTTTTGAATATTTTCCAGTCCCTTTTTGTATAATCCCACATTGGTTTGACAAATTCCTTTATTAATTAAACTATTTGCCCAGTATCTTTTTATATTTCTCTTTTTCAGCAAAGGCAAAGCTTTGTCATAGAACTCAATACTTTTTTTACACTTTCCTTCTCTTTTATATAACTGCCCCATTAAATTATAAATCACCCCCAGTTTATCCGGCTGATAAATGATTTTTTCTAATGTCAAAGTTTTATCCAGATAATAATGAGCTGAATCCATTTGGTTTTTCAACATATAGACTTCCCCAATATTTGCCAAATTATAATCTTGACCTTTTAAGTTTTTTCTTTTTTGTTCTATTTCGTAAGATTTTTTAAAATAGTATAAGGCTTTGTCATATTCTTCGGTATTTACATATACATTTCCTATACCGTTATATATCATGGCAATTTGTGCACTATCGTGAATTTTATTTGCCAGATCCAAAGCTTGAATGTAGTGCTTATAGGCTTCTTTATCAAAATTCAGTTTCCTTAAAGAAACACTAAGGTTATGGATGCAATTGATTTTGGCAGCTGTATCCGTTGATTTTTCAAAAAAACTCAGGGCTCTTTTATGGTACTCCACCGATTTTAAAAAATTATTTTTTCTGCGTTCTTTTAATCCCTTTAAATCATAAGCCTTGGCAATACCGTCGATATAATAAATTCTTCCCGAAATTTCCAAAGCTTCCTCCAGAATATCCGGACGCAGATTTTTATAATCTTTTCCACTTAAATTTAATAATGCATCTACTTTTTGAGGGGTATCTTTTTGTCTATGAACAGATTGATATAAACTATCCAAAGGGTCAATAGGGTGTTGCGCATTTATAGGATTATAAGCCGCAAGGCTAATAAGAATTAAAAAAACAAGTAATTTTTTACACATTTATAATTGAATGTTCTTTTTATGTTAAAACAAATTTAAAATATTTTTTTCATTGAGCAACTGACCTATGTTAGTTCTAAAATTGAAAAACAAAAAGAAGAAAAAACTTTTAAAAAAATTTGTTTGTAAAAATAAAAAAGTTGTATATTTGCAATCGCAAAACGCAACTGGTACCTTAGCTCAGTTGGTAGAGCAAAGGACTGAAAATCCTTGTGTCCGCAGTTCGATTCTGCGAGGTACCACAAAAAGCCGCCTCAACAGGCGGCTTTTTTGTTTTATATGTAATTTAAATTGCATTTTGTATTTTTGCAATCAACTCAAAAGAAAACATATGGCCTTATTTTATTTACTTGCCGGAATTGCCTTACTCGTCGTAGGAGGAGAATACTTGGTGAAATCATCGGTAGCGCTTTCTTTGAAATTCAGGCTTTCCCGTATTGTCATCGGGATGACGGTGGTTTCTTTTGCCACTTCTCTGCCCGAATTATTAGTAAGTATCAAAGCTGCCCTGGAAGGGCATCCGGATTTGGCTTTGAGTAATGTAATCGGATCCAATATTGCCAATATTGCATTGGTTTTGGGAGCAACTGCCATACTCACCCCTATTTATATCAGGAGAGTTTCTTATAAGTTTAATATTCCCGTGATGATTTTTATCTCACTCCTGCTATACGTATTCCTGAAAAACGATTTGGTTTTGCAAACATGGGAAGGAATTGTTTTATTTCTTATTCTTGTGATATTTATTTTTCTTTTGATAAAAAATTCTTCTTTGGGAGGGGAAATCGATCTGGATGAACTGGAAGAAATAGACGAAAGCATAGAACAATCCTCCATTTATAAAATACTGATATGGCTTGTGATAGGCGGAGTAGCCTTATGGGGAGGTTCGGAATTGTTGGTAACCGGCGCGGTGGAGCTTGCCGAAGCCTTGGGCGTTAGCGAGCGGGTTATCGGAGTGAGTATTGTAGCCATTGGTACCAGCATTCCCGAGTTGGCCGCATCGATTATTTCGGCCTTAAAGAAAGAGAAAGATTTGTCGTTGGGAAATTTGATAGGTTCCAATATTTTCAATATCGGATCGGTATTGGGAATAACTGCGATGATTAAACCTATTCATGTACTTGACCCTAAATTATTAAATACCGATATTATATGGATGCTGTTTATTTCCGTCATATTGATTCCTTTAGCATTATTACCCCAACGCAACAAAATAGGCTGGTGGAAAGGTACGGTTTATATCGGTTTATACATATTATATTTATATACGGTGGTTAAATAAAAAATAATGAGAGAAAATTCTAATAAAAAGATTAACGAACAACAACAAGGAAAAAGCCTGATAGCCGAGCAAAAAACCGGAAACAAGAAAAAGGTTTATATCGAAAGCTACGGTTGCCAGATGAATATGAACGATTCCGAGATTGTGGCTTCCATTCTTTCAAAGCAAGGCTATAACACCACTTCCGTTCTTGAAGAAGCCGACTTGGTTTTAATCAATACGTGCTCCATACGCGAGAAGGCCGAAACCACCGTTCGAAACCGCATCAAGCATTTTAACAGCTTGAAAAAACAAAAACCTTCGACAAAAATCGGATTGATGGGGTGTATGGCTGAACGTTTAAAAGACAAATTGCTCGAAGAAGAAAAACTGGTCGATATGGTAGTGGGACCTGATGCCTATCGTGATTTGCCCAATTTGATCAACGAACTGGAAGACGGCCGCAAAGCGATTAATGTATTGTTGAGCAAGGAAGAAACCTATGCCGATATCGAACCGGTTCGTTTAAATTCAAACGGCGTATCGGCTTTTGTATCCATTACGAGAGGTTGCGATAATATGTGTACTTTTTGTGTGGTGCCTTTTACCCGCGGGCGCGAGCGAAGCCGCGATCCCGAAACCATTCTGGAAGAAATCCGCTCCCTGCAAAAACAAAATTTCAAGGAAGTAACCCTTTTGGGACAAAATGTGGACAGCTATTTATGGTATGGTGGCGGATTGAAAAAAGATTTTGACAAAGCCCCGGAAGAAGTCAAACAAAAGGCGGTGGATTTTGCCCGGTTGCTGGATATGGTGGCTACGGAATTCCCCGGTATCCGCATCCGTTTTTCCACTTCCAATCCGCAGGATTTCAGCTTGGATGTGATCAAAACCATGGCCAAGCACGATAATATTGCTAAACATATCCATTTGCCCGTACAATCGGGGAGCGATCGCATTTTGGCTTTGATGAACAGGAAGCATACTGTAGAAGAATACAAAAATATCATTGATAATATCCGCAAATACATTCCCGATTGTGCCATTTCACAAGACATGATTGCCGGATTCAGTACGGAAACCGAAGAAGACCATCAAAAAACCTTGGAATTAATGGAATATGTAAAGTATGATTTCGGCTTTATGTTTGCCTATTCCATTCGCCCGGGTACCGCAGGAGCGAAAACTTTGGAAGACGATATTCCTCATCATGTAAAATTGCGCAGATTGAGAGAAATCATCGATTTACAGCAAAAACATGCACAGTACAGAATGGAACAATTCAAAGGGAAAACGGTAGAAGTTTTGATTGAAGGAAACTCAAAAAAATCGGATGCCCATTGGATGGGGCGGAATTCCCAAAATGCCGTGGTTGTCTTTCCCAAAACGGGAGAGGAAAAGCCGGGAGATTTTGTGCAAGTGAAGATTACCGATAATACTTCGGCTACTTTGTTTGGTGAGAGGGTTTAAAACACCGACAAACCGGTTTTTGTAGTTAATAATTCCAGCGCTTTCATTCCCAAAGCCGAATTTCCTTTTTCATTTAATAAAGGACTCCAAACGGCAACGGCATATTTTTCGGGGTAAATGGCTGCTATCACTCCACCTACTCCACTTTCCTGTTTTCGCACTTTTTTTAGTAAAAAATTAAATTCTTTACTTTTTTCCATTGATGAAAAAAGTAACAAAAAAAATCTAGCCTTACGAGCTTTTTGCTAAATTTATCTTATTTCTACGCTAAACTATCTGAACTCGCTTCCCTACGGTTGCTCAAACAACAGATAGTTTTACGCTTCAAAATAAGTAAATTTTACGCAAAAATCTCATAGGGCATTAGGATAAATTCCCTCGCTTGTAAAAAATAATATATTTTAGGTATTAAAATGTGAAAAACAGGAGAATTTAGAAAACAGACCAACCGGTTTTTGTAGTTAATAATTCCA
>JAMOVT010000016.1 GCA_027061855.1 Flavobacteriales bacterium
ACGGAACAAAGTTTAAAATACAAATCCAGCACTTCGCCGGGATTATTTTGTAAGGTGCCAAAAGATTTCATCAAATGTGCCATGGCACGGTTGCGGTGTCCCGTAGCTTTTTCGGACTGATATACCTGTTCATTATAGTTAATATCTTTATTTCCGGCCAATTTGCCAATGAAACCGAAAAGCTCCTCTTCGGGTTTATCCAGTTCGTCGATTAAAATATCGCAAATTACCAAAGCTCCGGCATTGATAAGCGGATTACGTGGGATTCCTTTTTCCTGTTCGAGCTGGATAAGCGAATTAAAAGGATCTCCCGAAGGTTCCACACCCACACGTTTAAAAACTTTGCTTCCCAAACGCGAATAAGCCAAAGCAAAAGCAAAAACTTTTGCGATACTTTGTAAGCTGAATGCTTCGTCTACGTCGCCGGTGCCATATTCCTCGCCTTTAATGGTGCTAAGGTAAAGGGCAAATTTATCCGGGTCGATTTTCTTCAACTCGGGGATATATCCGGGAAGCGTTCCTTTTTTAGGAGCCTTTTTGATTTCCTCTTCGATTTCTTGTAATATACTTTCAAAATTCATTCCGCCATTTTTGCGAAAGATAAAATATATTTGGGAAAAAAGAGATGAGTTTTACCGAAAAACCTTGTTAAAGACCAATAATTATTTTATTATAAACCCCTTGCTCTTTTCTTATTTTCTTTCGTATTTAAACCGGATATTTTTCATTCTCTTATTAGAAAGGAACAATCCCAAATATAGAAGGGCATATAAAATGCCGAAAACAAAATAAAAAGACAAAAACAAAAGGAAACCGGCAAGCAGTTCATTTTTGGTGAGATTTTTTATGGATTTAAACATATTTAGCAGGTTTATATTTTATTAAAAATTTTTATTTTTTCAACCAGAGTTGGATCAATTGGGTAAAACCGGTATATTTTATATAATAATAGGAAAAAGCAAATAAAGAATATATAGACATGATTATAATAAAAGTATAAATATCCCCACTCAAATTATTAATTATGCTATTTCTAAAAACTAACCACTTAAAGTAAAAGAAAAAAGAAGCAAATAATAAAGCTATTGAGTAGTATATAAAGGTTTGTCTAAAAGAGAATTTCAAAAACCCATTTAAAATATTCCATCCCTTAAACTTATCTTTAATTCGGACTTGCCATCCTCAAAAATAATAGACACAAAAAAAGATTTGGTCAATTGTACTTCTATCAAATCTTCATACTCCTTAAAGGTATAACCGAATTGTTTCAAGTTGTCGATTAGTTTTTTGTTTGTTCATAATTTATATTTTTATAGTTTGTTGAATTAAAAACAATAAAGCTGTCTCAAAAATATTATTTTTTTCATTATTTTACTAGATAAATCAGAACCGTATTTACATTTTCAACTTAATTATTTATAAACTTTTATAAAGGGTTAGGAAATAAAAAGGCTTACAGATTATCTGCAAGCCTTTATATTTCTATCCTGTATCAATTAAACTCCAATTTCTTGCTATGATTTAAAACAAAATAATAATAGGCAAAAAGCACCATTAAAATTAAAAATAACAACGACAATGGAAACTTTACATACATCAACATCCACATATTTAAAAAGAAATTGGCAATTGTTTTTAACTTGAGTTGCTGCTGAGTTTCAGCGCTTTTTATCATCGTCAAGATGTTACCCAATAAAACAGCAATATTTATTATCAATAAAAAACGATGAGCTGATTTAAAATATTCCGGAAAAAAATACAAAGCTAATAAGCTAAGCAAAGGTGCCAAAAAAAATATAAAGCTTAAGTGGGTTGCCGTTTTTTCAATAGCACCCCGATTGTTGAATTTAACATAAAAATCGCCCTCTTTATCCCAGTCACTTTCTTTTACCTTTTTATACCTCAACGCATTCTTAAACATCAAATCAAAGAAATTCAAAGGAAAAGTGTTTCGATAATTAAAATAAACAATCAGGTTGTCATCCTCTTTGAGATTGTGAACTGATATCTTGTGATAATCAAGTTTAAATTTTAATTTTTCAGGGACCTCATCCAGTATCCATTCCTGCCCGGGAGTTAAGTAACCTATCACTTTATTATTTTCATCCAAAATTTTTATTTGTCTTGATGAATAAGTAAAACCGGGAAATATTGCTTTAATTTTCATTATATATAATTTTAATTTAGTTTAACTAGTCCGGAATTGCAGAACCCAAAGCCGCAGAACCTATTAAAGCTGCTGCACCACCCCATGGGCCGATGCTATTTGCATATAAAACTAAGCCTGAACTAATCCCCGCTAAAGCACCTGCAACATCTTTTTCATACCATGGTAATGACAATGTTTTCTGAGTTAAAAATTTTCTATTTTTAGGAGAATTCCAGTACTCTGCTGAAGATATTGAAATTTGAATTACAGCTTCAAGTTTATTTTTTTCATTTTGATTTAAGGAATCGTCATTTTTCATTCTTGAATGTAATAAATTTAAATTGTCTATGATATTGTCAAAATCAAACATATTTTGCTCATAAATAGCTGTAATCTCATTTAAATACATAAATAAGTTTATCGAAATTTCATCATTCTTCAACATTTCTTGAACCAACAATTTCATATTCAAATTATTATTTTCAGTTATAGAATACATGCGTTCTTTTAACGTGCTATTTTCGTCAA
>JAMOVT010000017.1 GCA_027061855.1 Flavobacteriales bacterium
AGAAAACAAACCATCCGGATGAAAGAAACGGAAATCCCCGCATAAATTGTTCTCATTTATGTTTCAAGCCCGGCGCAGCAGCGCCGGGCTTGATGTTTTGCCGTCTTTTATATTCCCGTATAATTATGCGGAGTGATTTTTTTCAATTCGGTTTTTAACTCGCCGTTGATATTCAAATTATCAATAAATCCGTGGAGGCTTTCCCTGGTGATTTTTTGATTGGTACGCGTCAATTCTTTTAAGGCTTCATAGGGATTGGGATAATTTTCCCTGCGTAAAATGGTTTGTATGGCTTCTGCCACTACGGCCCAATTGGCTTCCAAATCGGAGTCCAATTTTTCCTGGTTGAGCATCAATTTATCAAGCGCTTTGAGAGTGGATTGAAAAGCGATTAAAGTATGAGCAAAAGGAACACCTACATTTCTGGTTATGGTAGAATCGGTGAGATCCCTTTGCAATCTCGATACGGGCAGTTTTGCCGATAGATGCTCAAAAAGGGCATTGGCAATCCCGATATTTCCTTCGGAATTTTCAAAATCGATGGGATTTACTTTATGGGGCATCGCCGAGGAACCCACTTCTCCTTTTTTGATTTTTTGCTTGAAATAATCCATCGAAATATAGGTCCAAAAATCCCGGTCCAGGTCCAAAACCACGGTATTGATTCTTTTCAGAGCGTCAAACAAAGCGGCGAGATGATCATAATGCTCTATTTGGGTAGTGGGAAAAGAATAGTGCAATCCCAAGGTATTTTCTACAAAAGATCGCCCGAATTTTTTCCAATCAATCTCCGGATAAGCCAGATGATGGGCGTTGAAATTTCCCGTCGCCCCTCCGAATTTGGCTGCAAAGGGAATTTGCTTCAAGAGTTTATATTGCTGACGTAAACGTTCGGCAAAAACGGCTATTTCTTTTCCCAAGCGTGTAGGAGAAGCCGGCTGTCCGTGGGTGCGTGCCAGCATGGGAACTTGTGCCCATTTTCGGGCAAACTCATCGAGTTTGTTGAGCAAGGCATCAAGAAAATCATAATAGATTTCCATGGCGTCTTTGACCGACAAAGGCAGAGCGGTATTGTTGATATCTTGTGATGTGAGCCCGAAATGGATGAATTCTTTATAGGAAGATAAGCCCAATTCGTCCATTTTTTCTTTGATAAAATATTCCACCGCTTTTACATCGTGATTGGTGGTTTTTTCAATCTCTTTGATCTTTATGGCGTCTTCCAAATCAAACTCCCCGTAAATTTTTCTCAACCGGGGAATTTGATGTTTAGGGAAATCTTTTAACTGCGGAAGCGGAAGGGAAACAAGACGGATAAAATATTCTATTTCGACTTTTACGCGGTATTTCATCAAGGCTTTTTCGGAAAAAAATTCCGAAAGGATTTTTACTTTTTCATAATACCTTCCGTCGATGGGGGAAATGGCTTCGAGTGGATTCATAAAATTAATAATTTCAGGTTTTTTCTATTTTTTTGATTATTACCGGGTTTATAGCTTTGGAATAAAATTACATTATTTTTATCAATCATTAATCCGCCTGTCCTTCTCGATATCCACCAAAATCTTCTCTACACCGGGCGTGGGATAATTCCCCGTAAAACAAGCATCGCAAATTCCGGTTTGCGGAAAAATGGAAGAAAGTTCGTTTAAATCAAAATAAAACAAGGCATCCGCTCCGATGTATTCCCGGATTTCCTCCTTACTTTTTTTATTGGCGATCAACTCGGTTTTCACCGACATATCAATGCCATACACACAGGGATATTTTACGGGAGGTGCCGCCGAAACGAAATACACTTCTTTGGCACCTGCATTTTTAAGGATCTTTACGATTCTTTTGGAAGTGGTTCCGCGTACGATGGAATCATCCACCACCGCCACTTTTTTTCCGCGGATGGCTTTTTTAATGGGGTTGAGTTTTCGATGAACAATATTTTCTCTTTCTTTCTGTCCGGGAGCAATAAAACTCCGTCCGATATAATTGCTTTTCACCAAGCCGCGATGATGCGGAATCCCCATGGCTTCTGCCAATCCCGAAGCGGCAAAATATCCCGAGGAAGGCACATCGATGATAACATCGGGTTTGATTTTTGCTTCCTCAAATTGCCGAGCAATACTTTGTCCGAGGCGCACACGCTTGCCCGCCACATTATTGCCGTAAAAAATGCTGTCTTCACGGGCAAAATACATATATTCAAAAACACAAAAATGTTGTTTCTTTTCAAAACCTTTGCTCGAATGAACTTGTCCTTCCTTGTCGATAAAAACAATCTCCCCGGGGAGTAAATCCCTTACCACTTCATAGCCCAAATGATCGAAGGTGATGTTTTCCGAGGCAAAACCATAAACGGTGCCTTCGGGAGTTTCTTTTTTTCCCAACACCAAGGGGCGTATGCCGTTGGGATCCATAAAAGCAAGCAATCCGTGGTTGGCAATCACCGAAATCACCGCATAAGCTCCTTCTATTTTCTGTTGGGTAACTTTCACGGCTTCAAAAATATCTTCAACCTTTAAATGTTTTAAATCCTTATTTTTCAATTCCGAAGCAAAGGTATAGAGCAAAATTTCCAAGTCGTTTGTGGAGGTGGGAAGCACGTGGTAGTCTTCATACAGGGCTTTGCTCATTTTTTTGAAATTGGTTACGTTCCCGTTATGCACCATGGCGATTCCGTAGGGAAAATTGGTTGTAATGGGTTGGGCGTTTTCTATGGAAGTACTGCCGTGTGTGGTATAGCGCACATGCCCCAATCCGATATTTCCCTGCAAGCGTTCGTAATGTTTTTCACCGAAAACTTCCGAAACCAGTCCTTTGCCTTTTTTGGTATGAAACATTTTGTTGAAAGTTACAATCCCGGCGGAATCCTGTCCGCGGTGTTGAAGGGTGAGCAATCCGTATAGGATATCACCTACGATTTTTTGTTTTCCAGTAAAGCCGACTATTCCGCACATTTGTTTATAATATTATGATTGATTCGTAATTATTTTTTTTAACATTTCCGGATAAAAGCGGTGTTCTGTTGCCAATCCGCGTTTTTCCACTTCTTCAAGTGATTCCACTCCGCTTAAATCTACTTTTTCCAGCCCGATGATTTCTCCGGTATCCAGTCCTTCATCTACAAAATGAACGGTGATTTTTGTTTCGGGCAACCCGTTTTCAAAAGCCCATTTATAGCCGTTTAGGCCTTGGTGGAGGCGTGTATCGGCGGGATGGATATTGATGATTTTTCCTTGATATTTCCGGATGAATTCCGGACTTAAAATCCGCATATAACCCGCCAAAATAATGTAATCGGGAAGGTATTTTTCTATTTCTTGTATCACTTCTTTGTCAAAAATCTCCCTGCTTTTTCCCCGGGAAGAAATAGCGGCGGTTTTTATTCCGTTTTCCTCTGCTATTTTCAATCCGGGCGCTTGGGGATTATTGGAAAAAACCAAGGGAATTTCCAGCAATCCTTTGAGAATTCCATTCCGGCTTTCTTTGAGAATGCTCTCCATATTGGAACCGCGACCCGAGATAAAAATAATGCCTTTTTTCATGGGGTTTGTTTTAATTCGGTGTTTCTCCTTTGCCCGATATCTCTGCGGTAAAATTTTCCTTCAAAATTTATTTTTTCGGCCCCTTCATAGGCTTTTTCAAGCGCTTCCGAAGGGGTTTCCCCATGCCCCACAATATTCAACACCCTTCCTCCCGCCGTAAAATATTGGCCGTTTTGTTGTTTAGTTCCGGCATGGAAAACAAGGATATCCCCGGGAAGATTTTCCAGCCCGTGTATTTCCTTACCTGTTTCATATTTGGCAGGATATCCTCGGGATACCAGGACTACATCGGCAAAATATCCCGGATGAAATTCCGGATTTATTTTTTTCAAATTTCCTTCTTCCACTGCTTGTAAAATTTCAAACAATCCCGTTTTCAAGGCGGGCAAAAGCACCTCGGTTTCGGGATCGCCGAAACGCACATTGTATTCAAGCAAATAAGGTTCGGAATTTTTGACCATAATCCCGAAATAAATTACGCCCTTATAATGAAAATTTTCTTTTTGAATTCCTTTCAAGGTGGGATGGATGATTTTCTCTTCGATTTTTTTCATTAATCCGGAGGGGACGGAAACCGGAGCATAAGCTCCCATTCCGCCGGTATTAGGGCCTTTATCGCCTTCCAGCAGTTGTTTATGGTCTTGGGATACAAGCAAATTTTTGATGTGTTTTCCATCGGTAAATGCTATGAGCGATATTTCGTCTCCCGGAATTTTGTCTTCAATCAAAAAATCCACTTGTTTGCCATATTTTTTTTCCAATTGGGCAAGGGCATCAAAGGCTTCTTGCTTGGTGGAGCAAACAAAAACCCCTTTGCCTCCCGCCAGACCGTCGAATTTAATCACCAGATTGCCTTTCTTTTCCCGGATTAGTTCCGCCGCTTGTTCAATATGGTCAAAAACATGAAAAGGCGAAGTGGATACACCGTATTTTTCCATGAATTTCTTGGCAAAAATCTTGCTCGATTCGAGCCGGGCGGCTGCTTGGGAAGGTCCGGTTACTTTGATATCGCTTCCTTGAAAAAAATCGACAATTCCTTCCGAAAGCGGTTGTTCGGGACCAACAAAAACGAAATCGATGTTTTCTTTTTTCAAAAAATTTTCCAGTGCCTCAAAATCCGAAATATCGATATTATGGGAATTGGGAATTCCGCCGTTTCCGGGCAGCGTATAGACATTTTCTTGTCCCAGTTCTTGGGATAATTTCCAAGACAAAGCATGTTCCCGTCCGCCGCTGCCCAAGACGGCTATTTTTTGCGTTTTCACTGTTTAGAGGTTTTTAATTTCATTATCCTCGGCGATGAGTTTTTCTTTCATTTTACGGATGTCTTCCTCCATCATTTCTTTAAATGCCGGTATTTGCAGACTTCTCACGGCTGCCAAGGCGGCGTTGTCCGGGTGAACTACCGTAACCGCCGGTGTGTGGGAAGGCATCATCAGCGATGAATTTATATTGAGCATGATATCCGTTTTGTCGCTAAACGGCGGGCAATTGATTACGGGCAGATTGAGATTAGCCGCCAAGGCACCTCCCAAACCGTTGCTCCTTCCGGCAATGGCAATCACACTTACAGGCTCTATCGCATGATTTACGGTCTGTGCAAAATCCACCAGCCTTTCTCCGTTTTTATGGGCCGAAATGATGCGCATTTGCTTTTTTATATCGAATTTCTCCAAATGGGAGAGGATTTTTTCGGCGTGGGTTACATCCGATTTGGAACCCATAACCAAGGCGATATAAGCCGGTTTGATATACCCTTTATTTAATAAATTATGATACATCCGTGTTTTGATGGGCAGTGCCGGCTCTTTGTATTCTTTTCCGGTGATGATTTGGTATATTTCTTTATATCTCTTGGAAGTTTCGGCTACCACTTCGGGCGGTAAAACATCGGGGATTTTTCCTTTTTTCTTGTTTTTCAACATCCATTGACGCACAAATTCCTTATCGATTTGCTCTACATTCCCGGGATTTTTTTCATAATCTTTTTTGTTCCAAAAACGCGAAGAGTCGGGAGTGTGGATTTCATCAATAAGCGTGAGCTTGCCGTCCACAAGGCCAAATTCGTATTTGGTATCCACCAAAACGATTCCCTTTTCATCGAGGTATTTTGAACCGAAATCAAAAAGTTCCAAGGCTTTTTGTTTCATTTCCTGATACAGCGCCTTATCCACCAATCCTCTTTCTATAATTTCTTCCTCGGTGATTTCGGTATCGTCTTTATCCTTGGTAGTGGGAGTAAGAATAGGTTGGGGAAACTTTTGATTTTTGGTTAAGCCGTCGGGGACTTTTACACCGCTGAACTCCCTTTTGCCCTCTTGATATCCTCTCCACATCGAACCGGTGAGGTAGGCGCGCACAATCATTTCCACCCGAATGGGTTGGGCTTCTTTTACAATCGAAATATTATTGTCGATTTGTTCAAGCAGGTGATTGTCAATAATATGCTTGGTTTTGTTAAACCAAAAATTAGTCAGAGAATTCAGAACGCCACCCTTTGCAGGAATGGCGTTCTTGAGGTTTTTATTAAAGGCGGAAATCCGGTCGGTAACTACGATCATACGTTTTTTATCGTCGATGCGTATGCTGTCCCGTACTTTGCCGGCATGTATTTTTTCCAGTTGGGGACTACTGAAATAAGTGAGTGTTTTCATGGATTAATAATTGAATGATTTGATTGATTTTTCAAGGCTGATGTCTTTTTAATATAATATATATGTATAAGTAATATATAACTTGAATTTTTATTTCTGTATAAAAAGCCGGCATTTCCAAATCATCCACAAAATCAAGCTGTTAAGTTGAAATATCGACTAATTTCAAAACAAAAATACTACGAAAAAGAACAGATTGTAAAATTAATTATCAACAAAAAAAAAGACTTATTAACAAAGTGAATTTTTATATTTTTCTTAACAAAATATGCCTTACCTTTGTTCAAACCCGATAAGATGTATAAACGCTTTATAAAGCCTTTACTTTTTAGCCTGGATCCCGAAACGGCACACCGCCTGATTTTCGGTTTTTTGCGAGCCGGTTCCCGTATTCCCTTTTTGTCAGTCCTTTTGAGGACTTTTTTTATACCCCGCTATCAAACTTCCCCTATCGAATTATTCGGACTGAAATTTCCTCACTCTGTGGGTTTGGCTGCCGGTTTCGATAAAAATGCCGAGCAAATAGATATGTTGGCCAATTTCGGTTTTTCCCATATAGAAATCGGAGCGGTTACTCCCTTGCCCCAGCCGGGGAATCCCAAACCCCGTCTTTTCCGGTTGCCCCAAGACAAAGCCTTGATTAACCGTATGGGTTTTAATAACAAAGGCTTACAGAATGCCGTAAAAAATTTAAAAAAGCGAAAATCGGATATCATTATTGGAGCCAATATCGGGAAAAATACGGCTACCCCCAATGAAAAAGCCAATGAAGATTATTATAAAGTCTTTGAGGGTTTACATGATTATGTCGATTATTTTACGGTGAATGTCAGTTGTCCCAATGTGCAAAATCTTCAAGAGTTGCAAGAAGAAGATTCTTTATTGGAGTTATTGACGGGCCTTCAAAAAATAAACCGCACAAAAGAAAAACCAAAGCCTGTTCTATTGAAAATTTCTCCCGATTTGACTTGGAAACAGTTGGACGAAACTTTGGAAACCGTAAAAAAAACCGGGATTGACGGGATTATTGCCGTAAATACGACAAAAATGCGAGAAGGACTTTCCTCTCCGGCCGAAAAATTGATCCGTATAGGAAACGGAGGTTTAAGCGGAAAACCTTTGAAAAAGCGTTCCACAGAAATGATCCGCTACATCCGGGAAAAAACCGGAGGAAAATTGCCTGTTATAGGAGTGGGAGGAATTATGGATAAAGAGGATTTACAAGAAAAACTGGATGCCGGAGCCAGTTTGGTTCAAGTATTTACGGGTTTTGTGTATGAAGGTCCGGGATTGGTAAAAAAACTTTTAAAATAGGAAGATGGATTTATTGATAAAAAACGCTTTGATAAACAACCGAAATCAAAATTTGCTCATTCATAAAGGGCTGATAGAATATATCGGAACGGAAACCCCCGCTGCACGGGAAGTTTTTGATGCAGGCGGACTACTTTTGATCCCGGCGGTAATCGACCCGCATACCCACATCAGGGATTTGGGGCAAGCGGAAAAGGAAGATTGGTTGTCGGCCTCAAAAGCCGCCCGCAAGGGAGGAGTGGCTGTGGTTTTTGATATGCCCAATACCAAACCGCCGACTATCGACTTACAGACCTTGGAACTCAAAAGGCAAGCCGCAAAAAAAGCCACCGTTCATGCCCGGTTCAATATTGCCGCTACGGCCCATAATTATGATAAGGTTCAAGAAATTCTGAAAACAAAGCCTGCGGATGTAACCGCTTTGAAAATATTTTTTGCCGGCAGCAACGACAAGGAATTTTTGACAGACAAAGATTTGATCAAAAAGTATTTTGAACTTTCCTTAAAATACGATATACCCGTGATGATTCACACCGAATGGCAACCTTGCGTGGAAAAACACCAAAAACTTTTTGAGCATCCTACAATTTTTGATCATAACAAAATCCGCCATCCGGAATGTGCCTTAAAGGGTACGGAAATAGCGGCACAAATAGCCGCCGAAACAGGTAATAAAGTGGTGATTGCGCATACTTCGGTAGCGGGCGAATTGGAAATAATTAAATCTTATAAAAAGAAAGCGCGATTATATTGTGAAGTAACACCGCATCACTTGTTTTTGAATAAAGAAATTTTGGAAAAGGCGGGAAATTTCGGGAAGGTCAATCCGCCTTTGCGAAGCAAAAAGGATAATGAAGCCTTGTGGCAGGGTATCATGGACGGCACGGTCGATTATATCGGCACGGATCACGCACCGCATACCTTGGAAGAAAAATTAGGGCCTTATCCTTCCGCTCCTTCCGGTTTTCCGGGTTTGGAAACCAATTTACGCTTGCTACTAAACGAGGTCTATAAGGAAAATTTGGATTTGGAACGATTGATAGAACTCACTTCCTCAAAGGCGGCGGAAATTTTCGGTTTGGAAGGTTTCGGGAAAATAAAGGAAGGAGCGGTAGCCGCTTTAACCTTGATCGATCCGGAGAAAAAATGGAAAATCAAAGCGGAAGATTTTGAAACCAAAGCCAAATATTCCCCTTATGAAGGAATGCAAGGTTACGGTGATGTGGTAAAAATATTTATATAAAATGAACAAGAAAGAATTTATATTGGAATTATATAAAACGGGAGCGATTAAGTTCGGCGAATTTACATTGAAAAGCGGAAAAAAATCTCCTTTTTATATCGATTTGCGGCAAATGGTTTCCCATCCTCGACTTCTCAAAGGAGTTTCGCAATTGATAGCAGGCCAAATCGAAGGCGGGGACTTTGAATATATTTCGGGGATTCCCTATACCGCTTTGCCTGTGGCCACCTTGGTATCCGAAGAGCTCAAAAAACCCTTGATTTATGCCCGTAAGGAAGAAAAATCCTACGGAACCAAAAATCCCATTATCGGGAAATATAAAAAAGGCGAAAAAACTTTGCTTATCGACGACTTGATTACTTCGGGGGAAAGCATATTGGAAACCGCAGAAAAATTTGAAAAGGAAGGATTGCCCGTGAAGGAGGTGTTTGTTATTATAAACCGCAGCAGCGGAGCCGAAAAAAAACTGGCACAAAAAGGAATTCGCTTGCAAAGTTTGATAAACCTGGATGAAATGTTGGAAATTCTGGCGGAAGAAAAGCTTTTGACTCCACAAAAAATAGAGGAAATACAGGCTTATGTTCACCGTCAACCCCAAGAAAATCATCCGGAAATCGCTCTTAATTCTTTGAATGAAAAATTGAAGCGGATTATCCGGGAGAAAAAATCCCGCTTGGTGCTTTCCTTGGATGTGGATAATCAAAAGGAGTTTTTTGAAATTTTGGAACAAACCGCTCCTTATATAGTGATGCTCAAAACCCATATCGATATTTTAAATGATTTTGACGAGGATTTTGTCCCGAAATTATTGTCTTATGCCCGCAAATACAATTTTATGATTTTTGAAGACCGCAAGTTTGCCGATATCGGAAATACCGTTAGAAAACAGTATCGCGAGGGAATTTATAAGATAGAAAAATGGTCGGATTTTGTAACGGTGCACGGCATTCCGGGCGAAGGAATTTTGCAGGGATTGTTTGAAGGAACACAAAATAAGGCAGGTTTCCTTTTGGCCAAAATGTCGAGCCGCGGAAACTTGATGAACGACAATTATACACGAAAGATTTTTGATATGGGAAAGAAATTTCCGCAATGGGTTTCGGGGTATATCGTTCATGCACATTCGGCGGAAGAATTAAAAAGGCTGAAAAACAAAATAGCTCCGGGGCAATTGTTGCTTATGCCGGGAGTGAAATTGGAAAAAGGAGTGGATTCTCTCGGGCAGCAATATACCGGCGTGGAAGAAGCCGTTGACGGAGGCGCCGATTTGATTATTGTGGGGCGTGGAATCGTCCGGGCGCAACATCCGGGAGAAACCGCCAAAATTTATAAAGAAAAATCATGGAAAAATGAGTAGGCAATGCCGGCTCATTTTTTTATAAACAAACAAAAATAAGAATATGAAAAATTTAATTTCGATGCGTGATGTCAGCAAAGAAGACATCTTGGAATTACTCGATTTGGCGGCTAAAATCGAGAACAAGGAAGTGCATCCCGACCTGTCGGGAAAACTGGGGGCTTTATTATTTTTCGAGCCTTCCACAAGAACCCATTTTTCTTTTGACACGGCCATTAAAAAATTGGGAGGACAGAGTTTTTCCATGTCGGGGACTTCTTCCACCTCGGTAAAAAAAGGAGAAACTTTGGCCGATACGTTGATGACCATCAGCCAGTATGCCGATTTTATCGTGATGCGCCATAAAATCGAAGGGGCTGCCCGTTTTGCCGCCGAGACGGTGGATATTCCGGTAATCAATGCCGGAGACGGGACCAACCAGCATCCCACCCAGGCCATGCTGGATTTGTATTCCATAAAAAAAACACAAGGAACCTTGGAAAATCTCACGATTGCCATGATCGGGGATTTGCGTTTGGGAAGAACCGTGCATTCATTGGCCCAAGCTTTGTCGGAATTCAATCCCACTTTCTATTTTGCCTCTCCCCGCCACTTGCAGATGCCTCAATATATCAAAGACGAATTGACCGCCAAGGGAGTGCGGTTTGAAGAAGTGGAAGACATTCATCCCATTATGCCTCACCTCGATATCATGTATGTAACCCGTATCCAAAAGGAACGTTTTGCCGTTCTCGAAGATTATGAAAAGGTAAAAGACGCTTATATCGTTACCCCCGAATTGCTCGAAGAAGTAAAAGAGAATTTTAAACTTTTGCATCCGCTCCCACGGGTAAACGAAATTACAACCGAAGTGGATAAAACTCCTTATGCCTATTATTTTCAACAGGCAAAAAACGGCGTATTTATGCGTCAAGCCATCATTACAAAATTGATGAATTTAATCTAATTTTTCCTCCAAACAAATTCGAATAAAATGAAAAAACAACTCAAAGTAGATCCCATAAAAAGCGGCACCGTAATCGATCACATCACAGCCGGAAAAGCCTTGCAAGTAATCGATTTAATCAATCTTAAACAGCCCGAAAACCTCATGATGATCGGGGTGAATCTCAGCAGTAATAAAATGGGCAAAAAAGACATCATTAAGATAGAGAACAGGGTTTTGAGTGATGATGAGGTAAATAGCATCGCCTTGATTTCTCCCAATGCTTCATTGATTATCATCGAGGATTTTGAAGTAATAAAAAAGAAAAAAATCGAAATTCCCGAGAAGATAAAAGGGCATATCGTTTGCCCCAATCCGGCTTGCGTTACCAATATCGAAAAAGTGGAAACCCGTTTTGAGCTGGCGGGAAAAGATCCTGTGGAAGTGCGCTGTGAATATTGCGAAAAGAAATACGGCATAGAGGAAGTAAAATTCAGATTTTAATCAAAAAAAGCTGCGAATAATCCGGCGAAAATTTTTATCTTTACAAATGGAGACTTCTTTAAAAAACACCACGGCTACCGGCGGGATCATCATCCTCGATTTCGGTTCACAATACAATCAACTTATCGCCCGCAGAGTAAGGGAATTGGGAGTATATTCCGAAATTCTTCCTTATGATACGGCTTTGCAAGAAATCATTGACAAAAAACCTTCGGGGATTATATTATCAGGCGGCCCTTCTTCGGTTTATGCCAAAAATTCCCATCAAATTTCTCCTGCCATTTATGAATCGGGCATTCCCGTTTTGGGCATTTGTTACGGCATGCAATTAACCGCTCATTTATTGGGAGGGAAAGTAAAACAGGGAGAAACGGGCGAATACGGAAAATCGGTTTTTATCAAAGACGCATCCGGTGCTTTATTAAAAAACACTCCCGGGAAATTTCAAGTTTGGATGAGCCATTTTGATGAGGTAACCGCACTTCCTCCCGGTTTTGAGCAGCTGGGACATACCGACAAGGTTATTGCCGCTATGGCCGATGAGAAAAGAAAAATTTATGCCACTCAATTCCATCCGGAAGTCCAACATACAGAATACGGAAAACAAATCATAAAGAATTTTGTATTGGATATTTGCGAAGCCGAGCAAAATTGGGATATGAGCGGTTATATCGACAGGCAAATAGAAGAAATAAAACAAAAAGCAGGCAATCAAAAAGTGATTTTGGGACTCTCGGGAGGCGTGGATTCTTCGGTAGCGGCGATGTTGATTCATAAAGCCATTGGAGATAATCTCCATTGTATATTTGTGGATACCGGTTTGCTGAGAAAAAACGAAGCCGGCACGGTAATGGAAACCTACGGAGAAAATTACCGGATGAACATCAAAAAAGTAGATGCCGCCGATGAATTTATCAATGCTTTGAAAGGAATCTCCGATCCCGAAGAAAAAAGAAAAATCATAGGAAAAACTTTTATCGATGTTTTCAATCGCGAAGCGGGCAAAATCAAAGAGGCCCGTTTTTTGGCCCAAGGAACGATCTATCCCGATATAATCGAATCAAAATCGGCCAAAGGAGGTCCTTCGGCTACTATAAAATCTCATCATAATGTGGGTGGTTTGCCCGAAGAAATGCATTTGGAATTACTCGAACCTCTCAAAGAACTTTTTAAAGACGAAGTGCGTAAATTGGGAATGGAATTGGGAATACCGGAGAAAATGATCATGCGGCATCCTTTTCCCGGGCCCGGCTTGGGGATTCGCATATTGGGAGAAATCGACCGGGAGAAAATCCGTATTCTCCAAGAAGCCGATGCCATTTTTATCGAGGAATTATACAAGCATGATTTATACGATAAAGTCAGCCAGGCATTTGTCGTTTTATTGCCGGTAAAATCCGTCGGAGTAATGGGAGACGAGCGCACGTACGAATATACGGCCGTAATCCGCTCGGCGGACACCACCGATTTTATGACGGCCACCTGGTCAAGATTGCCTTATGAGTTTCTCGACTTGGTCTCCACCCGGATCATCAATGAAGTAAAGGGGATCAATCGTGTGGTTTATGATATCAGCTCCAAACCTCCCGCCACGATTGAGTGGGAATAAATAATAATAACCATAAATTAAAATCTATGTTACACGGAAAAATTATAAAAGAAGCCTATACCTTTGACGATGTTTTGCTTGTACCTTCCTACTCGGAGGTATTGCCCCACGAAGTGGATTTGAAAACCAAATTGACCCGTAATATCGACTTGAATATTCCCGTAATCAGTGCTGCAATGGATACGGTTACCGAATCGGAGATGGGAATTGCCCTTGCCCTTGAAGGCGGTATAGGGATTATTCATAAAAATTTAAGCATTGATGAACAAGCGGCAGAAGTGAAAAAGGTAAAAAACCGGGTTTTTGACAGGGGAAAAAATCCCTTGGCCGTTACAGGAAGGGAGGGAGGCTTGCTGGCGGGAGCGGCATTGGGCATATCTTCGGATTTGCTTGAAAGAGCGGAGGCTTTGGCCAAAGCCGGAGTGGATGTTTTTACTTTGGACTCTGCTCACGGGCATTCCAAAGGAATCATTGAGGCCTTACAAACTTTGAAACAGCATTTTCCGGAAATCGATGTGATTGCAGGAAATATAGTAACCGCCGAAGCGGCCCAAACCTTGGTATATGCCGGTGCCGATGCCGTTAAAATAGGAGTGGGGCCCGGAGCAATTTGTACCACAAGGGTGGTAGCGGGAGTAGGGGTTCCCCAACTGACCGCCGTAAACGATGTTTACGAGCAATTGATCAATCAGGAAGTGGGAATCATTGCCGACGGCGGAATCAAATTTTCGGGAGATATTGCCAAAGCCATAGCCGCGGGAGCGCATACGGTAATGCTGGGAAGAATGCTGGCGGGAACCGATGAAGCTCCGGGCGAGCTGATTGAAAAAGACGGGAAAAAATTCAAATCCTATGTGGGAATGGGGTCTATGGCGGCCATGAAAAGAGGAAGCAAAGACCGGTATTTTCAGGAGAAAAAAGCGCAAAACAAACTGGTTCCCGAAGGCATCGAAGCCTTGGTAAATTATAAAGGAGCGGTAAAAAATATTTTGTATCAATTGACCGGCGGATTGAAAGCCGGAATGGGATATTGCGGAGCCAAAAACATCGAAAATATGCGCCACCATGCCCGTTTTGTCAAAATCTCCAATGCCGGATTAACCGAAAGCCACCCGCATGATGTAATGATTACCAAAAGTGCGCCGAATTATGAGAAGTAAGAAATTATTGTTTAGTGCCTGTATAATTTTTTGATTATCCCGAAACTATCATGATTATTTAACGGGATTTAATTCATTCAAAAGATATTTTGAGATTTCCACCCAATCCGTCTTTTATGATTCTTATTAAAGTGGAGAGCCGGATGTCGCTTGCATCATTTTCTATTCTGGAAATATAATTTTTTGTTGTGCCGATTTTTTCAGCCAATTGTTGCTGTGTTAAGTTTTGTTTTTTCCTCGCTTCAGCGATCAATACTCCTATTTTGAAAGTTTCAAAACCCTTTTCGTATTCGCTTCGGGTTTTGGTTCCTTTTTTTCCGTATTTTTTATCCAAATGCTCTTCCCACATGGTGATGTTTTTATTTACTTCCATAATATTCTTTTTTAATTTTGATAGCTTTTTTAATTTCTTTTAAAGGAATTTTTTGGGTTTTCTTTTGGAATCCACTGGTCAAAATAATCAGATTATCTTCATCAAAAAAACAAAATATTCTGTAAATTCCATTATCTGCATTTATTCTTATTTCCCATAAATCATCGGCATTTTTTAATTTTTTAAAGAATTTTTTTTGGGACTACGGGAGTGGTTCTTATCAAATCTATTGTCCAATCAATTTTTAATTGGACTTTATCGGTTTGACGATTATAAAAATCCCAAAAATAATTTTTAAAAACTCCGATTTTGCTATTTTCCAAACTTTATTTTTTACAAAGTTACCTATTTAGATAACAAAATCCAAATTGTTTTTTAAACATTCTCAATGCCTAAAATGCCGTAAACCCGTAAAAATCATATTAATTCCCAAGCGATTGGCGGTTTCAATCACTTGTTTGTCTCTAATGGAACCGCCGGGTTGCACAATGGTTTTAATTCCTTTTGCGGCGGCCAGCTCGACATTATCGGGGAACGGGAAAAAAGCATCCGAAACGAGGCAGGCTTTTTCCATTTCTTTTTGATAAAAACTTTCAAAATCTCCGGCTTTTCCTTTAAAGTCCTGTTTGATAAAATCACGGGCTTTTGCGAGAGCCAATTCGGTGGCGATAAGCCGGTTGGGTTGTCCGGCTCCCATGCCCATTAAAAAGAAATTCCCGTCTTTTTCTCCTACTATCACAATCGCATTGGATTTGATATTTTTAATGCTTTTCAATCCGAATTC
>JAMOVT010000018.1 GCA_027061855.1 Flavobacteriales bacterium
GAAACAATGAAAATAGGAGATAAAAGAAGGATGGCAGCCGGAAATATAACCCTTACGGGCTCTGTGTCCGAAAACAAAGAAAATACTGCAACTCAAACCACTCATATAGCAGGAAGAATAGAAAAAATGTATGTGCAATCCGAAGGGGATTTTGTACGGAAAGGACAAAAAATTGCCTTGATTTACTCTCCTGATTTGGTAACTGCTCAAAACGAATTATTACAAGCCATGTATATTAAAGATGCACAACCCGAATTGTATCGTGCAGTGAGGCAGAAATTGAAATATTGGAAATTAACCGACCGCCAAATCCGGCAGATTGAAAATACCCGGAAAATCATACCCAATATGCCGGTTTATGCTGATTATGCAGGCTTTATCAGCGAAATTAAAGCCAATGAAGGCACTCATTTAAAAGAAGGAGGAGCTTTATACAAAATTGCTGATTTATCCACTGTTTGGATTGTGGCGGATATTTATGAAAAAGATTTGGAGAATATCCAAAACGGACAAGCAGCCGAAATACGTTTGAATGCCTTTCCTGGAAAAGTATTAAAAGGGAAAATAGATTATATAGAACCTACCGTTAATACCAAAACTCGAACTGCAGAAGCCCGAATAGTTTTATCTAATAACCAAAAGAGATTGAAACCCGGTATGCTGGCACAAATTGATGTAAAAATAAAATCACCGGAAATGCAGGAAAAAGGGATGCGAATTCTTTTGCCTAAAACAGCCGTTTTATGGACAGGTAAACGCTCGGTGGTTTATATAAAATTACCGGGAGAAGTACCTGCTTTTGAAATGAAAGAAATAAAAACAGGCAAAACTTATGGTGATCAACTGGAAGTTTTATCAGGTTTAATGACCGGAGATGAAGTGGTTATAAACGGTGTGTTTACAATTGATGCCTCTGCACAGTTACAAGGAAAACCAAGTATGATGAATCCAAAAGGAAACAATGCAAAAACAACAAATACCCATGCAGGAATGGATATGTAAAAAGGTTTTTTTTAAGGATTGATAAAGAAAAATAATATCATTATAAATAAATTGTATAAACAAACTATAACTTTTGCTTATCCTCCTTGTATATTTGCAATATTCTAATGAAGACTATAATAAATTACATATTAATTATTTCAATCCTTATCCAAAGTATTCAATGGCATCCAGAAGACTTAAGGAATTTGAATTCTTTTTTTTCGGATGCTATTGAGCATTTGGAATCTGGGGATACTTTAATTGATTTTCTGCAAAAACATTACGGTAAGGAAGAAATAGTCATTAAGCATTTAAATAAAAAACATCCCGATAGAAAGAAATCGGATAGTAAACATACGCACCATATTGAAACTTTGCATGTTTGGAGTTTTAATTCACCCGAAGAGATATTGATACAATTGAATCTTTGTGCCCAAAAACTTCCTAATTTTTATAAGGAATTTGGTTCATGTGTTCATATTAAACCTCTTTATTCCCCTCCCGAATTGATTTAATGTTTATTAAATTTATATAAAAAGCATATTTCTGCTTCTTATTTCTTATTAACTCATTAAATCATTTTAAAATGTTATCAAAAATTATTCATTTTAGCGTTAAGCATAAGTTTATCGTATTCTTACTTACATTTATGATTGTGGTTTCAGGATTTTATTCCTTGACACACATTCCAATTGGTGCCGTGCCTGACATCACAAACAATCAGGTTCAAATATTAACTACCACCCGCGATATGTCTACCGAAGATGTGGAGCAATTTATTACTTATCCCGTCGAACTTGAAATGGGAAATTTACCGGGAATTGAAGAAATCCGTTCCATTTCAAAATTCGGATTATCGGTGGTAACCCTGGTTTTTAAGGATGAAATGGGGACCTATTTACCTCGTCAGTTAATCGCCGAGAAACTCAGAAATTTAGGAGATAAACTTCCCGAAGGAATTAATAAACCCGAAATGGGGCCTATTTCTACCGGTTTGGGAGAGATTTATCAATATACTTTGGAAGTCAAGCCGCAATACAAGGATAAATACTCATTGATGGATTTACGAACCATTCAGGATTGGATTGTCAAAAGGAATTTAACCGGTATTCCCGGAGTAGTGGAGGTGAATACATGGGGAGGAAAATTGAAACAATTTGAGGTTAAACTCAATCCCGAAAAATTAAAAGCTTTGAATATTAGTGTTTCAGATGTTTATAAAGCATTGAAAGACAATAACGGAATTGCCGGAGGAGGTTATATAGAAAAAGCCAATAAAAGCTATTTTATTCGGAGTGACGGACTCATCAGAAGCTTGGACGATATAAAAAATATTGAAGTGCTAAACCGAGGAGGTGTTCCCGTTTATGTGAAAGATGTTGGTGATGTAGGTTATGGTTTTGCCACTCGTTTTGGAGCCATAACGGGAAATGGGGAAGGAGAAAAAGTAATGGGGCAAATTATGATGCTGAAAGGAGCAAATGTAAGTGAGGTAATCAAAAATGTAAAAGAAAGAGTTGCACAGGTTTCAAAATCATTGCCCGAAGGTGTTTATATCAATCCGTTTCTGGAAAGAACGGAGTTGTTAAATAAAACGACCTTTACCATTGCAGAAAACCTAATCTTGGGAAGTATTATCGTTATTTTGGTGGTTTTACTTTTATTGGGTAACTGGCGTTCGGCTTTGATCATTTCCTCTGTCATTCCTTTATCATTGCTTTTTGCACTGACTTTGATGTATATATTCGGAATTGATGCCAATTTAATGAGCTTAGGAGCCATTGACTTTGGGATTATAATTGACGGAGCAGTAATAATTGTGGAATTTATTGCTTTTAAAATTGCTTGGGAAAGTGCAAAATTATTAAAAGAATCTAAGGAGGAAAGACAAGAAGATATGGATGAAATCACCTATGAAGCTTCATCTAAAATGATGCATTCTGCTATTTTCGGACAAATGATAATTATTATCGTTTTCTTGCCTATTTTGGCTTTGACAGGTGTAGAAGGAAAAATGTTCCGTCCTATGGCTTTGGTATTTATTTTTGCCTTAACCGGTGTGATGATTCTCGGAATGACATACATTCCTGCTATTTCCGCTTTATTATTGCGTCCCAAAAAGAGTAATAAAAAAAATATTTCCGATAAACTCATTGAATTTTTAAATGGTTTATATGAGCCCACTTTGCGATTTGCTTTGTCACATAAAAAATTGGTCTTATCCATAGCTTTAATTTTGCTTTTCATTTCGGCTTATACTTTTTCCAAAATGGGAGGAGAGTTTGTGCCAACTTTGGATGAAGGAGATTTTGTGATTCAACCTGTTTTAAAAAGTGGAACGTCTTTGAAAAAAACGATTGAAACAACGACCAAAATCGAAAAAATATTAAAATCTTTCCCAGAGGTAGAACAAGTGGTAAGCCGTATTGGAGCTGCCGAAGTGCCTACGGATCCAATGTCTATGGAAGATGCTGATGTAATAGTAAAGCTCAAACCCAAAAGTGAATGGAAGACAGCACAAACAAAAGACGGATTGATTGAAAAAATCAAAGATTCGTTGAGCATTCTTCCCGGTATCGAATTTGAGTTTACACAACCTATTGAAATGCGTTTCAATGAATTGATCTCAGGAACCCGTTCGGATATCGCCGTAAAAATATACGGTGAGGATTTAAATCTGTTGCATCAAACCGCGATGAAAATTAAAGCCAAAATTGATAATATTCCGGGAGCAGCCGATGTGATTGTTGAAAAAACCGAAGGGCTACCACAGCTGAATATCAAAATTCAACGGGATAAATTGGCAAAATACGGTGTATCTGTTGACGAAGTAAACAGTATTCTATCCATTGCCATGGGAGGATTGCCTGCCGGTGAAGTTTTTGAAGGTGAAAAGCGTTTTGATTTGACAGCACGTTTTGATTCCAAATTGATAAATGATATAGATGCTATTAAAAATATACCTGTTATTACCCAAACGGGTGAAACGGTTCCCTTTAAAGAAGTAGCTGAAATAAAGCTTGAAAAAGGACCTGCCAAAATATCTCGTGATGCCACCAAAAGACGTATCGCCATCGGAATTAATGTGCGGGGAAGAGACTTGGAATCAGTAGTAAAGGATATTCAACAAGTAATTGATACGAAAATTAAGCTTCCCCCCGGATATATTGTGGAATACGGCGGACAATTTGAAAATTTACGTTCGGCAAAAAAACGATTAATGATTGTAGTTCCCATAGCATTACTATTGATATTTATTTTATTGTATTTTGCTTTTGATAATGTCAAAACAAGCTTGATGATTTATACCGCCATTCCTTTGTCCACTATTGGAGGAATCTTTGCCTTGTGGTTGCGTGATATGCCTTTTAGTATTTCTGCAGGAATCGGTTTTATTGCTTTGTTTGGTATTGCTGTTCTAAACGGAATTGTATTAATAGAGCATTATCGTGAGCTCAAAGGACAAGGTCTTACGATGAATGAATTGATTATCAGAGGTTCAAAAGAAAGAATGCGTCCTGTAATTCTTACGGCAATGGCTGCTATGATGGGTTTCTTACCCATGGCTATTTCGCAGTCTGCCGGAGCAGAGGTCCAACGGCCTTTGGCAACGGTAGTAATCGGAGGATTGTTTACATCTACTTTTTTAACCTTGATTGTTCTTCCGGTTTTATACAGTATTTTTTCCACTCCATTTAAAAAATTAAGAATGAGACCCAAAAAATTAACAATTCTGATTTTGTTTTTTGCTTTGACGGGCAGTTTACAAGCACAAGAAAAAATCAATGCCGACCAATTGATAGAAATGGCTTTGAAAAATAATAAAGAAATCAAGGCCTATGAATTGGGAAAAACCAAAGCAAAATGGTTGGAAAAAACCGCTTTCGAAATTGATAAAACTTCTGTGGAATATGAATATGATCCTACAAATACTTCTGATATTGACGGAGAAGTATATAGAAGTTTCAAAGTTTCACAAGATTTTGATTTTCCGAGTGTATATTTCGCCCGAAAAAAAATGTTAAATGAAGGCAATCAAATTGCCGAAGCAGATTTTGATATGCAAGTAATGAAACTTAAAAACCGGATTCTCGCTACTTATGAAAATTTAAAGGTTTTGATGGCGAAACGCGGGAATTATATCTTTTTGGATTCACTTTACCGTCAATTTGAAAAAGCAGTAGTGCGTAAGTTTGAATTAGGAGAAAGTAATGCATTGGAAAAACTTTTGGCACAAGCCCAGCGAAAAAAAATAGCCTTGCAATTACAAGCCGTAGATAAAAGTATCGAAAAGGATTTTATTACTCTCCAAAACCTAGTACAAACCCCTATATTTTTGGAGAACTTGGAACTATCCGAACCCCAAAAAATTAACCTGACGGATTTGGATTTAGAGAATCATCCTTTGCGACAAAAAATGTTGTCTAGTGTCAAGCAATCGCAATATGCTTTCAAAACGGAAAAACGCAAATTATTACCCGGTTTACGTTTTGGTTATACTTATGGAAATACATGGCAGCCCGGAAATGATTCTTATAATGCTTATATGGTCGGTTTAAAAATACCGCTTTTTTTCGGTGCCCAAAAAAACAAAGCCAAAGCCGCTAAAATTGCATGGCAACAAAATCAGTATCAAGCAGAAAATACACTTTTGCAATTAAAGAGTAAAAAAGATATTTTATTGCAACAACTGGCCGAAAACCGGCAATATTTGGATTATTATTCGACCGAGGGAAAATATTTATCGGAAAAGTTGTTTACTACGGCTGAAAAATCATATAAAGCCGGTGAAATAGATTTCTTTCAATACATACAAAGTTTGCAAAATGCCATGGATATTGAAAACGAATATCTAAACCGGCTGGATGCTTACAACAAAATTGTATTATCACTTAATTATTTAAATATAAATGAGTAAAAAAATGAATAGCTAATGTAAGGATTTGTATATTAAATTAACCTTATAAAAATTACCTATACATCATAAAATTTTAAATAATAAAAAAATTAAACCAAATGAAAAAATATTTATATATACTATTTGCTTTCGGATTGCTTTCCGCCTGCAACAGTTCCAAAAACAAAGAAGCAGACAATAAACAAACGGAGATGTCTACTGCACAGCCGGAAACGGAGGCGCAAAATGAAAATATAGAAATTACAAAAGCTCAATTTAAGGCCAATGATATGGCCTTTGGAAAAGTGCAAATAGTCGATTTTCCAGAGTATATTGAAGTAACAGGTATGGTGGATGTCCCACCAAAAAACAAAGCTTCCATTAGTCCGGTAATGGGTGGATATGTGCAAAGTTTTAATCTTTTGGAAGGAGATTATGTAAAAAAAGGGCAAGTTTTGTTCAGCTTGAAAAATCCCGAATATATCAATCTTCAAGAAGAATATTTGGCGACCAAAAATAGTTTGGATTATTTAAAATCCGATTATGAGCGTCAAAAACAACTCAAAGAGGAACAAATTACCTCGGTAAAAAAATATTTAAAAGCAAAATCCGAATACCAATCGGCTTTGAGTCGTTATCATTCTTTACGTAAGCAATTGCAAATGCTCAATATTAATGCCGATAAATTATCTTCGGAACAAATTCGTTCCGTAATATATATTACTGCACCTTTGAGCGGTTATGTAACGGATATCAATATTGAGAAAGGTGTGTATTTGGAACCTGTCCAAGTGGCAATGAAAGTAGTAAATAACCAACACAAGCACGTCGAAATGAAGGTTTTCGAGAAAGACGTGCAAAAACTCAAAGTGGGGCAGGACCTTATTTTCTTCCAGCCGGATTATCCTCAAAAGATATATGAAGGGGAGGTGCATTTAATAGGGAAAAATATAGATGAAAAACAACGTACGGTAAATGTTCACGGACATTTGAAAGATGAAAAACAAGCTGCTTCATTGCTTCCGGGAATGTTTGTTACGGCAAAAATTGCTACCGATAATCACAAAGCAATTGTTGTGCCTGAAACCGCTGTGATTGATGAAGGTAACAAGCAATTTATTTTGGTAAAACAAAAAGAAGAAAACGAAAAGATAATTTTACTTCCCATTGAAGTAAAAGCAGGGAATTCTTGGAAAAATTTAATAGAAATTACTCCTGTGCAAAAACTACCGGAAAATACCGAAATCCTTATAAAAGGAGGTTATTTCCTTCTTGGAGCAGGAGGTGGCGAAGAATAAAAATGATGATTTTCTTTATTAAAAAACGGTTGGACCCATTGTCTAACCGTTTTTTTTAAAAATCATATCTCAGGCGGAAATTGAGAAAATTGGTTTGCTTGATCCCGGGAATATCGGCAAAATAGGATGAGGTTGCCTGTTGAACCATTACCGGTATAGAAATAATTATTGGTTGCTTTTAAACTAGTAGTAAAAGAAAAAATTATTTTTTCAAAGCCAAAGGATGTGAAACACCCTTGTATTCGATTAAACTGGCTTTAAGTGAGCCCACCATAAGTTTTGCTTGAATCAAAACGGGAATTTTATTGGCATCATCACTAATCCATACAGTAAGACTTTCATCTTCTTTGAAAATTCTACCAGACATTACCAAGGGACGGAATTTTACTGTTCTCATTTTTCCGAATTTGGTACGGATAGTTTCTTTTCCCAGCATTTTGAGTTTGAAAGGATAGATTTCATTATCAAAAAATAAATCAACTTGAATTTCGTCTCCCGCTTTCATTCCGGCAATATCATAATTTCTTAAATAATAAAAAACAGAAACCATATCATGGATATTTTCATGGATTTTATGATAATTGGTTTTCTTTTTTTTATTATCGATTACCAATACTTTCTTTTTGGAATGGTCAAAGTGCATTTCCACGTCCTTGGTATAGCCTCCTTCATCAATTTTACGAATAAAACGTTGGGGTTTATTATTATAATCAAAATAACTTTCGTAATTGTCATTTACTTTCATAATCCACCGGGATATGCCGGTAGTCCAGCCTTTTCCAATGGCATGCAGTAGTTTTTTTCCTTTAAATTTTCCTTCTTTTAAATCCAAAGTAGCATATCCGGCATTAAAAATTCCATAATGAATTTTAAATTTGAAATGTTCTCCGGGTTGATAGGGAAGCTCTTGCCCAAAAACCGAGTAAAATCCCAATGTGATGAAAAAGCCAATTAAAAGTAAAAATTTTTTCATTAGTAGTTTATTTTCAAAAAATAAATCAAAGATTATTCCAAAATTAAAATACATAGCCGAACACAAATGAAAAAATATGATCTTTTGTATTGGGAGAACGTGAATAACTGATTCGTAGAGGACCCAAGAATGATTCATAAGCATAGGCAATGCTTAGTCCTTTTAGTGTTTGGGTTTTTTCTCCTAACAATAAAGTCGATCGATCATAAATCATATAATGTGCACCGGTTTCGATATGGTGGTTTTTATAGAAAACGTAATCGAAAAGGATAGATCCTCGTGTATATTTAGTAGCATTGAGTGAAAGTGGTTTAAGGATAGGGAAATCTTCAAAATTTTCAAAATTCATATCCTCAATATTTCCTCCCAGATAAAAATAATTATCAAAACTGGCCTCATTTGTATAGAGTATACCGGAGTGAATTTTTGAATGTAAATAAAAGGATGAAAAAAGCTTTTTTGTAAATTCAAATTCCAATTTATAAACCGAATAAGGATGAAAGTCGTTATAAAAATTACTTGAAAACGGCACATAGTTCCAGCTTAATTCCAGTTTCACTCCTTTTTTTGGAAAATCAAAATCATCTCTGCTGTCGAGATCAAAACGTACGAAGCTTCCATAATAATGGTTTTTGCTGAAAGTATAGGGTAAATTTTGATTGGTACCCGAAAAAACCAATGTATAATAGTTTTTATATTGGTGCTGTAACCCCAAAGTCAAATAAATGGAATGTTTCATTGTTCCTTGAAAGCTCAATTTATTTGTCCATTGCTCGATATTCAGGTCCAATTGATTAAGAGATATTCCATCGTCAAAAAACAATTGGGAATCGACAGTAGTACCAACTCGATGATAGCCGGAATGAAAGCCTATATTCCACCCGAACCCATTATCGATTAAATAGTCCAAATTGAAACGCGTATATTCTCCTCCGATAATATCCATTGAAAAGAAATCGTTTTTAGCAAAAAGATATTTTTTTTCCAAATTCCCTATGACATTAATTTTATAAAGGGGATTATAATGAAAACCGATATTTATATAAGCATTATGGTCTTTTTCTTTGAGTTTTAATTGAAGTATATTTTTATTTTTTGTTTTGTTAAACCGGTAGTGAATAAAGTCGAAATTTTCTGTTCCATAGAGGTTTTCTATTCCTTCGATAAAATTTTTATAGCTGATTTTTTCTTTGGTTTGAATTCCGATTTTATTCAAGATATAGTTCCGTCTGTAATGATTTTGTCCCTCAATTTGAATCTCATCAAAAAATAAACTATCGGGAATGTTGGTTAACAAATGGGGTTTTTGATAATTCTTTTTGGCATAAATTCCGGCAATTTTTGCAATTTTCGGCTCCGCCGCTTTCTCTCCACGGGAAATTATGCTGTCAATATTCTCAAAATCCGTAAGGCCGATTCCGTTTATATCCGGTTGAATATAAATATCGGTAAGCAAACGTTTTTGAGGCATTTCTTTATACATTTGGAAACTCACGATTTGATCCATTATATTCGTGATGTCCTTTATTTGATCTTTTTTGAGAATTTTCCCTTGCACATCAGAACCGATGATAATATCTGCCCCGACATCTTTTATTTCTTGCACCGGATAATTATTGACAATTCCTCCATCTAGCAAAAGCCGGTTGTTGAGCTCCAATGGAGCATAGACAGTAGGCAATAAAGCACTGGCGGTTACTGCTTCTGGCAGAAATCCCCGGTTAAATAAGACTTGCTCTCCCGTTGTTATATCTGTCGAAATGCATAAAAACGGAATATTTAATTGATTAAAATTATCAATGGAATGAGTAGGATATAGGCAATGAGACATTTCATTGAACATATTTTGTGAACCGGAAAGCCCTTTGGGAATTTGTACACTCATTTCTTCAAAAGAAAAAGGAAGACTGAGAATGAATTTTGGTCCTCTTTTTTTCTTAAAAAAATTTTTGTACTTTCTTTCTTGGGTATCAAACATAATTTTATCGAAATCCATTTTACGAAAAATCGAATCAATTTGGTCTGCTGAGTAACCCGCCGCATATAAACTACCTACAATAGCTCCCATACTTGTTCCGCCTATATAATCTGGTTTGATTTTATATTTTTCCAAAACTTTCAATACCCCGATATGTGCCATACCTTTGGCTCCGCCTCCACTTAAAACCAATCCGATTTTGGGCTTTTTTTGGGAAGAAATTAAGCTGTCTTTCTCTTCTTGTGCGGATATCAAAAAAGGAAGGCTAAATACAAATAAAAAAGCAAAAAAATTATTGTTCATGAAAAATACCTCATTAATATGACAAAGATAATTAAATATTTGCATGAAAATCACGACAGTATGAATGAAATAATGTCAGGAATTGCTAAATTTTTCATAAAACTACACCTTATTTCGCTTCTTTTTTGAGCTTTATATTTTTTTTAACTTCAAATGGCATAATTTTGTAGAAGACATAAAACGAAAAAATTTTTGATATGGAACAAAATATAAATGTAAATGAAATCAACGAATTGGTTCGCAAAGAAAGCGCTTTTGTTGATGCTTTGAAATTTGAAATCAATAAAGTTATTGTAGGCCAAGATCAGATGATAGACCGTTTGCTTATCGGTTTATTGGGAAAAGGACATATACTTTTGGAAGGTGTGCCCGGATTGGCCAAAACATTGGCGATAAACACTTTGGCGAAAGCTATCAATGCAAAATTCAGCCGTATTCAATTTACCCCCGATTTACTCCCTGCCGATGTTATAGGAACATTAATTTATAATGTTCAGGAAAATAAATTTGAAGTGCGCAAAGGACCTATCTTTGCTAATCTTGTATTGGCAGACGAAATTAACCGTGCGCCTGCAAAAGTGCAGTCCGCTTTACTGGAAGCCATGCAAGAGCGTCAGGTTACCATCGGTGACAAAACTTTCAAACTGGAAGAACCCTTTTTGGTAATGGCTACTCAAAACCCGGTGGAACAAGAGGGAACATATCCGCTTCCCGAGGCGCAAGTGGACCGTTTTATGCTGAAAACGATCATTGATTATCCTACTCAAAAAGAAGAATTGGAGATTCTTCGTCGGAATATGAAAGAGAATTTTATGCAAGTGAATCCCGTCACCACTACTAAACAAATTCTCGATGCCCGTGAGGTAGTGAAAAAAATCTATATCGATCCCAAAATCGAACAATATATTTTGGATATTGTCTTTGCTACACGATATCCCGAAAGATATGGACTGGAAGAATTAAAACCGCTTATTAATTTCGGGGCTTCCCCGCGTGCAAGTATCAACTTGGCAATCGCATCAAAAGCTTATGCTTTCCTCAATAAAAGGGGTTTTGTAATTCCCGAAGATGTTCGTGCCATGGTTTATGATGTATTGCGTCACAGAATCGGATTAACCTATGAAGCCGAAGCCGAAAATGTAACAACCGAAGACATCATTGAAAAAATCGTGAATACGGTTGAAGTGCCTTAGTCTCGCGATTCAGCATTTTAACGATTCAACAATTCAACAATTCAACGATTCAAAAATAAATGACTACCAAGGATATTTTAAAAAAAGTAAGAAAAATCGAAATCAAGACCAAGCGTCTTTCCGATCATATTTTCGGAGGTGAATACCACAGTTCTTTTAAAGGACGCGGTATGACTTTCTCGGAAGTGCGTCCTTATGCCTATGGAGATGATGTACGAAATATTGACTGGAATGTTACCGCTCGTTATAAAACTCCTTTTGTGAAGGTTTTTGAAGAGGAAAGAGAGTTAACAATGATGCTGGCGGTTGATATGAGTCAATCGGAATTTTTCGGGACAAAAAATCAGCTGAAAAAAGACATGATAACCGAGATTATCGCCACCTTGGCATTTTCGGCTATTCAAAACAACGACAAGGTGGGTTTGGTCTTGTTTACCGATGAAATCGAACTGTTTATTCCTCCGGCGAAAGGACGTTCACATGTATTGCGAATTATACGCGAATTGGTAGACTTTCAACCTAAAAATAAAAAAACAGATTTGAGTCAAGCTTTAAAGTTCCTTTATAATATTCTTAAAAAGAAAGCCATCGTTTTTATGGTTTCGGATTTTATGGATAAGGAATATGACAACACCTTGAAAATCCTCGGGCGCAAACACGATTTGACCGGTATCAAAGTTTATGACCCTTTGGAAAAGGAAATACCGGATTTAGGATTGGTTTTGATTAATGACTTGGAAACGGGTAAAAAACAATATATAGATACAAGTAATAAAGATTTAAGACGAACTTATGCCGCACATTTTTTGGCCAACAGAAATTACTTCAAAAAATCCTTTCAATCGGCTGGGGCGGGAACAATAGAAGTTGCGACAAACGAATCATACATTAAAAAATTATTGCAATATTTTAAACAACGCAATTAGAATGAAGAAAATGAAGAATGCATATCGAATAATTTTGTTGTGGGGATTACTTTTGGGGGCAAGAACTTTATTTGCACAAGAGGATCCTCGATTGCAAATTAAAATCGATACTACAAAAATCAGAATCGGAGAGCAAATCAAATTGAGTATTCAAGCGGATACCGATACATTGACATTTGTCGACTTTCCCGAATTAAAAGAATTGGGAAAATTTGAAGTGGTAAAAAGTCCGTTACCTGATACATTAGAGAAAAAACCAAAGAGGAAACTTTTAAAAAATTACTATTTAACCGCCTGGGATACGGGAAAATACACCCTTCCGCCCATTAATATTTCCATCCAAGACAGCATTCTAACCACAGATAGTATCCCCGGTATTGAAGTGCTGGGAGTAAAATTGGATACCATTAATCAACCGGCGTACGGATTTAAAGATATTTTAAATAATGAGGGGAAAGAGGCTTCCGCCTATCGACAAAATAACTATTCATATTTTTGGTGGTTGCTAGTATTATTGATTCCATTGGGATATTATATTTATAAAAGAAGACATAAAATATTCTCGCAAACAAAAAAACAAACTCCTTATGAAAGAGCCGTTGCACAATGGAATAAGCTTCAACATGAAGCTTTATGGAGCAGAGGAGAAGCGGGGAAACATTATTTTGAATTGACACATCTTTTAAAGGAATACTTGGAAGAAGATTTGCATATCTCTGCCAAAGAAAAAATTTCTTCGGAATTGATGGCCGAATTAAAAAAATACCGTTTTGAAAACGGGGAATATTTCTCTCCCGCTTTATTGGAAAAATTAGAAAAAACTTTAAAAAGAGCTGATTTGGCAAAATATGCCAATTTGTCACCGACACCGTCAGAAGTGGATGAAGATATGCAAGTAATTAAAGATTTAATTGACTCCTCCAATCAAACTTTGACGGCTATTGCCGAGGAAAAAGCGCGTAAGCAAGCCGAAATAGAACAAGCCAAACGAAAAAAGCGCAGAATTTTATATATTACATTATCTCTTATTTTGGCTTTGGTTTTAAGCATCGGCGGTGCCACTTATTATTTCTTGAATAAATACGGTATTTTGGAACAAGTAAAAGAAAATGTTTCCGCTCCCGAATGGCTTTACGGAGAATATGGAGGAAGTCCGGCTTTGGGTGTGACCACACCGCATATTTTAACTCCTTATAACATTAAAGAAAATTTAAGTGAAACGGAGAAAATGATGTTGGAAAAAATGCCCGGGGAAATTTCCGTTTACACCGATCAAAATTTCTTGAAAGGATATGCCATTGTCGACATCAATATAGATATGGATAAACCCATACCCGGCGGAATGGGTAGTGGAGAAGAGATGCTTCGTTTTTTCTTTCAAAGTTTGAAGGTGAAAAATCCTGTTATTGAAAAAGATCAAACAGAAAACGGAACTTATCTGAAAGGAGAATTTGAGATGGAAATTCCGAAACTAAATCTTACTCGTAAATTCGATTTTGAAGCCAAATCTTTTTCGGGGGATAATTATTCCAGATTGATCTTTGTGGCCTATAAAAAGGGAAGTAAAGAAAACAAAGAATTGGCAGAAAAGGTATTGCAGTCGGCAGAATTAATTAAAGAATAAAATGATGAAAGGAATGATAGAACATTTTGAATTTTACAGCCCTTATTATTTATGGCTTTTGCTTTTGATTCCCGTTTTGGCGGTATGGTTATATCGAAACCGTTATAATCAAAGAGCCTATATGCTTTTTTCTGCTACGGAGCAATTTGGCGGATTCAAGACCCTTAAAAATAAAGTATTGCCTTTATTAAGTTTATTGTTGCTTTTGGCTTTTACACTTTCCACTATTGGTTTGGCACGCCCCCGGTCGGTGGATGTAACGGCCAAAACAAAGAAAACAAAAGGGATTGATATCATGTTGGCGATTGATGTATCGGCAAGTATGTTGGCTCGCGATTTAAAACCCAATCGTTTGGAAGCTTTAAAGAAAACGGCTATTAATTTTATCAAAAAACGCCCTAATGACCGTTTTGGAGTGGTATTATATGCCGGTGAAGCTTTTACGCAAGTGCCTATTACCTCCGATCACAGGATTGTTATGCAAGCCGTGAGAAAAATCAATTTTAATCAGCTTTTTAATACTTTGGATCAAGGAACGGCAATCGGGATGGGTTTGGCTACTGCCATAAACCGATTAAAAGATAGTAAAGCAAAAAGTAAAGTGGTGATTTTGATGACAGACGGGGTAAATAATACCGGAGAAATTCACCCTTTAACGGCTTTGGAATTAGCCAAGCAATTCGGAATTAAAGTATATACCATCGGGATTGGAACCAATGGGTATGCACCTACACCTGTGGCAATAGCCCCTGACGGAAGCTTTGTATATCGAAATGCGAAAGTGGAAATTGATGAAAAATTATTGAAAAAAATTGCCGAAGAAACGGGAGGAAAATATTTTAGAGCAACCGATAATACCAAATTGGACAAAATATATAAAGAAATTGATAAGCTCGAAAAAACCGAAATAAAAGAATTAAAATATTATAATTACAAAGAACTTTACCGTCCTTATGTATTGGCGGCAATTATATTGATTTTTATGGTAGGTCTATTGAGATACACATGGTTGAAGAGCTATATTTAAACACGAAGTAAAACATTGAATTATGTATCAGATTGAAGAACCTAAATATTTCATACTCCTTTTGCTAATCCCTTTATTATGGTTGGCCTATTTTTATATGCGTATATGGCAGGT
>JAMOVT010000019.1 GCA_027061855.1 Flavobacteriales bacterium
TGTTATGCCGAAACTATGGCTATTCGCTTGCAAGCCATGGGAGTAAGAGGATACGAAAACGGTTTTCATTTTAATATCGTCCCCGAAAGATTACACGAACCCTTAAAAAGAAAAAAAGCTACGGTATATTTTGTCAATTCGATGAGTGATTTGTTTCATAAAGATATGCCTTTGGAATATTTGAATAAAATTTTTGATATCATCAAACAAACACCGCAACACACCTATCAAATTTTGACCAAACGTGCCGATAGAATGTATGAATATTTTAAGGACAAAAGAATACCCGAAAACGTATGGCTGGGGGTAACGGTGGAAAACCGCAAAGAAGGCTTGCCTAGAATAGATTATTTGAGAAAATTGAAAGCACAAGTATTGTTTTTATCCGTAGAACCTTTACTGGAAGATTTAGGCGAAATAAACCTGCAAAACATCGACTGGGTAATTGTAGGTGGAGAAAGCGGCCCGAAAGCCCGCCCCATGGATAAAGAATGGGTGTTAAATATTAAGAAACAATGTGAAGTCAACAATATTGCATTTTTCTTTAAACAATGGGGAACTTGGGGAGCCGATAAAGTCAAACGCAATAAAAAATTAAACGGTAAAGAGCTCGAAGGAAAAATCTGGCAGGAATATCCCGAAAGCATTAAAAGACAATTTGCCTTATGAACGAAGCCGAAACCAGAGCGGAATTAATAGACCCGAAACTACAAGAAGCCGGTTGGGGTGTAGTGGAAAATTCCAAGATACTCCGTGAACGCAAAATCACCGCCGGACGCATACAAGCCGGAGGCGGACGCAAAAAGAAATTGATCGCTGATTATATCTTGCAATACAAAGGCGTCAATTTGGCTGTGGTGGAAGCTAAAAGTGACGAATTACCGGTAGGCGAAGGCGTGGCACAAGCTAAATTATACGCCCAAAAACTCAATTTGGATTTTACTTATGCTACCAATGGTAGAGAAATCTATCAAATCAACATGAAAACTGGTGAGGAAAAACCGGTTGACAGATTTCTTTCGCCCCAAGAATTATGGGAATCCTCTTTGAAACCTGACAGTATTGTGCAACCGGATTGGTTTGAAAAGTTTATGACCATTCCCTTTCACGATAAATCCGGAACTTGGCAACCGCGTTATTATCAGGAAATTGCCGTAAAAAACACTCTACAAGCCGTGTCCAACCGGCAAAACCGCATTTTATTAACCTTGGCTACGGGTACCGGAAAAACCGCCATTGCTTTCCAAATCGCATGGAAAATGTTTCAAACCCGTTGGAATCTTTCGGCTTTAACGGATAACTACACGCCTCGGCGTCCTCGTATTTTGTTTTTAGCAGACCGTAACATATTGGCTGACCAAGCCTTTAACTCTTTTTCGGCTTTTCCCGAAGACGCCATGATTCGTATCAAACCCGGAGAAATAAGAAAAAAAGGAAAAGTGCCCACTAACGGAAGTATTTTCTTTACCATTTTTCAAACTTTTATGTCGGGCACGGATGAAAACGGAGAACCTGAACCATACTTCGGTGAATATCCCAAAGATTTTTTCGATTTAATCATCGTAGATGAATGTCACCGGGGAGGTGCCAATGACGAAAGTTCATGGCGTGCCGTTTTAGAATATTTTAGCCCTGCTGTTCAGTTGGGCTTAACAGCCACTCCGAAAAGAGATGTCAATGTTGACACCTATCGATATTTTGGACAACCGGTTTATACTTATTCGCTAAAAGAAGGAATTAATGACGGATTTTTAACCCCCTTTAAAGTCAAAAGAGTACAAACCACCATCGACGAATATATTTACACACCGGATGACGAAATTTTGGAAGGAGAAATCGAAGAAGGAAAAGTTTATAAAGAAAAGGATTTTAACCGTAGGATTGAAATCAAAGCCCGTGAAAAAAAACGGGTGGAAATATTTATGAATGATATCAACCCACAAGACAAAACTTTGGTTTTTTGTGCCAATCAATCTCATGCAGCTTTGATACGCGATATCATCAATCAAGTTAAACCTGTCCCCGATCCCAATTATTGTGTGCGGGTAACGGCAAATGACGGAGCCATAGGAGAACAATTTTTACGCGATTTTCAAGACAATGAAAAAAGTATCCCTACTATCCTGACTACCTCCCAAAAATTATCAACCGGCGTAGATGCCCGCAATATTAGAAATATCGTTCTGTTACGCCCTGTCAATTCCATGGTAGAATTCAAACAAATCGTAGGACGGGGAACCCGTTTATATGACGGAAAAGAATTTTTTACCATTTACGATTATGTCAATGCCTATCATCATTTTGCCGACCCCGAATGGGACGGGGAACCTATGGAACCTGAAATCGTTATATCCGAACCCAAAGGTGAAAAACCGGAAAAACCCGCTATAATTGAAGAACCTGAGCCTGTTTTTGAACCCCGCTTGCCACAACCTGAAAAAATTAAAATAAAACTGGCTGACGGTAAAGAAAGAGAAATTCAACACATGATTTCCACTTCATTTTGGAGTGCGGATGGTAAACCCATAAGTGCCCGTGAATTTTTGGAAAATCTATTTGGCGAACTTCCCAAACTATTTAAAAATGAAGAAGAATTACGAAAAATTTGGAGTAATCCGCAAACCCGTAAAAAATTGTTGGAAAAATTAGATGAAGCCGGATTCGGTCAAGCAGAATTGCAAACCCTAAAAAAAATGATTAATGCCGAAAATAGCGATTTATTCGATGTATTGGAATATGTATTTGACAGCAATATCAAACCTATTCCCCGCCGGATAAGAGCGGAAAAAGCCAAAGAAGTTTTGTTTGAGATTTTAAGTGCTCAGCAAAAAGAATTTATCGAATTTGTATTGAATAAATACATAGAAGTTGGTATCAGCGAATTGGATAGGGAAAAATTACCTATTTTACTAAAATCCAAATATGATTCGCTAAATGACGCCATTAATAAATTAGGTGATGTCAATAAAATAAGTAAATTATTTATTGAATTTCAGAAATATTTATATAATGAAGTAGCATAAATATGGTTAATTTTCCTCCTCACTCAACAACACCACTCCAAAGATAAGTTCATAGCCCAAATAGGCAAAATAAGTGATTACCAGAACAAAGACAAAGTTATCGGATAGACGGATATCTTCTAGAAGTACAAAAAGGATAAAAAAGCCCATTACCAGCATTATTTTTATCATGGTCCATGCCATAAAGGTCATTCCTGTATATTGAGGTTTGAAATAGTGTATTAAAACCAAATTAGTAAGCATTACAAGGGCGGAAATACTCAATAATAAAAAAAGATTGTTTAACAACTCCGGATGTTTGACAGGAAGATTTTCAGAAAGAAATTCGTAAAAAAGAAAAATCAGAAAAAAAGCCGGGAAGACACTTACTAAAAGCAAGGAAAGTTTTTTGCTCATCAAGAGTCGAATTTTTTTATACGGGTGATAATATAATACATTGATGCAAAAACACCTGCCAAAATAAACCCTAATGTAAACAGATTGTTTTCATTAGGATATTTCCCATCAAGGAAGTCTCCTATTTTATAAAATACGAATATTATAAAAAACATCTCGAACGGTATCGAAGTGAACCGCACGAATTTAGTGATATTGTTGGGGTCTTTACGGGGCAAAACCGTGTATTATTTCTTTTTGAATGTTTCTGCTTTGGCAGTTCCTTTCATTTGGCAAGTGGCATTGAAGGCTGCTCCTGCTTCTATGGATAATTTTCCTGTTACCACATCTCCTTCTATATTGGCAGTGGATTTTACACTCAGTAAATTATCTACGGTTAAGGTTCCGGATACTTTACCCAAAATCTCCGCATTGCTACATTTGATTATTCCTTTTAGGCTCCCTTTCTCTCCCAAAACGATCTTTCCCGTAGTTGTTAAATTCCCTTCAAAAGTTCCGTCGATTCGAAAATCTTCTTCGGAAACTATGTCTCCTTTTACTTTAGAAGTAGTGCTTATGTGGTTAGGTAATTTAGAAAACTCACTTCCTGATTTCTTTTTTTCTGCAAACATTTCTATTGTTTTTTATTATTGTTTATGTATGTGTGATATCCGTCCAAGTCTTTGGTTAATTGTAATCTTTTGTAATTACTTGACGAAATTACAAAATAATTTTCGGGCTTGCAACTTCTTGCTTTTTTCTGAAGAAGTTGTGCCGTTTCTTCTGCTGCCGTGGGAGTCAGAAAACCGTGGATTACTATAAATGCCTTTTTCCGTGTAAAAGGATCTTTTGAAAATGTGTAATAATATAGCCTGTTTTTATAAAGGTTTTTTTTCAAACATTCAATAAATTGATCTGCTTTTTCGTCCAAAACCGGATAGGGAATAAGTATTTTATAAGAGTATTTTTCTCCCTCTTTATAAGCCAAATCTTGATAGTTTTTATTGACAAATTGCAACCTTTTCTGAGCTTCTTTTTCATATTCCGTCTTAGGATAGTTAAGAATGATATTTTTTAATATTTTTTTGTATTTTTTCAAACCGTCTACGCGGGCAATCGCATCTGCTCTGAGAAGTTCCATTTTACCCACTTCCGGATGAAAATTATATTTAATCAAAAGCGGATTGATTTTGTTCAACATCGAATCATATAGCCGGTTCTTGTATAATGCATACAGAGATAGATAATCTTTACGGAAAGCTTCGTTAGAACGTTCGGATATTTTTCCCGGATTTTTGATTAATTCGGCATAGGTGGATTGCGGATAATTATTTAGAATTTCATTGGCATATTGATTGGCCAAAAGGGATTCTCCCGTCTCTTTATAAATTTTATACAAAGTATATTGTGCCGGAGGAATCAGATCCTTTCTAGGCTTTGAATCCAGCATTTTTTTAAGGTGTTCCTTGGCTTTTTCATATTCCAAAAATTTATCATAATATATTAATCCCGCTTGATAATGAGCATAGGCGGTAGTGCGGCTCAAACTGTCAATAATTTTGGGGTCATCCGGGATTTGATTGTAATAATAAGCCACTTGATATTTTTCGGGAATTTCTTTTTTCGCTTCCGTTTGTGCAGTATTACTTTGATCTTCGGAGGTGATTTCGTCTTCCTCTTCGATTTCGGTGTTGTTAGAAAAACGCCAAAGGTCTTTCAGCGGGATATTTCCCCATTTTCTAATAAAGTTTTCTTTCCCGCGGTTGACAAGTTTCGGATTATAAAAATAGAAATGTGCATATCCCGTTTTGACTTGTGTATAGTCTTTTTGGTTCTCTGTTTGTTCTTCTTTTTGTTTCAGCGATTCTATATAAGCTTCAATTTTTTTGACACGTGTAAGGCTGTCGGCTTTCACCATATTGAGAATGCTGTCGTTATAAGAGATAAGTTTTTCCAAATGCACAATATCTTCAATATTTCTTCTTTTGTGAGAGGTTTTGAGATGTTTCAGCGTATTGGGAGGAATAACTGCCAGGAGACTGTCCAGATAGTCGCCTGCCATTACATAATCTTTTTTGTAAAAACCGATGTTTGCCATTTTTTCATAGGCATGCTCTTTGAGAATTTTATCTTGCGATTGAGCAGCAAGTGTATATTCGTTTACCGCTTTTTTCAAACTGTCTTCCGCGTGATAAATTTCGGCAATTCCATAATGTATATAGGGCCATAGTTTATGATAATCATAACGTTTGAGCTTTGTGTACAAAGATTGAAGCATCTCGGGATGAAGCTCGGGTTTGTCCAGAGAAAGCCTGTAACGATATAGTTCGGCCTGTACTTTATATTGACGCGGTTTTTTCTCATTTTCAATTTGTTGTAAAAGTACAATAGCCGAATCCTTTCGGTTTGTTTTTTCCAATAATTGGGCGGCAATAAACCGGTAACGTGCCTTTTTTTCTTTGTCTTTGGCGAGTTCTGCGGCTTTTTCCAGCGTTTCAATAGCTTGATCAAGACTGTCTGTTTTTATCTGGGCTTGAGCCAAATAGGCATAAGCTTCGGAGCGAACTTTTTGAGGAACCAATTTTTGTGAAGTAAGGTATTTAAGATTCCGGATGGCTTCTTTATCATTATCCATTCGTATATTGGCTTTTTCTCGCCATAAACTTACAGTGGGATGAATATTTGATTTCAAGTCATTATCCAATACGTAATTAAAGGCTTCTTTAGCGGCAAGAAAACGTTTCTGATAGTAACGGCTTTTACCCAATAGTAAATATGCTTCGTCTATCTGGTTGTTCTCTTCAATATCATTGATATTCATCGAGTGTTTTTGAATGGCTTTTACGGCTTTTTCTTCGGCACGTTCGAGATTGGCATTTTTTTGCCGGCTTCCGGGAAGGAAGATTTCATATTCGGCCTTAAATTTTTCTACAGGAAGTAATTGAAAAAAATTATCGAGATAATTTTCATCCATTTTTTTCAATTCGGCTTCCAAAGATTGTTGACCGTTAAAAAGAGTATTGTATTTTGTAGAAACTTGATGTAAATTCCTGTTTATAAAAGTATTTTTTCGCGTAGAGCAATTGAATAGAATACCGGCAAATAGCAGGAGGACAAAAAAGCGAAAATGTTTTCTATTTTGAGGCATAAAACGAAATAATAATCTAAAACGCTAATTTAAGCAAAAAAGTATAAGCATTTTTCAAAAGGAAAAGAAGTGTTCTTATAGAAGTTCTTCAATAATTTTCTCAACGGTGATTCCTTCGGCTTCTCCTTTATAATTTAATAATACACGGTGTCTGAGAATGGCTTTTGCCACTGCCTGTACATCTTCTATATCGGGTGAAAATTTTCCATTGAGCAATGCATTGGCTTTAGCACCCAAAATCAGATACTGAGAAGCCCTAGGTCCTGCACCCCAGTCGAGGTAATCTTTAACAATTGCCGGTGCAGAAGGATTATCCGGACGCGTTTTAGCGACTAATCTTACGGCATATTTTACCACATTATCTGCCACGGGAACCTTACGTAATAAATTTTGATAATCGAGGATTTGCTCTTTTGTCACCACTTTGTTAAGCTGAATTTCTTTTTGGACAGTTGTGTTTTTTACGATTTCCACCTCTTCTTCAAAACTGGGATAGTCTAATTTCAAGGCAAACATAAAACGGTCGAGTTGTGCTTCGGGAAGCGGGTAAGTTCCTTCTTGCTCGATAGGATTTTGGGTGGCTAAAACAAAAAAGGGTTTATCCAGTTCAAAATGCCGGTTGGCAATACTTACACTTTTTTCCTGCATGGCTTCGAGCAGGGCAGCTTGAGTTTTAGGTGGTGTTCTATTGATCTCGTCTGCCAAGATAATATTAGAAAAAACCGGTCCTTTGATAAAGGTAAAATTCCGGTTTTCATCGAGAATTTCCGTTCCTAAAATATCTGACGGCATGAGATCCGGAGTGAATTGAATGCGTTTAAAATCCAATCCCAGGCTTTGAGCAATGGTATGAATCATCAAGGTTTTTGCCAAGCCGGGAACACCGATAAGCAATGCGTGGCTGCCACTGAGAATGGCAAGTATAATATGATGAATGACCTCATTTTGTCCGACAATTACTTTGCCGATTTCCGCCTTAAGGGCATCCATATTGGTTTTGAGTTCCTTGGCCAATTGCACATCGCTCATAATATAATACTATTTAACCCATTTACTTTTAAATTCGCAAGAAGTATAAGGAGGATTGACTTTGATATAGTTGTTTTTGATTTTGTCATTAATCCAATCTACCAACACTTTTTCTTTTTTTTCTTCCAAAGCCATTTGCTTGATTTGTTCATAGTCTTTATTAAAATCCATCGGATGGGCTTCGATACGTTTTTTAACGCTAATGATTTTATAAATGGTGCCACCGGTGCGATCTTTTTCTTCCATCACTTCGGTGATTTCTCCTTCTTTCATATTTTGTACAATCTGATGTAGGGCCGGGTCAAGCAAGGTTAAATCCAAAAGAGATTCACCGGATTGCGGATTGACAATTTTTCCGCCCAATTTCTTTGTTTCTTCGTCATCGGAAAACTCTTTGGCGGCTTCTTCAAAACTCAATTCCTTATCCAAAATTCTCTTGCGAATAGTATCGAGCTTTTTCTCGGCAGCCCGTTGCTCCAAGAAACCTATTTCGGGTTTCAATAGAATATGGCGGACAACTCTTTCTTGTCCGTTAACCTCTTCTACATAAAGGATATGCCAGCCGAATTCCGTTTTAAAAGGCTCGGAAACTTGCCCTTGATCCAAACTGAAAGCGACATCTTTGAATTCTTGTACAAAGGGGGAATTTCTTTTGATGACATATTTCCCGCCGTTTTCACGTGAGCCGGGATCTTCGGAATATAAAATGGCTTGGGCACGGAAACTCGAACCGTTTTCTACATCTTTTTTGATTTCATTCAAACGGTCAATCACTTTTTTTTCAGCCTCTTCGGAAGGTTTGGGTTTAATAATGATTTGATAGATCTCTACTTTTGTTCCTACTTCGGGAATTTTGTCTTTCGGGATTTTTTCAAAAAACTCTTTGACTTCTTCGGGGCTTACATCTACATCTTTGATCACTTTGTTTCGCATCAATTGCGAATACTTTTTGTTTTTATTGATCTTTTCCAACTCGTTTTTTAATTCGTTGAGCGTTTTTTTGTTATAAAACTCCAAGACTTTTTCAATAGACCCGAGTTGAGCTTTCATATATTCCAATTGCTGATTTACAGTGCTTTCCACTTCGGCATCGGTAACGATAATGGTCGTATCTTTTTTTGCTTCGAGTAGAAGGATTTTATCCTGCATCAAGGTTTCCAAAATATTGCAGTCATTGAAATCTTGGTTTTTCATCCCTTGTTGCTGCAATTGCTGTTTGAGTTGCTTTACCTCCGAGTCCAATACGATTTGATTTCCTATTACTGCGGCAATGCCGTCAACTTTTTGACGATTTTCTTGTGCCGTGAGGCTCATTATACTTACAATAAGCAGTAATAAATTTAATCCGGTTTGTTTCATTCTCTTTCTAATTTTCTTTGTTTGAAGAATAAATTACGAAATGCTTCTTTTTAATGGCATCTTCTTTCATTTCGTTGATTATTCTTTTTTCTATTTCTTGTTTTCTTTTGCTTAAAATCAATTGTTTGATGTCTTGCTTGATGAAATCCATTGGTAATGATTCTCCTTTGTAGACGACATCATTAATAAACATCAAATATAAACTTAAACTGTCAGTTGTAATAATTTTTTTGCGTTTTTTTATGATTTGTTTCCGGTTGTATTTTTTTAGTATGGGAAATTCTTCATATAACTGAGAGACAGGATACCATTTTTGCTCAGATAAATCCATTTTTTTAAATTCTCCCGTATGTTTGAAAAGACTGTCTTGGTATTCGATTTTTTGATCAAAAAACCATTTTTGATATTTGTATTTTTTTTTACTTTTTTTATCAAAAACCAAATACGAAATCCTGACAAGGGGTTCATTGGCCGTAAAAACCGATTTTAAATTTTGATAATGAACTTTTAAAGTGTCTTCCGGAATGATAGTATCCAAATATTTATTAGTCAACTGATTTAAATATTTTTCTTTTAACAAATCGTTTTTATAGCGATTCACCAATTGGTTGATTTTTCCGGTGTCCACATTTTTTTTGGCTTCTTCCATAAATAATTGTCCATTGGCCCATTCTTCGATATAATTTCTTATCGAGCGTAAACTGTCTTCTTTTGTTTTTTGCTTATACAGGGAGGAAGGGATATCTTCCAAATACAATGTTTTTTGATAAATTCTGGCAACGGGAGTTTTGTTGGCATTTTCTTTTTGACAAGAAAATGCCAAAAATGCCAAGAGGAATAATATGCTATTTTTTATATTTTTCACGTAGTTTTTGCCAGTTTCTTTCTTCAATTTTAACAGGAAATTCTTTTTTAAGTTTTTCAACCCATTGTTTTTCCAGGTAATTTTGATAATCGTTTATTACTTTTCCTCTGATTTCTTCCAGTGCGGGAATTCTGCTTCTTTCTTCTTTTTTGAGGTGATAGATTAGGTATTGATTTTCTTTTTTTATTCTAACTGTTTTTTTTGTTTTTAATTGTGCATAAGGAGATTCCTTCGGTTGTTCTATTTCTATTTCCTTGAAAACCACTCCTTTTCCTTCAAAATCTTTTTTGAGTTGTTCCAAATCCTTTTCTTTTTTAAATTCTTTTTGGATTTTTTTTGCGGTTTTTTTGGATTTGGTTTGGGCTACATAAATAATATATCTCGCCGGAATACGGTATTTTTCCTTGTTTTGTTCATAAAATTTTCGGAGTCCCGTAGTGTCTCGCACCGCTTTGTTCCATACTTCATTCGACTTGATGTTGAACAATAATAATCCCTCTTTATATTCCTTTACAATTTGTGCGAATTCAGGATATAATTCTTCAAGATGTGCATCATAATATTCTTTTAATTTCCTGTTTTTATACTCCTCGTATTTTTGCTTAATGATTTCCTTCTTGTTCTTATATTCTTTGGAGTTTTTTTGTTGATGCTTATATAAATATTTATAAAAATCACCTACTTTAATTACTTTATCATTATTGATTGTAAATAAAGTCTTATCGTTTAAATTGGTTTGCGGTATTTCCCAACGGTTTTCAAAGAAAGACTTGTCAATTTTTGAATATAGAGAAGAAAGAGGAGTGACTTCTTTCACGGGAAATGTATTTTTAATTTTTTTCAAAAGTTTCTCTTCACCCATTTTTGCTCTTTCATCCCTTGAAACGCGGATTTTGAGGTCTTCTTTAATTGAATCATATTCCGGAACCGGGTATTTTTTTATAAGTTTTATAATGTGCCATCCATAACGGCTTTTGAAAGGTTTTGAAACTTCACCTTCTTTTTTTAGCGAGAAAGCTTTTTCTTCAAATTCGGGAATCATTTCTCTGATGCCAAAACGACGTAATCTTCCTCCCATACGTGCAGAAGATTTGTCTTCGGAATATTTTTTAGCCAGTTTTTCAAAACTTTCTTCGTTATCAATTACTTTTTGATAAATTTCATCTATCTTATTTTTGGCCGCCAGCAAATCGCCGTTTTTCTCACGGATAAAAATATGAGCCACTTCAATTTCTCCGCGTGCTTTTCGTTTGTCTTCCACTTTGATTATATGGTAGCCGAACTTGGTCCGAACAGGTTTTGATATTTCTCCCACGGGAGTGTTATAAGCAGCGGTTTCGAATGGATAAACCGTATGAAAAATATTGATATAACCCAGCTCCCCTTCATTTACACGGGCAGATGGATCTTGTGAATACTGTTTGGCCAGACGATTAAAATCTTCACCGGACTTGGCTTTTTTGTAAATTTCCATTATCCGTTTGTAGGCTTTTAAAGTGTCTTTTGCACTTGCATTCGACGGCAGTTTAATCAGGATATGGGCTACTTTTATGTCTTCTTTCATCCGGTTATATGCCTCTTGGGTAAGGCTGTCAATAATCTCCTCATCGGTTAAATACTTCTTAGCCAACTCGTCACGATATTGTTTGAGTTCCCTTTTAAAACTGCTAATAGTGTCATATTTTTTACGGTAAGCATCTTCGAGTTCCAGCTTAAAATCGATAAACAAATCCCTGTAATTGTCAATGTCTTTTTGTGTAGAATCCTGTACCAATTCCAGATTTTTTGTGTAGAGATTTTCAAATTCGGAAGTATAAATATCTTTGCCGTTTATATTCATCAGTTTTTCTCCGTTTTGTGAGAAAATGATTTGTGTAAAAAAGAATAAAAAGACAAAATTATAGAAGCGGAAATATTTCATTTCTATGGTTTTACTGGTTATTTAAGCAAAAGCAAAATTAAGGTTTTTTGCCGAATTTATAAAAAAACCCGACTTCGGTCATTTAATATAGTTAAATTCAATACTGTAAATAACAAAAATTGATTGGTTATAAGTAATAAAAGTTTCTATAATCTTTTATATTTGTATTTTGAAAAACCTAAATAATTATGTGGAAAAAAGATTTGGATAAATCCCAAAAAAAGAGCCATTATGTAGCAGTGGTTGGGAGTGCCGTTTCAGGCTCCGAGGCAGCCAATTTATTGGCCGAAAAAGGCGTGCGCGTAGTGGTTTTCGATCAAAATACATTGCCCTACGGAAAACTCGAAGACGGTTTGCCCAAATGGCATGAAAAATTGCGCGACAAACAAGAAGCGGAAATCGACCGCAAACTCGATAACGATAAAATCCGTTTTATTCCCAATATCAAAGTGGGAAAAGACATTTCCTTTCAAGATCTGGTGGATATGGGTTTCTCGGCCGTAATTTTGGCAAACGGTGCCTGGAAAGACCGCCCTTTGCCCGTGCCGGGAATAGATAAATTTAAAGATAAACAGCTTATTTACCAAAACGATTTGCTCAAATGGTACAACCATTATCACGAACCGGATTATAAAGGGAAAAATTACAAAATCGAAGACGGAGTAGTGGTGATAGGCGGCGGATTGGCTTCCTTGGATGTGATTAAATTGGCCATGATGGAATTGGTCGAGAGAAAACTCAAAGAAAAATTCGGCGAGGATATCGTGGTGGACCAATTTGAAATGGAAAAGAAAGGGATCGATAAATACTTGGAACAATTCGGAGTGAAATATGATGATTTGGGCTTGAAAGGAGCCACATTGGTTTACAGGCGTCAAGCCAAGCATATGCCGCTCAAACAACCTCAGGGTGGCGACCCGGAATCCAAAGAAAAGGCCCAAAAAGTTTCCGAAAGAATCTTGGAAAATTATAAGAAAAAATTTCATTTCCATTTCATCCCCGAAGCCACTCCCGTGGAATATATCGAGGAAGACGGAAAATTGAAAGGCTTGGTAATGCAAAAATACCATACCGACGAGAATGGAAAACTTTATTATATCGCCGGAGAGCGGTTCCCGGTTTATACAAACCAGGTGATTTCTTCCATAGGAAGCATCCCCGAGCCTATCGAGGGAATTCCTTATGAAGGAGATCGTCTAAAAACGGTAAACGACGAAACCTCGCAAATCTACGGTTATGATAATGTTTTTGCCATCGGGAATGCGGTTACGGGAAAAGGAAATATTAAGACGGCCAAAGAACACGGTTCGGCGGTTACCCAAAAATTGCTCGATGAATATTTGCAAAAGAACACCCAGGCATTGGATTTGGAATTGGAAGCCTATAATAAAGAAGTGCGAAAGAAAACCGATAAAAAAATAGGCGGATTGCTCAGTGAGATTCTCAATAAGGAAGTTCCGGATGATTTAACCGTGGAACACATTTGGGATTTGACAAAGGAATATCAGGACAAAGTGGGATATAAAGATTATAAATCCTGGATTGAACAACACAAACCCGTGCGGTATGAGCAATTGATAGAAGAAAAGAAAAAAGCTTTGGAAGAAAAAAAAGCATAAAATAAAAAAGCGGGAGTTATTCCCGCTTTTAATTTTTTAGTAAAGCCTTCAAAATAAAGATTATAATTTATATAAAATCCCTACCATAAAACGTGGCATTAATTGAGGTTGTTTGATAGCGTCGTCGGCGTCATCATAGGTAAATGGAGTATTGTCGTTTTGATTGTCGGTACGCGGGTTGATATTATCTCCGTCGGGGCTGTAACTCGTGTCATGTCCGGTAAGAGTGCTGTCAAAGAAATAGTCCAAGCCCAAACCAAAGAAAATATCCCATTTTTTATTCATTTTAAAATAATTATCCAAACCCACTCCGATTCCCCATTGTTGGGTGGTAACATCAAAGTTTTCGTTTCCGCCTACAAAATTGAAATTCGCTTTAAAACTCGAATAACGAGGGCCGAAAATCCAGTAGGAGTTCTTAAAATTAAATATAGAGGTAGGCATCATATAATCCACTCTGAAATCGTATGATTTTCCACTTTCTTCCAGCGTTCCGTTGGTATTGTTGTTGATGAAAATACGCCGGGCTTCCAATCCGTTTCCGGGATCCAGCCAGCTCATTTCCGCACTAAAACGGAGATTTCCCGGCAAGCCTTCGGCCAAATTATGAATGGTGTAGCTCAGCATTAATCCATATCCTCGATTATATCCCGTTTGAAAGGAAACGGAAGTTTTGGCACTGCTTTTTGTTTGTGCCTGCAAGCCGAGGCTTAATAAAAATAAAAGTAAAAATAGATTTTTTTTCATGTGGATAAGGTATCTGTTTGTTTTTCACTTTAACGCTTGCATTTTGCTATTAGTATATCGGGTAATGTTTTATTGTTTGCTGTTGAATTCTAAGATTTCTCCCCTCGCAAAAGCGGGGTTCGAAAAGACAACCTCATTTATAATAAAAATAAAGTTATGAAACGAAATGTCATCCCGACAGAGCGCAGCGACGAGGGATCTCTCTATTAAATGAAATCTGAGTTTTATCAATTAAATTTTTATTTTTTTACTTTTTTTCATCGTCAAAAAAAGTAACAAAAAAGACTAGCCTGATGAGAGTTTTGCTAAATTTATCTTATTTCTCCGCTAAACTATCTGCACTTGCTCTTCACTATCGTTTCAAGCAACAGATAGTTTTACGCTCCTAAACAAGTAAATTTCACGCAAAACTCTCATAGGGCAGTGGGGACTAACATATCGATTTAACAAATATTAATTGGCGTATGGAAACGATTTGTCATCCCGACAGAGC
>JAMOVT010000020.1 GCA_027061855.1 Flavobacteriales bacterium
TTGTCAAATTTTCCTTTAATACGTTTTTTCTGAGCCGCTTCCAGGTATTTTTGCAATTTATAGTCGCCTGTGTTTTTATCAAAAAAATCAACCAAACGGGCATATTTAGTATCTTTGGAAACACCTATAATATCTCGAACTTTTTCATCTCCTCTTTCCAGATAAATAATCGGCACATACCACCATCCTTCGGGATAACTGATCATTCCGGTTAATACCTGGTCGGCGGTGATTTCCTCACCGTTTTGCAAAGTATAAGTATCGTGTTTACTTAATTTACGAAGCAATTCCGAAGCATATGTATTGACAGGCTTCATTCGCCCACCGTAATCCTGAATCACCAAATGTCCGAAATTTTCCGCCTTTTCTTTCGGAGCTACGGTTTGTAAAACAATAGAATCGGTTTGTATTTCTTTTCTTTCCTGGGCATATAATCCAATGCTTATAAAAAGAAAAAACAAAACTATTTTTTCACGGGAAGCTCGTGTTTTCCGGATCAATTCTTTGAGTTTTGAAAAACGTGTTCCTTTCACAAAGAAGATCATCAAAAGTCCGAAATACAAAAGTCCGTATCCGATGTAAGTAATCCATGTTCCCCAGAAATCGTGATTTACCGAAAGTTGGGTTTGTTCATATTGCGGAGTAATGGTATAAGAAGATTGATAAAAACGGTAGCCTTTGTATTCCAGCGGATGATTCATATAAATACGGGTGTCAAAACTTTTTTCCGGCGTAATGACCGTTACTTCACTCTCATATGATTTCGGCATGGTTGAACCGGGATATTTCTCCAATTTAAAATCGCGTAATTTAATCTGAAATGGCAAACGTTTATGCTCGGGACCGTAATTCAATCGAAAATTCAGTCCGTTTAAACGAAAAACCTTCGGGCTATCGGGCGCATATTGCCCCCCGTATAAAGCGACGGTTTTTTCTTCTTCACCGGATTTTATATTGACCAATAACAAATCCAACGGATTCAAATCTTTATTTCCTGTTTGATAAGTAATTTTACCTTTTTGAGGAGCTTCCGGCACTACAAAAGAGGTATTTCCGAATTGATAAAGGGAACGCAAGGCAAAAGGCTGAATACTATCGGGAATCACCGGAAAACGTTTTTGATCCGACATACGCATATGCGTTCCTTCAAAAGGAGAAAGAATATACAAAGAATCGTTTTTTTCAAAAATATTAATTGTTTCATCTTGAATATTGTTAAAACTGATTCTTTTATCGTTTAAGATGGAAACTTGGCCGTCGCGTAAGAAAACATCTTTCCGGCCTTTGGGAGTGGAAACTACAAATTTCAAATATTTTTTTCCTTTTGCATCAGGCACAAAAACTTCATGTGCATGGGGCACATATTCCAGAACTTTCACTTCAATGGGTTTCCCTTTAAAATCGGTTTTTAAATGGTAATGATTATCCGTAAACAGCGGAATATCAATAGCCGACAGAGCCAAATTTTTCTGAATGGGCGGGCTAAATTGGTCTTTACCGTCATCTACATGGACTGTCAAATAGGTTTTTTCAGACATAAACGTATCGGAAGTTTCTCCCTCTTTAATCGGCATCATTCCTTCATAACTGATATATCTGGTAACGGCAGCTCCGATTAAAATGAGCAAAAAGGCAATATGAAATAAAAATACCGGCCATTTTTTCTTTTGATATAATTTGAAACGAATAATATTTCCAATGAGATTGACGGCCAATAAAACCATAATCAGTTCAAACCACCAGGCATTGTAAACCAGTGTTCTTGCAGTGGGAGTGCCAAAATCATTTTCTATAAAGGTAGCTATGGCCATGGCCAATGCAAACAAGATAAACAATACTACCATGCTTTGCATCGAGATAAGCAAATGATATATTTTTTTTACTAATTTCATTACTTTTTTGTTTTATGATACAAAAATAAATCTATTGTTAAAAAGCCAAGCCTTTTTAACATAAATTTTTCTTATAAAAATTATGTAAAGATAAGATTTTTAATAAAGTTATCCCCCCTTGCCCAAGCACAGAAATAAGTTGGCAAAGAGGGATCAAAACAAACCGGAAAGCTTTAATCTAATTTTTTACATACCGGGTAAACGGAACATTTTTTTCTTTTTGGTATTTTTGTAATACCATCCCCAAGCTTTTTTCATCCAATGTCCCACTACCGGAAGCATAATCATCCATTCCTTTTTTTCAGTTCTGATAATAAAAGCGGCAGCATCTCCGCTATCCATTACACAAACGATATGGAGTTTTTCCCAATAAGATTTACGTTTATCGATATGTTTCATGGAGTTATTGAAATTATAGGTAGCCACATCTGCCATTACTTCGGCTACATGCCCTTGTTTTGCCGCCCAAGGATGATCGATTATTGCCGCTGCATCTCCTATGGCATAAATATTTCTATGCCCTTCCACACGAACCAATTCGTTTATTTCGATAAAACCCGCTTCGTTTAAAGGCAATCCGCTTTCTTCTATGACTTTTAAGCCTTTTCCTCCCGAGATATATACGGTCAAATCGGAATTCAGTTTCGTTCCGTCTTTAAAAATAATTTCATCCGGCTTAAATTCCTTTATTCCTTTACCGAAATACGTATTGATATGATAGCGTTCGTAGAATTTATCCAAACTGGCAAATGCTTTGGTTCCCATTTTTTTTCCGGGTGAAACGGACGGAGAAAAGAAATTGAGCTTTACTTTGTCTCGCAAGCCTTTTTCTTTTAGAAACAAACTGATATTAAAAAGCAATTCAAATGCCGGTCCGCCACGCACCGCAGTAGCTGTGGGATCGGCAGGATTTCCACCGAAACCGATATTGATTACTCCCTCTCCTTTTGCAATCAAATTTTCTAATTTTTCTTTAATCAAAAGAGAATCCCCCGGTTTGCCACATATACTTAATGTATGCTCCAATCCGGGAACATAATGTTTTCCCATCCCCAAAGCGATAAAAAGATAATCATAAAGATGCGAAGATTTATCAGTCTCAATTTTTTGATTTTCAATGTCGATTTTATTTACCTTTTCGATTTTCAAATCAAATCCGTGGATTTTTGCCATTTCGTGCAAGTCCAATTTTGTATCTTCAAAATCTTGTTTCCCTACCGGAATCCATATGGATGTGGGGTAAATAAACATATATTCACGATCGGAAATCAATGTCACCGGATATCCGTATTTGCGTAATTTAATAGCGGCTTCCAGCCCGGCAAAGCCTCCTCCTAAAACCAAAATTTTCGGGTTTTTCATAGTTTCTATTTTAACAGGCTGCAAAGTTATTTAGAATTATTCTAAATAATAGTAGGGAAAGTTACACAAAACAATAAAAAAGAATAAAGGCAAGTTTTAAGCTTTTTCAAATGATTTAAAAATATTTGTATTTTTGTTTTTTATGAACGAAATGATAAGTAAAGAAGTAAAGAAATTAGAAGAATTACTACAAACTCCGCGAAAAATCAGTATTCTCATTCATCGCAATCCCGATGGAGATGCAATCGGTTCGGGCTTGGCACTCAAAAAAATATTAGAAAAAAAAGGGCATCAAGTAAGCTTGATTTCTCCCAATACCGTGCCCGATTATTTGAAATGGCTTCCGGGAGCGGCAGACATCCGGATATTTGATAATAATAAAAACAACGCTCGAAAAAGATTAGCTGCTTCGGATGTGATTTTTACGCTTGATTTTAATGATCTTTCTCGCGTTGGAAAAGATTTCGGTAAAGAGCTTGAACGACTCAAAGGCAAAACCTTTGTGATGATAGATCATCATTTGTTTCCAAAAGAATATGCTGATATCCGCATTTCCGATTCGGACAAGTCTTCTACATCTGAAATGATATATGATGTAATCACAGCCCTTGGTGATGAAGACAAAATAGACAAAGAGGTGGCAACGAATCTCTATACGGGAATTATGACCGACACAGGCTCCTTCAAATTTCCCTCCACTACTCCACATACCATGAGAGTAGCCGGTGAATTAATGGAAAAGGGAGCAAAACACAACGATATACAAATTCGCATTTATGATTCGTTTACCAAGGACAAACTGGATTTATTGGGACAAGCCCTTAAAAACATGGTTTTCTTGCCCGAATACAGAACCGCATATATTGCTTTATCGCAAGACGACTTAAAAAAATTCAATTACCAAAAAGGCGACACCGAAGGTTTTGTCAATTACGGCCTTTCTTTGGCAGACGCCGATTTTGCCGTGATGTTTCTCGAAAATGAAGACGGCGGAGTACGTATTTCTTTTCGCTCCAAAGGAGATTTTCCCGCCAATGAATTTGCCGCTGCCTATTTTAACGGCGGAGGACATAAAAATGCAGCCGGAGGAAGAACCGAAAGCAGCCTGAAAGAAGCCATAAAACATTTCCTTGAAAAACTGCCCGAATTTTATAAAAAATATAAAAAATCGCATGAATAAAATTGGGTACATACTCCTTTTGACCGCACTTGTTTTTTCTTGTAAAAACAATAAGCAATCAGTAAGAGAGCCGGTTCAACATACACAAGGAGGAGCGGATATGGAATCCGTCCGGTTAAATCGTGATTTAAACAAACGCGAAGAAGCATACATATTAAAAATGATTCAAAAAGATTCTTTGCATCAATACCATAATTCCGGTCACGGATTTTGGTACTATTATATAAAAAACAATAAAAATTCTACTCTTTATCCCGAAACGGATGATATGCTTACACTAAAATACGAAATAAAAGATTTAAGTGGCAATACAATATACAGCGAAGAGGAAACAGGAGAAAAGAAGTACCATGTGGATCATGAAAATTATTTTCGCGGATTTCATGATGCGGTTAAATTATTAAAAGAAGGAGAAAAAGCGGTTTTTATTTTCCCCTCCAATTCTGCTTACGGTTATCACGGAGATGAGAAAAAAATCGGACAAAATATTCCTTTAAAAGTGACGATTGAAATCCTTAAAATAGAAAAATCAACTAAACAATAAATCAAATACTATGAAACGAATCGGAATTTTATTTTTACTTGCCATTATCGGTTTAAGCGCTTGTAAATCTTCTAAATACAAAGATTTGGAACCCGGCTTATATGCCGATATCCAAACGGACAAAGGGGATATACTTGTAAAACTCGAACCTCAAAAAGCTCCTGTAACGGTTGCCAATTTTGTCAGTTTGGCCGAAGGCACCAACCCTTATGTTTCGTCAGAATACAAAGGGAAACCTTTCTATGACGGCTTGACTTTTCACCGTGTAGTCAGCAAAGCGATGGGAGACAGAATGGATTTTGTGATACAAGGAGGAGATCCCCTCGGTACCGGAGAAGGCGGACCGGGATATACTTTCAAAAGAGAATATTCCGACTTGAAACACACAAAAGGAGCCATTTCCATGGCACGTGAACCCGGCGACCCCGATTCAAACGGAAGCCAGTTTTTTATCACCTTGGACGATACTCCGTTTTTGGACGGGAAATACAATGTATTCGGACAAACGGTCAAAGGAATGGATGTAGCCTTAAAAATACGCCCGGAGGATACCATCAAAAAAATTACAATCATACGTAAAGGAAAAGAAGCCAAAGCTTTTGACGCCGATAAAGTCTTCAATGAATATATGAAAGAAAAGGTAGCAAAAGAAAAGCAAGAAAAAGAAAAACAAGAAAAATTGGCCCGAGAATTGGCAGAAAAGAAAAAATTGGCCAAAAAAGACGAATCGGGATTGTTGATATATACCGAAAAAGAAGGAACGGGAAGAAAACCTAAACGCGGCGAGAAAATTACCGTTCATTATACAGGATATTTAAGCAATGGAAAAAAATTCGACTCGTCGGTAGACAGAGGCATGCCTTTCTCCTTTAATGTGGGAGTAGGTCAAGTCATTGCAGGATGGGACAAAGGATTAATGCAAATGAAAGAAGGCGAAAAAGCCATACTTTTTATTCCTTATTATATGGCCTACGGTGATCAAGCCAAAGGAAATGTAATCCCGGCAAAATCCGATTTAATTTTTGAAGTCGAATTGCTGAAAGTCGGCAAATAAGCATTTGGAAATTAAAAATAATTTCTTAATTTTATAACATATATAAACCGCAAAAAATTGTGATTATGGAGCAAAAAATTAATTATCTAAGTGACTTAGAGTTCAACTTGGATACATGGAAAAGAGAGTTGAAGTTTCACAGAGATGAAATGGATACATTTCAAGAAAAACTGGAAGAAGTAGCCACAAGAAAAAATCTCGATAAAGAAGCAATGGTCGCATTGGAAAGTTTTCAAAATAAAATTTTAAGAGAAAGGAAAGTTATTTCCGATCTTCTACATAAAATTAAACAAAAGCGTTTGAGTATCAAAACCGCCGATTTATCCGAACCGGTTGACGGAAGATTGTATAGAGAGCAAATTCCATTACGCGATGAAATGAAAACCTATATCAAGCTCCATTATGATTTGAAAGAACAAATGATGGACTTTTTTACCAAATGGCTCGACTAAGAAAATAGTCAACCGCATAAATCCCGAGTCGTTTGATTCGGGATTTTTTTATATTTTTAAAAGATGATAAAAAGAAAAACATTTTATTTAGACATACATACCCATCATTTCCGGCAAAATGATGCCAATCATATTTTTATTTATAATCTCATTGCCGGAAAAGATCCTTGCGATTTAAGACCGGATTATTTCTATTCCTGTGGAATACATCCATGGTATTTATCCGGCTTGGAACAAAAATGGGAAATTCTTCTTCAAAACAGTGATTTGCCGCAAATGATTGCTTTGGGGGAATGCGGATTGGACTTTCAGAAAAAAATACTTGCCAAATATCCTGAAAGTGTTCAAAAAGAAATTTTTATCCGGCAAATACAATGGGCAGAGAAAATAAAAAAACCTCTGATTATACACTGTGTAAAATGTTTTCATGAACTGTTAAACATAAGAAAAAATCACTCCGGTAATCGCTGGATTATCCATGGTTTTGATAAAAATAAAGAGATAGCCAAGCAATTGATCGATGCTGGAATATATTTATCTTTTGGAGCGGGAATTATAAAACATCCTGCCACAGCACAAGCTTTAAGCAAAGTTCCTCTTCACCAAATATTTTTGGAAACAGATGATCAAGAAGAGTTTTCGATTGAAGAAATCTACCAAAAAGCATCGGAAATCAGAGGAATAGAAGTGGAAAAATTATCTGAAATTATACTTAAGAATGCAAAAAAAGTTTTTGGAATTAATTTTCAAAACATTCTACACAAATACAACTGAAATAATCCTTATTTTTGTTCGTTACTAAATAGTAGTTAGCTGAATTTATGTGGAAAAACACTCTTTTTTTATTGGCCTTTTCCTTTTTCTTTAACGTATGGGCCCAAAAAATCGAATTAAAAGGGAAGGTTATCGATACACTCCGTCAACCGGTCGGTTCTGTAAATATAATAGTGAATGAAAAAGGAGCTTCAACAGATGAAAACGGAAACTTTAGCATCCGAATCGATACCACACGGGCAAATCTCATTGTTTTTACCCATATCAATTTTCAAACAAAAAAAATTCTTCTTCCCAAAAATCAAGTTCCCGCATTTTTGACGGTCGTTCTTATTCCGGTCAAAAGTTCGATAAACGAAATTACTGTTATTGCCAAATCCAATCAAGAGAAAGAAGGCGCGATAAAATTAGGTGCTATCAATGCACAAGTGACACCCGGTGCACAAAAAAGTGTCGAGAATATCATCAAATCTTTGCCTTCGGCAAGTGGATATGACGAACTTAGTAGTCAATATACCGTGCGCGGCGGGAATTTTGACGAAAATCAAGTCTATATAAACGGGATGGAGATTTATCGTCCTTTTTTGATACGAAACGGGCAACAAGAAGGTTTGAGTTTTATCAATCCGGATTTAGTATACAATCTCTATTTTTACCCCGGCGGATTTGCCGCTGATAAAGGCGATAAACTTTCCTCGGTATTGGATGTTACCTATAAAAATCCCTCAAAAAATGAAACCGGTCTGCAGCTAAGCCTGCTGGGAGGAAATATATATAATGAATTCAGAAAAGGAAAAGCGGGAAATCTCATGGGAATCCGCTATTGGGACAACAGTCTCATCGTCAATAATAAGGATGTAGAGGTCGATTATCGACCCCGTTTTTTTGATTGGCAAAATCTTTTCCGTTATGATTTTTCAAAGAAATTATATGCCGAAATTTTTACGGTATTTTCACAAAACCTCTATCAATATAAACCTTTATATAAAATTACCAATTTCGGTAGTTATGCCGATGCCAAATCATTGGTGATATATTATAACGGGGAAGAAAAAGACCGGTATCTCAACTATTTTGCCGGACTAAAAACTTCATGGAAGCCTCAAAAAGGACAGGAATGGATATATAGTGCTTCTCTATATAATACCCAAGAGGAAGAATACTATGATTTACTGGGACAATACAATATAGGAACTCCCAATACAGATTTGGGGTCTCCGGATTTTGGCAACCCCGAAAATTTGGAAAGTCTGGGGTCCGATTTCAGTCATGCTAGAAATGATTTGGATGCATTTATCATCAATTTGGAAACTTCATACCGGCAAAAAATAAATAAAAAAACACAATGGAAATCAGGTATAAAACTTTCCATCGAAGATATAAAAGACCGTATCAATGAATGGCAGATGATTGACTCGGCAGGTTTTAGCCTTTATCCTCCGGGAAGTTTTACGGGAGAAGAACCTTACGATCTGGATAATTTTCCTATCGTACCTTATCAATCTACATCCGGTTTCAATCACGTCAATATCAAACGGATAATTGCTTATAGCCAATGGCAAAAAAAATTAAATTTACCCAAAGGAAAAGCACAAGTAAATATCGGATTACGCACCCAATATTGGAAAATTACAGATTTAAAAGCGGATAATACACATTCGGATTACTCTCTGAGTCCGAGAATCCTTATCCATTATCAACCCGAATGGGAGAAAGAAGTCGAATTCCGTTTTACTACCGGAATTTATCAGCAGGCTCCATTTTATAAAGAAATGCGAAAACCCGACGGACAATTAAACTTAGAGGTGAAAGCTCAAAAATCTTTTAGCAATTCACTTGCCGCAGATTGGTATTTAAAGCTTTGGGACAGACCTTTTAAATGGACAAACGAAGTGTATTATAAATACCTTTGGGATGTCAATCCTTACACCTTGGAAAATATACGTATCCGGTATTTTGCTACCAATAATGCCACTGCCTTTGCCTATGGTCTCGAAAGCCGTTTCAATGGCGAATTTATTCCCGGTATTGAGTCCTGGTTTTCCTTATCATTGATGAAAACCATGGAAAATATCGATCATCGCGGTTATATTTATCGCCCCACCGATCAACGTTTTAAATTTGCCATGTTATTCCAGGATTATATCCCGCAAATGCCTCATTTCAAAATGTATATTAATATGGTATATATGAGCGGCCTCCCAACAGGCTCTCCCTCCTATGCCGATCCTTATGATTTTCAATTCCGAACCAAAAACTATTTTCGTACCGACTTGGGAATTTCCTATGTATTCACAGAAAAAAAAGAAGTACCTCAATGGGTGAAAAAATTCAAATACCTCAGTGCCGGATTTGAAATTCTTAATATGTTTGATGCCCGTAACAGTATATCGAATATTTGGATCAGAGATATTTACCGGAAAGGCGTTTACCGCATTCCCAATTATATGTCGGGTAGAACTTTTAATATTAAGATTTCGATGAAATTCTGATTTTTTTACTTGCCATCCATTTGGAAAAAAGCCCGAAAAAGCCTAAATTTGTGAAAAAGTAAGTTTTAGACTTATCTGATATTCTCCCTCTTATTATTGACCCGGAAAAACGGGTTTTTTCTTATTATATATAGAGGAAATTTTAATCTTTTTATAAAAAAATACAGTATGAAAATAGCTTTAATCAAAGAAAGAAAAAATCCACCGGACAGACGAGTCGTTCTCACTCCTGAACAAGCAGCCGAATTAATGAAAAAATTTCCCGGTCTTGAAATTGTAGTGGAAAAATCGGAAGGCAGAGCTTTCTCTGATGATGAATATAAAGAAAAAGGGATTAAGATAGTCGAAGACGTTAATGATGCCGACGTACTCTTAGGAGTGAAAGAGGTGCCTATTGATGCATTGATTCCCGGAAAAAAATATTTTTTCTTTTCTCATACCATCAAAAAACAACCTTATAACAGGAAACTATTGCAAAGCATACTCGATAAAAACATTGAACTTTATGATCATGAAACCATCACGGGTCAAGACGGAAAAAGACTGGTAGCTTTCGGCTATTACGCCGGTGTGGTGGGAGCTTATAATACTATACGAACCTTTGGCTTGAAAAGCGGACTTTTTGAAATTCCTCGTGCGGTTGATTTAAAAGATAAAAAAGCACTTATTGAAACCTTGCAAAAAGTAAAACCTTTACTCCCTCCCATTAAAATTGTCCTCACCGGAAAAGGACGTGTAGGTAACGGAGCAAAAGAAATGCTCGACAAAATGGGAATCAAAGAAGTATCTCCCGAGGATTTCCTTTCCAAAACTTTTGAAGAACCTGTTTATACACAAATCGATGTAGACAGCTATAACAAACACAAAGAAAACAAGCCTTTTGATTTCCAAGAATTTTTTACCAAACCTGAAAATTTTACAGGTGATTTTGAAAAATTCACAAAGGTGGCTGATGTGTATATTGCCGGACATTTTTACGGACAAGGCGCACCCTATATTTTTACGCGCGAAATGGCTCAATCTCCGGGAAACAAAATTAAAGTGGTTGGAGACATCAGTTGTGACATCAACGGTCCGGTGGTTTCTACCATTAGAGCCTCCACTATTGCGGATCCTATTTACGGCTATGATCCGGCTACCGGGGAAGAAACAAATTATAAAGAGGAAAATGCCATTGCCGTAATGGCGGTAGACAATTTACCCAATGAAATAGCCCGTGATGCCTCCGAAGGTTTTGGAAAGCAATTTGAAACCTATATTATTCCGGCCTTTTTCAATAATGACAAAGACGGCATTCTGGAAAGAGCCAAAATGACTGAAAACGGGAAACTCACTCCGCGGTTTTCTTATTTACAAGATTATGTAGATGGCAAAGAATAATTGGGATAAGCTAAAAGATTATATAAAATGGCGAATCAAATCGGTCAATGCCCACGGTTTGCATTCGCCTTTTATGTATCGTCTGGCTACCGAATGTTTCTATGATAAAACAAATTATCCCGAATACAAAGATTTAAAAAAATACGAAAAACAGCTCAAAAAAAACCGAAAAACAATTCAAGTAAAAGACCTGGGAGCAGGCTCACAAAAATTTGCTTCAAAAGAGCGGAAAATTTCGGATATTTCCAAAATTGCCGGTAGTTCACTCAAAGAAATGAAATTCCTTTACCGCCTTTCACGCTATTTTAAACCTGAAAACATGCTGGAATTGGGAACCTCGCTGGGAAAATCGACATTATCCTTGCATCTTGGGCATCCCATTGCCGATTTCACCTCAATAGAAGGCGATCCTGCTATTTTCCGGATAGCCCAAGAAAATTTGAAACATACACCCGTTAAATTTATACAATCCGATTTTGAAGATTATTTAAACCAACTTCCTGCCCGACAAAAATTTGATTTTGTTTATCTCGACGGAAATCATACCAAAGAGGCAACTCTCCGTTATTTTGAATTATTGCTTCCTCATTTGCATAACAACAGCCTCTTGCTTCTGGATGATATCTATTGGTCGGAAGAAATGAAAGAAGCATGGAAAATTCTAAAAAATCATCCTCGTGTGAAACAAAGTGTTGATGGATTTCATAAAGGTTTCCTTTTCTTTAGAGAAGAGCAATTCCCCCAACATTTTTATATTCGACTCAGTTAATTTAACAAATTTTGCAAAACTGCCAAAAAGTCTAAAATTTTAAAAATTCATTAACAAATAACTCAAAAATTTGCAAATTAAAAAAATGGCACTATATTTGCAAACCTTTTTTTGCTTTATTTATAATGGCGCAAAAGTTTAACAGCCGTTTTTAAGCAAAATGATGAGTTATGAAAAAGACAGCAAGAAAAATTATACATATCGGTTTAGCGGGAATATTCTCCTTCTTCCTTATTGGTTTTGTCAATAAGAAAATGGAGGAAGATTTGATTATTCCTGTTAAAATTGAGAAGGTTCAACACGGTATAAATACTGTGTTAACCAAAGATGAACTAGATCAACTGGAACAAAGCCAAAAAGAATTGGCAATGATTCCGGGAGTAGAAAAAGATTTTGTAGGATTCAAAGAAGCTTTGGCTTTTAAAGAATCTCAGGGAAATTATTTCCGGGTAAATACTTTAGGTTACCTGGGAAAATATCAATTCGGTCGATCTACTTTACGCGAATTAAACATTCATAATTCCAAAGAATTTTTAAAAAATCCTTTATTACAAGAAAAAGCTTTTTTGGCTAATTTGGAAAAAAACAAATGGATGTTGCGAAAAGAAATCAAGCGTTTTGACGGCCGGTGGATTAAAGGAATCAAGATTACTGAATCAGGAATTTTGGCAGCGGCACATCTTGGAGGTGCCGGAGCTGTTAAAAAATTTCTTTGGTCATATGGAAAAGAAAGTAAAACAGATGCCTATGGCACGAAAATAGAGCATTATCTCAAAAAGTTCTCCGGATATGATCTCAGTGACATTACGGCCAAAAGAAAGCCGGTCATTCAATAAAAGAAAAATAAAAACAAACTAAAAATTCCCGCTAGCTTGGCTAGTGGGAATTTTATTTTTTATCGATATTCTTTGCGAATTTGGTCTAATTGCCTTTTGATATCTCTTTCTTTCAAAAGTTCTCGTTTGTCATATTTCTTTCTTCCTCGCGCCAGCCCTATTTCCATTTTTGCCCAGCCTTTATCGGTAATAAACATACGCAGCGGTACAATAGTCAATCCGCTTTTATCCACTTCGCGTTTCAGTTTTTTTAACTCTTTCTTATTGAGCAATAATTTCCGTTCACGTTTAGGTTGGTGATTATAATGAGTACCATGACTGTATTCATTGATGAACATATTCACTACAAATAGTTCTCCACGGTCATTAAATTCACAAAAGCTATCGGCTAAGCTGGCTTTCCCTTCTCTAATGGCTTTAATTTCCGTACCCACCAACTGAATTCCGGCAATATATTTATCCAGAATTTCATAGTCAAAACGCGCCCGCTTATTGCGAATATTGATAGTATTTTTAAACTGTTTTTTTTCTTTCGACATTATTCTTTATTCTATTCATTCACTAGGCTTTAACCTTGTCTCTTACCGCTACAATAATTTCTTCAACTTCCTCGGGTTTAATTCCGGTAATTTCGGCAATTTCACTATAAGATAAACCTCCCAGTGAATTCAAATCCAAAACTCGTCTGACAAATTCGGGCAATTGACCGTAAATACTTCCGAACATTGCACGCATTTTTTCATCTTGGAAATCTTCGGGTGATAATCCCAAACTTTCTGCAAAGGCAGCTTGTGCATCAAAGTCAAATAAATATACACGCGGTTTGAATTCTTTTTGCATATATTCTATGTCTTCATCGGTTAAATCGCTTACCAGAATAATTTCGCCATCGGCATCTGCTGTTAATTCCTCTTTTAAAATATTGAGTTCCTCTCGCAGAATTTTATCTACGGGCATTTTTTTCTTAATGGCATTTTCTTTTTTCACATAGGATTCAATAATTTCATCGGCCAATTTAAATAATTCTACCTTCAATTGTTTTTCATCTTTGATGTCATCAAATTTTTCATAAATTTTCAAATAAACATCTGCCAAAACATCAGCCGAACTGTAAAAATTGACAGGTAATTTATGTTTCACTTCATAAAAACGGATTCGGTGTTTTATATAACGCTCTAATTTTGGCAAATAAGATTCCAGTAACTTATTGAAATCCTTTTGGTTATCTTCTTGCTTGTGTTTTTTTAATTGATCAAATTTTTCCATAGTTATCGTTTTTCGTAAGTTTCAACAAATTTTATTCCTTATTTGTTGTTTTCTTTAATATAATTTAAAATTTTAGTCATTAAATGGACGCGATCCTTCCCGCGTACATTATGTTTATGTGTCGGATAAAGATAAAAATCCATTTGAATACCATTTTTAATCGCTTCGCGATGCAAGGCAAGATTATGTTGCGGCACGACCACATCATCTTGATAGCCGTGAATCGTGAGTAATTTTCCTTTTAAATTTTTAATTTTATTCACCACACTGCTTTCTTTAAACCCCTCCGGATTTTGTTTTTCGGTATCCATATATCGTTCGCCATACATCACTTCATACCATTTCCAATCGGTTACCGGACCTCCGGCTACTCCGGCTTTAAATACCTCCGGATATTTGGTCATCAATGAAGAAGTCATAAAACCACCGAAGCTCCATCCATGTACTGCAATTCGATCTTCATCTATAAACGGCAAAGATTTTAAATAATCCACTCCATGTAGCTGGTCTTTCATTTCCACTCTTCCCAAATGTCTGTGAATCACACTTTCAAATTTAAAACCGCGATTATCGGAGCCATGTCCGTCGACCGTAAAAATAATATAGCCTTGATTGGCCATCCACGGCATCCAAAGAGAAGCTCCGCCCAACCATGAATTTGTGACCAATTGTGCATGAGGTCCTCCGTAAACATAAATCAATACCGGATATTTTTTTGCAGGATCAAAATCCGCAGGTTTAAACATTCGTGCATATAATTTATCTCCGTATTCTCCTTTGATACTTAACATTTCGGGCATAGGCAAACCGGTTTCTTTTAAAGGATTCTCTGCCGTAAACAAATTTTTTCTTCTTTTTCCTTTGGTATCCGCCAAATCCACTTTTCCCGGAAGCTCAACCGAATTATATCGATCGAGAAAATAATTTCCGGAGTCTGATAATAAGACGCGATGTGTTCCTTTTTGAGGAGTAAGATTTTTCATTTTTCCGTTTCGTGTATCCACTCTAAACAAATGTTTTTCTCGTGGATCTTTTCCTGTTCCCACAATATACGCATAGCGCCCGTTTTTTGAAAAACCCACTATATCATTGGTCACCCATTTGTTATGCGTTAACTGTTTCAATAATTTTCCTTGCGTATTGTATTTGTATAAATTCATAAAACCATCGCGTTCACTCAGCCAAATAAATTGATTTTTGCCATTGGCGATAAAAAAGGCGGGATGTTCGGGTTCTACCCATTTGTCATTGGTTTCTTCAAATAGAGTTTTTATAAATTTACCGTTTTCAGCATTGTATTGATTAAACCACATATGGTTTTGATCGCGATTGACTTCGGCCAAATAGATATATTTTTCATTAGGCCCCCAGGTCAGATTGGTAGCATAATGATTGGGGCCGGCCAAATCAAATAAATCCAAATAAACGGTTTTTCCTGTTGTTAGATCATATACACCAACGCCGGGTTCTTCACTTCCTCGACCGTTCATGGGGTATTTTATATTGTGTAATTTAGCCGGTGTAACGGTAATATCCACAAGAGGATAATCATCTACTTGTGACTCGTCTTTTTGATAAAAAGCCAATTTCTCTCCGGAAGGCGACCAAAAAGTCCCTTTGGTAATGCCAAATTCACTTCTTGCTATCGCTTGACCACTTACAATGTTTTTGTCTTTGAAATCGGTTACGGTAATTTTGGAATCGGAAGGAGTGGCAATATATAAATTATTATCAATAGTATATGCTACTACTTTTTTTGAAGCATTAAAATCGGGGTTCCCGGCTTCATCGGGTAAATCGATGCTTTCAATTTTATTATTCTTATAATCAAAAAGAATTTTATCTCCTTGTTTTGAATAGACTAAAAACCGGGGTGTCACTAACTCCACATAAGGAATTCTCTTGATATCGGCTCCGGCTTTATTAAAATCTTCTTTGCTCAGGCTGCGGATTTTTTTATTTTTCTTCGCTTCAAAAAAATCCAGATTCCCTTTATTTCTATACATATAAACATCCTCTCCTTTTACCCATTGCAAATTGGATAATGATTTCGGATATAAGCCTTTATAATAGCCTAATACGGCATCTTCCAAGCTGATTTTTTTTGTTTGTGCCACAGTTGAAAAGGTCGCAAAAACAAATAAGATATAAAGTATTTTTTTCATCATTCGGTGTTTTAAAATAGTTTTACGAAGTTAAGGAAAATACTTCTGCTATTGAAATTCTTTGGCTTGTTTAATTAATTTTTAACAGCTCGTAACATTTCTCTTTTTCCGGGTGGCCCGGGTATTCTTTCAACGTAAAATCCTGCTTCCAGCATGTTTCTCCTTACTTGTCCTTTGGCAGAATAGGTCACTAAAATCCCTTTTTTATTCATATGATTATATAAGTTCCGGAAAATTTCTACCGTCCATAACTCTTCTTGTTTATTGGGAGCAAAAGCATCAAAATAGACCAAATCAAATTGTTTGTCAGAATAGAAATCAATCAAATCCGTTTTTTTCTTATGCAAAACAAAACCGGGAAACAATTCTGCATCTCTGTTCCAATCCGCTTGATGCATTTGTAAAAAAAGCCGATTTTCTTCGTCTGTTTCGGCATAATTTAATTTTTTATAAATTTCTTCTTCCAAAGGAAATTTCTCTATGCTTTCATAATATATTTCGGCTATCCTCTTTTGATTGAAGAAAAACTTGGCGGTCAAAAAAGCATTTAATCCCGTCCCGAAGCCTATTTCCAATATCTTTATTACGGGCTTGTTCATCTGTTCCAATCCGGAATGAATAAAAACATGCATCGCTTCATTTATTGCCCCGAATTTGGAGTGATAAGTCTCATTCATTTCGGGAATAAAAAGAGTGAATGAACCGTCATGTGTTGTAAAAAATTCTTTTTTCATCTTCTTTTTACAAGTTACTGTTTATTAATTTTTTACAAAATAATTAAAAAAATCCGATGAAGACTTTCAAAAACCGAAAAATTTTGTTATTCTCATTTATATAATTGAAATCCAACTATTCATTGCAAAATTACCACAAAAATTCATTATTTTTTCGTATATTTGTAAAAATAAAACCAAGATTATGACCGCAGAAACTGACCTAAAATTACACATCGAGAAAAGACCTGAATCCAAATTACCACAAGTTGATTTTTCAAAACTTGTTTTCGGACAAGTTTTTACCGATCATATGTTCCTTGCGGATTATAAGAACAATAAATGGGAAGAACCCAAAATCATTCCCTATCAAGCCTTAGCCTACGAACCCTCTGCCAAAGTTTTTCATTACGGACAAGCTGTTTTTGAAGGGATGAAAGCCTATAAAGATAAAGACGGGAATGTCTTTCTGTTCAGACCCGAAGAAAATTTCGAGCGTATTAACCGCTCTGCCCAACGTTTGGGAATGCCTCCTATTCCGAAAGAATATTTTATGGAGGGATTAAAACAATTAGTTAAATTGGATAAAGAATGGATTCCTACCGGGGAAGGAGAATCTTTATATTTACGTCCGGTTTATATTGCTATTGAAAATGCCGTTGCCGCGTCACCCTCAACAGACTACCGTTTTATGATTATCGCCTCTCCTGCCGGAAAATACTATGTAGGAGATGTAAAAGTGAAAATTGAAGATAAATATAGCCGTGCTTGTGACGGAGGTGTAGGTTTTGCCAAAGCTGCCGGTAATTATGCCGCTCAATTCTATCCCACAGAATTGGCCAAAGAAGAAGGCTTCCAACAAATCATTTGGACTGATTCCAAAGAACATAAATATCTTGAAGAAGCGGGAACAATGAATATGTTTTTCCGTTTAGGAGACACCTTGGTTACCGCTCCTACGGACAGTTCCAGAATTTTACCCGGAATTACCCGAAAAAGCATTATTCAACTGGCCGAAGACAACGGGGTAAAAGTCGAAGTACGTCCTGTTACCGTTGAAGAGGTGATTGAAGGAGCTAAAAACGGCAACCTCAAAGAAATTTTTGGTGCCGGAACAGCTGCCACCGTTCTTCCTATCAGAGGAGTAAAATACAAAGACTTTTATTCCGATTTACCTCAATTGGAAGACAGTTATGCCGATCGTTTCAAAAAACTTTTGATGGATATTCAATATAACAAAACCGAAGATCCCTACGGATGGAGATATCCGGTAAAATAATATTTTAAATCCTGCCTTCACCGGCAGGATTTTTTTTTGGAACAGGTTTTGTTTATTCCTTAACAAGCTTTATTTTTACCAAAATTTTCAATCCTATGCAAATAGAACAAGCCATTCAAAACTTGCCAAACAAAGGTTTTTTGGATATACCGATAGATAAAAATATAAATCTGATTGACGAAATAAATCGATTAAGGAAAGAAAAAAATGTCGTCATTCTAGCTCATTATTACCAAGTACCTGAAATTCAGGATATAGCCGATTTCGTAGGAGATAGTCTGGCCTTGGCACAAGCTGCTGCCAAAACAGATGCAGATATGATATTGTTTGCCGGAGTACATTTTATGGCTGAAACGGCAAAGATTCTTAATCCGGATAAAAAAGTGCTTCTTCCCGATTTATTAGCCGGTTGCTCTTTGGCAGAGTCGGCACCTCGTGAAAAATTTGAAGAATTTAAGAAAAAACACCCCAACCATTTGGTGGTTTCTTACGTAAATACTTCTGCTGACATCAAAGCTTTGACAGATATCGTTTGTACCTCTTCCAATGCCGAAAAGATTATTGCCTCCATTCCCAAAGATCAACCGATTATTTTTGCACCCGATAAAAACCTCGGTGCTTATCTCAATAAAAAAACAGGCAGAAATATGGTGCTTTGGGACGGTGCTTGTGAAGTACACGAAGAGTTTTCGGTAGATAAAATTATGGAACTCAAAAAAGAATACCCCGAGGCAAAAATTATAGCTCACCCCGAGTCACGGGAATCGGTTTTAAATATCGCGGATTATATAGGTTCTACTTCCGGCTTGCTCAATTATGTAAAGACCAATGATGCCCCGGCCTTTATTATTGCTACCGAAGCGGGTATTTTGCATAAAATGAAGCAAGAAGCCCCCGATAAAATCCTTATTCCTGCTCCTCCCCTCACCGATGATACTTCTTGTGCCTGCGCCGAATGCCCTTATATGAAACGCAATACTCTCGAAAAAATATACTTAGCATTGAAATATGAGCTCCCGGAAGTTCAAGTGGAAGAAGAATTACGCAAAAAGGCTTTGATTCCTATCCAAAGAATGCTGGAATTATCCTAATCTGCCTCTATGAAAATAAAAAGCGATTTCCTAGTTATCGGATCGGGTATTGCCGGGCTTTCTTTTGCCTTGAAAGCCGCAAATAAATTCCCCGATAAAAAAATACATATTATTACCAAAGGAACCCCCGAAGAATCAAACACAAAATATGCTCAAGGAGGAATTGCCACTGTTTATGATCTGGCAACAGATTCTTATGATGAACATATAAAAGACACTATGATAGCCGGCGATTTTCTCAATGATCCCGAAGTAGTGGAAATGGTAATCAAACAAGCCAAAGAACGTTTGGATGAACTTTTGAATTGGGGAGTAGATTTTGATAAAGATGAAAATGGAAATTTTGACCTGGGAAAAGAAGGGGGACATTCAAAAAACCGGATTTTTCATCATAAAGACATTACCGGATATGAAATAGAACGTTCTTTGCTTAAAAAAGTAAAAGAACATCCCAATATCCGTTTTTATGATTTTCATTATGCCATCGACCTGATTACGGAACATCAGGTATATGGGGAAATGACCAGCTTAGAGTCGGAAAAAACCATTTTCGGTGCCTATGTTTTAAATGAAAAAAGTAAAGAAATTCATACTTTTATTGCCCCTTATGTACTTCTAGCAACCGGTGGCAGCGGGCAAGTATATAAAACCACTACCAACCCGTTTATTGCAACCGGAGACGGTATAGGCATGGCATATCGTGCAAAGGCTAAAATCGCCGATATGGAGTTTATCCAATTTCATCCTACTGCTTTATATAACCCGGGCGAAAGTCCGGCTTTTCTTATCTCGGAAGCCGTGCGGGGTTTTGGCGGACATTTATACAATTTGGCCGGAGAACGGTTTATGAAAAAATATGATGAGCGAATGGAATTGGCCCCCAGAGATGTAGTTGCCAAGGCTATTGACTCGGAAATGAAATTGTGGGGAGACGACTATGTTCTATTAGATGTTACACATCTTGATTATAACGATTTTATCAAACATTTTCCAAATATTACAAAAAAATGTGCGAGCTTGGGAATTGATATACGCAAAGACCGGATTCCCGTCGTACCGGCCGCTCACTATATGATGGGGGGAGTAATAATTGACAAAGACGGAAGAACATCCATAAAAAATTTATATGCTTCGGGAGAAGTAACCAGAAGCGGACTTCATGGAGCCAATCGTTTGGCTTCCAATTCATTATTGGAAGCCTTGGTTTTTTCTCATAATGCAGTAGAGCATATCTCAAAAGTTTTTGACAGCCCATACATATTACCTTCTATTCCGGAATGGATTGATACTTCAACCCATAGAAATATGGAGAAAATCCTTATAAAACACGATTTAAACGAAGTAAAAACCATCATGACCAATTATGTGGGAATTGTCCGTTCCAATGAGCGCTTACTACGTGCTTTAAGACGCTTGTATGTTTTATACCAGGATAACAAAAGATTATATGATCATTCTGAAATCACTACGGATTTGCTAGAATTAAGAAACTTAATCACTACTGCTTATTTGATAGTGGAATTTTCCCGTAAACGAAAAGAGAATAAAGGCGGTTTTTATAATATAGATTTAGACAAACAACAAAAATAGATCAAGCAAACATGAAAAAATTCAAATTACTATTTTCCTTTTTAATTATTTATTCCGCATTCACCCAAAATATTTTGGGGCAATATAAAGGGGAACGGGATTTCCATTCTCAGTATTTCATAAATGAAGCGGCTTTTAATTTGGAAGGCGGAGAAATTCAATACAGCAATATCATGCTTTTTTATAATGACTTGAATATAGGACTTAGCAATCATCTATCTGCTGGAATTTCCACTATTTTATTAGGTTATTTTGTACAGTCGGATGTGCCGGCTTCTTTCAGAATAAAATTTTCACAAAGTCTAAATAAACTTGTTCATATGGGTGCAGGAATCAAACTGAATACTGAATTTAATTATGACAATTTTAAACATTCGGATTTTGTATATGAACCCTTTGCCATTTTTACATTCGGAAGTGCAAGAAATAATATCAGCTTTCAGTTTTCTGTACCTTATCAAACGAGTATTTGGGACAAGCCTTATTACCAACTTAACGGAAAACTACGAATTACCAAACGAACTGCTCTAATGGGAGAGTTCTTTTTTAATGCGGATAATGATTATCAAGAATATGCTTCTTTATTTGGCGCGAGAACCTATTTTAGAAAATGGGCATTGGAATATGGAGCTTTTTTTGAAAATAAAAATGCAGGAAATCATTTATCATCCATTTGGCCTTTTGTAGGAGCGAAATTCCATTTCAATTAAGTTAACATTAAATCAAAGAGGGCGGTCGCATCAGCGACCGCCCTCTTCTTCTTTTCAAAATTCAAATTATGAAATTTGGATTTTCTTCACTTTCTTTTGTTGTTCTTCTCTCTTGGGAATAACTATTTCCAATACTCCGTTTTTGTAAGTGGCTTTGATATTTTCCACGTCAAAAATATCTTCGGGAATAGTAAAGGTTCTTTGGAAATTTTCGTAACCGAATTCTTTTTTGATGTAATTGGTTCCTTCTTCTAAATCTTCCATTTCTTTGTGTGCAGAAATGGTCAATAAATTGTTTTCCACACTGATTTCAAAATCTTTTTTTGACAAACCGGGAGCGGCAACATCGATAATTACTTCCTTATCATTTTCCATAATATTTACGGAAGGAACTACATCTTTTACAGGTTTTTCAAATCTTGATAATTGTTGAGAAAGAAAATCATCAAAGAATGATAAAACTGGATCGTTTATGGGTTTTCTAACTACTGGTTTCATGGCATCTGGTTTTTTGGGGTTATTTCACCTTATTCCCATCAAATCAAATACCAAAGGAGTTTTTTAAGAGTTTTTGCAGTATTTACTCTCTTAAATGAGACAAAATTTCATTTTTACTGAAATTTTTACAGTTCTATCCGGAAAAAGCATCATAAACCACTCCACTGCTATGATCAATTTGTGCACCTGTTACTTCTGCCAAGATATTTATCTTATCTAAATCCTTTAACAAGCCTAACAAAGCAAAAATCAAAGCTTCTTTATAATTAATTAGTTTTTCACCGGGCACAATTATTTCAGCGGGTGAATAATTATTAATTCTATCCATAAGAAAATTATTGAAGGCTCCTCCTCCGGTGACTAGCATTCTTCCTTTTTTCACTTTGCGAGAAATTTGTATGGCTACATGCTCCACGTAGGTACGCAAAATATCGGATATATCGAGTTTATAAGAATCAATTAAGGGAAGGATTTTCTGCTCGACCATTTCCCAACCGAAAGATTTGGGAACAGATGCTTCATATTCCGGTAAATCATTTAGCTCTTTTAAAAGCCTGCGATTGATTTTTCCCTTGGAAGCCAATTTTCCACCTTTATCATATTTCAACCCTTCTTTTTGCGCATAATGATTTAATACTATGTTCACGGGACAAATATCAAAGGCTTTGATGGAAGCGTTCTTCTTTATAGAAATATTGGCGAAACCACCCAAATTTAAGCAATAGGTATATTCAGGAAAAAGCAATAAATCTCCCATGGGTACCAACGGAGCTCCTTCTCCTCCTAAAGCGACATCTTGATAGCGAAAATCCGAAATGGTTTTAATTTGGGTAATAGTGTTGATATAACTTCCATGTCCGATTTGTGTAGTATAGCCTTGTAAAGGATTGTGAAAAATAGTCTGTCCGTGAGAGGCTATCAAATCTATTTTATTTATGCCGTTTTTCTTTATAAATTTATTTACCTGCTTTCCAAAATACTTTCCTAAATCGGCATCCGTTTGTGCCAGTTTATTTGCCGAATATGAATAAGCTTCTTTTAAAATAGTATGCCATACTTCATCATATTCCACTGTTTCGAAGGCTAATAGTTTATAGTCCTTCCAAGATGCAGTGTCAAATTCCACATAACAAATATCCAAACCGTCCAGAGATGTTCCACTCATCAAACCCACTATCCTTTTTTTCATTTTAATAAGCTTTATTTAACAGTAAAAATACATGAAAAAAGAATAATTTTCATTAAATTTGGGAACTAACTTTCAAAAAACAAATTAATATATGGATTTTTCTTTAACAGAAGATCAGCTGATGATACAAGAAGCTGCTCGAGACTTTGCACAAAGAGAACTACTACCCGGCGTCATTGAAAGAGATGAGAAACAATATTTTCCTGCCGAATTACGTAAAAAAATGGCCGAACTTGGTTTTATGGGGATTATGGTTGACCCCAAATATGGCGGTAGCGGTATGGATACCGTTTCCTATGTAATTATAATGGAGGAACTATCAAAAATAGATGCCTCTGCCGGAGTAATTGTAAGTGTCAATAACTCATTGGTAACATGGGGGCTGGAACATTACGGAACCGAAGAACAAAAACAAAAATATTTAATTCCTCTGGCTACCGGAGAAAAACTCGGTGCTTTTGCACTCAGTGAACCCGAAGCGGGAAGTGATGCCACTCATCAAAGAACAACAGCCAAAGATATGGGAGATTATTATCTGCTCAACGGTGTAAAAAACTGGATTACAAACGGAGGAACAGCCGACACTTATTTGGTAATTGCCCATACTCATCCCGAAAAAGGCCATCACGGTATCAATGCCTTTATTGTGGAAAAAGGCTGGGAAGGTTTTGAAATCGGACCCAAAGAAAATAAAATGGGAATACGCGCATCCGACACTCATTCCTTGATTTTTCAAGATGTAAAGGTACCTAAAGAAAACCGTATCGGCGAGGATGGATTCGGCTTTAAATTTGCTATGAAAACACTCTCGGGAGGAAGAATAGGGATTGCGGCACAAGCATTGGGAATCGCCCAGGGAGCTTATGAGAGAGCTTTGAATTATGCAAAAGAACGGGAAGCCTTTGGAAAACCTATTATCCGCCATCAGGCGATTGCTTTTAAATTGGCAGATATGAAAACCGAAATCGATGCAGCCAGACATTTAATTATGAAAGCCGCATGGGATAAAGATCAAGGAAATTCTTATGATTTAAGTGGTGCGATGGCTAAATATTTTGCGGCCGAAATGGCTATGAGAGCAACCGTTGAAGCAGTACAAATTCACGGAGGTTACGGTTATGTAAAAGAATATCATGTAGAAAGAATGATGAGGGATGCAAAAATTACGCAAATTTATGAAGGTACTTCCGAGATACAGCAAATTGTAATTTCGCGCGCTATATCCAAAGAAAAAATCAGATAAGATAATAAACTTATAAAATAAAAAAGCCCGGTTTTGCCGGGCTTTTTTATTTTAAAACTATTAAATTATTATCCGCAACCTCCGGATACTTCTTTTTTCTTACGTTTAACAATCGGTTTAGAAGGTTTTTTTGCTTTTTTGGGAGCTAAAGCGACAATCTTGGCGGAAGTACGTTTTTTTCCTTCCACTATCGGAAAGTCATTGATATAAGCATCTACGGGCGGAATCCATCCTTTTTCCTTCCATAAACTATGTATAAAACTTTGTGCTCCGAAAATTAAATTGTGTGCTTTATAACCCAACATATCCAGATAGGCAGTAGCATTTCCACCGGTATGACCCGTTTTACAATAGATTAATACAGGTTTATCCTTTGGAATGTCTGTTAAACGGCCGTCAAGGCTTAGATCTTTTCGAGGAGTATATTGAACGGATCCTTTGATGTGCGCAGCCAAATATTTTGGCTTGGGAATATAATAAATACTGTAATATTTTTTTATATCTTGTCTAATTTCAGGAAAGAACTCATCTGCTTTCAGCATAAATTGTTTTCTTTCTTGTTTTAACAATTGATGTGCGCGCTCACTAATTAAAATGCTAGGCAATTTTTTAGGCAAGTCAGGTAATTTTGAAAGATCGATTTTGTGTTCTTTCATTCCATGTTCCTTTTCAGAGTGAATAATTTCAGCTTCGGGGTCTTCACCTTTCACAACCATATCCGGATATCTGTCACCAAATCCTTTTTTCAGCGGATCCGAAAATTGCGAATTCCAAGCTGCCATACCAAAAAGCATAGCATAGGTATTATCATAGCCGGCAAAACGGGTAATTCCTGTTACATACGAAGCCGTTTGTCCGGTATAGCAGACAATCACAACCTTGGGATAAGCAGCCGCTTTTTGAGTTGTTTTCAAGAAATCAAGCACTTTATCCTTGGGTACATTATAGGCACCGTTAATATGGCCTGCCTCATAGGCGTCCGGTTTGCGAACATCAATAATCAACCAATCATTGAGATGTTCCAATACAGCCGGAGCTTGTACAATGGGCGGAAAAGTTTGTGAATTGATATAGTTACCATGTTCATAATATATTTGTGCCAAATGTTTAGGCTCCGATTTTCTCAATAAATCTTCAATATTTGCTTCTTTTCCTACCGGTTCTCCTGTATAATGTTTAGTTTTACAGGAAGAGAAAAGCAATAGGAAACTTACGAGTATATAAGTTAGATTTTTCATAATCATCATTTTTTTAGTTTTTTATCCGCAACCTCCGGATACTTCTTTTTTCTTACGTTTTACAATCGGTTTGGAAGGTTTTGCTACTTTTACCGGCTTAGCAGAAGAAGATACACCTGCGCGGCTTTTTATTTCGTTTACCACTTGTTGAAAATCCACAAGGGGTTCTTCATCATTATATAATCCGCTATAAAGCGAATAACCGTCTAGAATATGCTTTTTTAAATAATCATAGCCTCCCAATGCAACATAAAACTTCCCTTTGTTAAAATGTCCCGACATTAAAGCCATTAAGCGTGGACTTGAAGCGTCTTCTCCATATAATACCAAGACTTTGTCTTTGGGTATTTTTGAGAAATAATGCTCACTGAAAAAATTGGCCATTGGTACATTGATTGCTCCGGGTAAATGTCCCATTGCATAAGCATGTGGAGTTCTAATATCAATAAAAGTCAATTCGTCATTTGGTCCGCCGTATAACAAATCTGCCATTTGCTCTGCACTAAATGCATTGGCTTTACAATTTTGATTAATATCATTAATATCGATTCCTTTATTTAAGTTACAAGAACTTAAAAAGAGACTCACACTAAGTATTATATATAATTTTTTCATTTTTTTAAAATTTTATAATTTTTATCCACAACCTCCGGATACTTCTTTTTTCTTACGTTTTACAATTGGCTTGGAAGGTTTCGAAGCCTTTTTCGGAGCAGAATTTCCAATAATTTGTGCTCCGGTAAAATAAATCTGAGCTCCTTTTCTAAAAAGGTACTGCTTTTCCAGTTCAGCTGTCAGTTCTTCATCGGCCGGTTTAATGGGTTTCAAAATAGTTCGATACCACTCATTTAGTCCTCCTTTCATTACTTTATTTCCTTCATAGCCGTAACTCTTTAACATGAGCCATGCTTCATCAGCTGCACTGCTTCCATTTGAAAAAAGCACCGTAGTATATACATCTTGATCAAGGTAATCTCGATTAGCAGGATTCATCAAACTATCCGCCGGTATATTCATAGCCCCTTCCAGCGTGAATTTTTCATATTCTTGCGGGCTGCGAATATCAATCAGCAACAAACTGGGATCTTTTTCCATAATCATTTTGGCCACTTCATCTGTTGAAATATATCGTCCTTCTTGATTTACCGCATATACAAGCTCTTCCGGGCCTTTTATATGTGGATAAGGCAACATATCATTTAAGAAAATAGAAACAAAGCCTCCCAGAAGAAGAATTCCTATTATAATTTTATCTAGTTTTTTCATCTTTATAAATTTAAAAATATTTATAGTCCCAATTCATCAATATCCTCTTTGGATAATTTATTTTTCCAAGCATCTTGCCATTTTTGAAAAACATAAAAGCTAGCTACAGACAACAACACAAAAAGAAAAATAAAAATACCTTCTCTTATTCCTAACCATTGAGCAATGTCAACTTTTCCCATTTTTCCCATTCCACGGAGTTTTTCCCAAAGGCTTTCATAAGTAAAAATAAATCCGAAGATCCCAAGCATAACACCTCCAATGAAAACCCAAGCATCTATTTTTCCAGTGGCGGCGGCAGATAAACTTGTTCCTGGACAAAAGCCTCCAATGATAAAACCCAAACCCATTATAGCTCCTCCTATTAGTGTTGCTATCCAAAAAGTTTTGGGATAGAAAGTTAAAGTTACATCGATAATTCCCATATTATGCATGATAAATAAGCCTAAGAGAGCTGTCACAGCAGCGGTAAAAAAGACTTTAATTACAGTAGCATCGTAGCCGTAAAAAACACCGGCTAATTTTCTTGTATTTGTAAATCCGGCAGCTTCCAATAGAAAACCGAAACCGATTCCTATCAGAAATCCGATTAATAGATTATATTCCGGATTAAGTAGTCCTTGTGGATATAGTGGTCCAATCATAATAGTATTATTTTGAAGTTTTTAACCAAATGTTCTTAAATATATAAGCGAATATAAATCCGAAGCCAAAAATAGCTACCAAACCTATATAGCCTGATAAGGAATTAACCGCTATACCGGATAAAACCAAACCGGAGGTACAACCTCTACCGAGTTGCGTTCCGACTCCCCATAAAATACCACCTATCAAAGCGAGATATAAGCGTTTTTTTGTAGTTAGATGCGGGGCTTTTCCAATGCTCCATTTCAATCGGCCAAAAATGGCAGCCGAAAGAATTGCACCAAAAATAACTCCAAGCAATTCATAAACCAACCAAGTATGGGTCGGGTTATGACCTTCTCCTACATGAGAAGATACAAAAGGGTTAGATTGTGCATAATCCGGAGCAATTGCATTTAAAGTTCCGAAAGCAATATCCCTATATCCCCCGCTTGATCCTAAACCTTCACCGGAAAAATAATAAGCAAGAATAATGAGTATTCCCATAAGAAAACCTGCCAAATAGGGATTCATATATTTATTTCTTTTATTTTCTTTCATTTTATATGTTTTTTTATTTACTATTTTATTATAGTGGGTATTCTGACATTTGTCCGGCATAAACCATAATCATACGGAAAAGAAAACCTCCAATTAATACTAGAATAGCCGGTAATGCAGGAGGAATATGAAATCCTTTTAACTCCATTGCCTCTAAAATAAAAGGGAGAACCAATCCAAAGCCAACAAAAAAGACCCAAAAGATAACCGTAAATTCCCCTCCTAAAAATAAATGGGCAGCTTGCTGAAAAGCTTCCGGTCCTGCTTGCATTCCCATTATCATATGAATGATAAAGAAAAGTTCTGTAGCAATCAATGCCATATCTATCACAGACATCCGTGTCCTTTCTTTTTTGTTATTACTGAGCCACATTACAAATGCAGAACCTGTGGACACTCCCGATGTCAAAAATAAAGGACCTAATATGGAATTATTCCATAAAGGATGTGCATTAAAAGCCGATAATAAAATTCCTGTATAGATTCCTAAAATTATAGATAAAAAAAGAAGAATATAAGCAAATTTTTTGCGATGTTTCCTAAAAAACAAAACAATAAAGCGAAAAATTTTACATTTATGTTCCAAGGTTCGTATAAATTTTGTAATCCAATCTAATCTTTTCCAACCCCGTTCATGTAAATATTCTTCAATGTCATCAATATAACTCAAAGGCCATAATAAAGAAAATATACTTACTCCTACTAAAGTCCAAGCACCCCAGGACATCGGAGACTCAATCCGGAACGTAGTAAACAATTGCCATACATATAATTTATGATGAAGATCATAAACTAATAAAAGTAGTCCAATCATTATAAATATAAAAGTAAAAAGCGGAGCTATTTTTACTGTAAAAGGCATTTCATCCTCTTTTCCTTTAATATAATATATTGTAGCAAAGAGGAGAATTCCCGCAGCAAGTCCTCCTAAAAATAAATAGGTGGCAATAGGGAATCCCCAAATATGCACGTGAGGATATAGGCCATGAATTTCTCTTGCGGTTACTAATAATTTTTCTTCCATAATAAACTATTTTAAATAAAAGATTTGAGGATTTGTACCAGCCTCGGGAATTAATGTATAATTTTCACGTGTTCTAATTAATTTAGATATTTCACTATCCGGATCATCCAAATCTCCAAAATGCATACAAGTTGTAGGACATACTGAAACACAGGCAGGATCCAAACCGTCCGCGACTCTGTGATCACAAAAAGTACATTTATCTACATACCCTTCCGGATGAAAATATCTTGCATCATAAGGACAGGCTTCAATACAAGCTCCACAACCGATACATTCATCGTGAGTTACTTTCACAATTCCTCCTTCAATTATATGACTGGCTCCTGTGGGGCAAGTTCGTACACATGGAGTATCGTCACAGTGATTACACCTTTGTGACTCAAAATGCATATATAAATCAGGGTATTCTCCGCGTGCTATTTCTACTATCCAATCACGGGAATATCCGTGAGGAACATTATTTTCTGTTTGACACGCTACAACACAGTCTGCGCAGCCAACACATTTGTTGACTTCTATAGCCATTGCATATCTCATGATTTCGCTTCTTTTTTATGTGGATTTTCAGTTAATATGGTAACAAAATTGTTACGTAGTCCCGTACCACCGGTAACAGGATCGATTTCAATATTATATATCATCTCGGAATCAAGAATTCCTCTTCCGTAGGCTCGATGCATTTCAAGTTTTTTGCCGTCAACCCATATGCGTCCTTTATTTCCAAAACCATGTGGCATAAAAACCGAGTCATGCCTGATTCTTTCGGTAACACGCACTTTAATAGGGAATGAACTGACCTTACCTTTTGGATTTTTAAGCCAAACTTCTTGTCCGTTTTCCAATCCGTAAATTCGTGCTACCTTGGGGTGCACCCATAAATGAGGATCGTGTTTTAAGTCGAATAAGTTCGGGTTATTAAGAGTTCTTCCAAAGGTGTGCATCGGTAAACGTCCATAAATCAAACGTAAAAAGCCCGGAGGATTTTCACCATGATCTTTATAAACGGGTAATGGATCATATCCCCATTCTTCGAAGTCTGTGGAGTACAATTCAATTTTTCCGGTATTGGTATTAAACCAATATTCTTCACCCGGTTTGAGATACATCGGGGTTTTTCTCGGGAAATATTTTACTCCCACTTTTTTCATTTCTTCCATAGAGGATCCTACTTGTTTTAATTGCCAATCCAATACTTCTTCAAAATCTTCCCACTCATAGTAATCATGTAATCCCAAACGGATTCCTATTTCTCTGGCAATCCACCAACCCGGTTTAGTATCATATTTCGGTTCAACCGCAGGATATCTCAAAGCAATATTAGGCTGTCTATGATGTGCAGTTCTTAAATGATCTAACCGTTCCAAGTAAGTAGCCTCGGGTAATACTACATCCGCATACCCGGTAATTTCTGCAGGCATTGTATCTACCACGACAACAAAATCCTGGTTATCCAAAGCTCTTCGTATTGTATCTTGGCTAGGAATAGATTGTAAGGGATTGGTAGCTGTTATAAACATCCCTTTAATTTTATAAGGCCCTTTATATTCCGGCAATGCATGATCGATCAATTCATTTGTAATCCCCATAATTGCGAGTTTATGCTTATCTCTCGAAATATCTTTCCAAGTCCATTTCGGTTTAGGGAAAGGCGGATGGGCTTCTTTGGGTAATTTGACCTTTTCGGGGAAGTAAAAACCTCCTTCTCTACCCCACGAGCCTAAAATGGCATTCAAAATAGCGATGGCTCTTGTTCGTTGTGTATCGTCTCCATACCAAGCCGTATGTCTTCCGGGGTGAATAATCACTCGAGGGGAAGCTCCACCCATTAAGCGGGCTGTTTCATAAATATCTCCTGCGGGAATAGTAGTAATACTTTCAGCCCATTCCGGAGTATATTTTTGCACATGGTCTTTAAGTTGTTCAAAACCATAGGTATATTGTTCCACATAGTCTTTATCATACAAACCTTCATTGATAATTACATTCATCCAGGCTAATAGTAAAGCTAAATCCGTAGAAGGTTTAATGGGAAGCCATTTTGTCGAATGTGCCGCCATGGTAGAAAAACGAGGATCAACGGTGATGATGGTTCCTCCTTTATCAATCAATGCGGATACTTCTTGAACATGTCCATTATGCATATTTTCACCAATATGGTTTCCTATCAATACCAAACAGTCGGTATTACGGACATCGGTAGGCTCTGGTGAAGCTAACCCTGCTCCATAAGTGGCAATAAAACCGGCTTCACGTGTAATCAAACACTGTGCGCCGGCAGGCTCACCCATAGTATCCGAACCCCAAGCTTTAAATAGGTGTTCAAAATGAGGACCGGTTTTTCCATGAAATAATAAAGCCATGCTCTCTTTGCCATATTTTTTTTCAATTTCTTTCATTTTTGTGGCTACGAGATCCAAAGCTTCATCCCATTCAGCTTCACGAAATTCAGATTTACCATCTTCTCTTTTAACCCGAATGAGTGGTTTCTTTAATCGATCTTCATCATAGTACATTCCCAATCCGCCGGTGCCCCGAGGGCAAAGACGACCGTTACTATGTGGGTCGATGTCATTTCCTATAATTTTTTTAATGTTTCCTTCTTTGTCAAGATAGGTCCATCCTGCACAATTCCAGAAACAAACTTCACAAACCGTAGGAACTTTTTTCGCTTCATTTTCTAATAAAGGTTTTTCTTCGTCCGAAAAAATAGTTTTCCAGATACTTGTCAACGGGGGTGTCATTACCATTCCGGCTGAGGCAGTCCCCGATATTTTTATAAAATCTCTCCGATTTAATTTACTCATAATTAAGAGGTCTAATTATTAATTTATTCAAAGATACGATTCATAATAAGTCACAAATATGACAAATTACACATTTTACTAAAATGATAAAGTATCAGCTAATTTATAATGGCTCTAAATAAGAAAAGCGGAGAAATATTTCCCCGCCTTAAGAATCACTCAAATTAAATAATATTTACTTTTGAGAAGAATCAAAAAGTTTAGGTTGCATAATCAGCATACTATATATGAAGTAATTTGTTCCTCCATTTGCAATACCCTTCATCGTTAAAAAATCATCTGTTGGTATTCCATAGGAGAATCCATTCATAATTTTCATAAAGGAATTGATTTTTCGGGTATAAATAAAATCAAGATTATTTGTTAACACCGTACCTTTGTCAAAATAAACCGTATTTCCATTTATTACTTTTTTTGCATTATTCGGAATGCGTACGTTGCTAAAACCAAATTCAAGGATATCTTTTTTGGAAGCTTTGTATTTAAGTTTTAAACTGATATTCATCAATCCGGCATTTAAAGTACTTTTAGGTATCACAAACCAATCCAGATATCCTTCATAATAAGGATGACGGGCACCATATAATAAATCATATGTATGGTCGGTATTTATATAATCGGGATCGTTATTTTTTGCATCATTTCCGGACAAATATTCTAAACCTCCGGATAATTCAAGTCTTTTATTCATTGTTCGATATCCCAATAAACCGGTAATCATATGAGCGGATTTGTCTTGTCCCAATATATTTTTCCCGTTTTGAATAAATAAATTTCCTTTAAAAAACATTCCGTCTTCTGCTTTTTTTGTAGCATTATAATTAAAATGGACACCTTCTGTTCCGGTAACATAAATGATATTTGCCGTACCTTCTTTTTGATAACCTGCTGCAATGGCAGTAAAAGAAGTATAAAACTTCGGATTAATTTGTTTTTTAATATAAATAAATTCCTGGGTGATCATCGGATTTACTGTTCCGAAATAATCTGTTCCGTCTGAATAATTATTCCCCAATAAGTCTTCTTTTGTACTATTATAAGAGGCGCTTAAATCTATTCTCCATCCCGTAGCCTTATTTATATTGCTAAACAACAGGGCATCATAAGTCTGTCCTCTATCCCACCAGTTTCTCCAAGAGATATGACGTTGATCATCATACTTCATTTCTTGTCTTCCTATTTTCAATTTTGAATTAGGCGTGAGATGCCAACAAAACCAAGCTTCATAAATATCCAAGGTATTAAAAGATTTTCCTTGCACACCCGTGGGATTTACTATATTTTCATCACCCCAAACGCGTACATCCTGTATGGATATCAAACTACTGAATTTGTTTGTTTTATCCATATATCTCAAATTTAAACGGGTACGTTGTCCAATATGAAAAGCAGGATCAACATTTTCGGGGACAGGTTTTTTATACCCGTGTAATAATTGTGCTCTTACTCTGTACTGTGCATCGATTTTGAATTGCGCATAGGAATTTACAGAGAAAATAATACATAAAATACTGATTGCAATCTTATAATGTTTCATAATTTTGTGTTTTGTTGTTTTATTTTTTTAATGAACTAATTCGGCTTTTTCTACCGGATAATTATGGATGGCTTTTTTTGTAAACGGATGCCATTTCTTTTCCACTAATTTTTTATGCATAAAGCTGTTTGCTCCATATTTCAGAACACGTGCATCATATCCAAGTGTATTTAAAAAAGAAGAAACAAAACTGGCATGTTGACCCGTATAACAATACACTACAATAGGTTTGTCTGTTGGTAAAGTGTTCAAATAGGTTTTGGTGGATAAGGATTTTTTTGGGGTATATTGGACAGCTCCCGGGATATGTCCTTCTAAATATTGCTCTTTAGGCCAATAATTAATGATATAATATTTATCCGGATTGGCAAATACTTCATCCGCAGAAACCAAACGTGATTTAAAAGGATCATCCAAGGCTCTTTGGGCTTGTATCAGAAGAATTTGTTTCGGATCTTTTTCTCCCGTATATATAACCGGATACTCTCCCGGTGCTCTTTTGGGATTTTCTTTGGTTTCCAACTTATCCAGATATTTGTCCGAAATGTTTTTTAACCAAGCTTTTTTAGCATCTTTCAAATCCCATGAACTCATACCGAATTTCATTGCATACACATTATCATATCCCAGAAGATTCATGATTCCGGCCCCATAGCTTGCCGATTGTCCCGAATAACAAACCAAGGCTATTTTATCATAATCTTGCGGATTAATTTGATTTTGAAAATAATTAATCAAATCATAAAATTTAACGTTTTTAGCTCCTTTGATATGGCCTTCCTCATAATCGGCCGGCTTTCTCAAATCGAGTACTAAAAAGGCCGGATTATCCAAATTTTCTTTCACTTTGTCTGCAGAAATCATTGCAGGAACATATGGACTATTGATAAAATCTCCGTTTTGTTCGAGATAGGAAACCAATAAAGCAAATTCATCCGGTTTTTGTTCTTCTTGGACTTTTTGAACTTCATTTTGAGTGGTTTCTTTTTTTTGTTTGTCAGGATTGTTTCTACAACTTATAAATAAGAAGTTGAGTGATAATAGGAATAAAAAATAAATTTTTAAGGAGGTTCTCATTGTTATTGATTTTAATTGGGTTTAAATTCATTACAAATTAAAACACCGGTAGAATGAGAATTCCTGATTTATGTCACTTATGTTACAAAAGAATTAGACGAGCGCAATCTAAAAATCATTTTTGTAACAATTATCACAATTAAATGAATTTTTAAAAAAATAGATAAAAAAAAAGCCCGGTTCTATACCGGGCAAAAAAAATTAAAATACATTAAATTTAAATCATCTGCTTATCAAAATAACCCACTTCTTGAAGCGTTTGTTTAATTTTTTGGTAAGTTTTTTCAATATCAAAGTCCAAACCGACTGACATTCTGATCAATCCTTCTGACAATCCCATGGCTTCTTGTTCTTCGGGGGGAACTTCACTGGAAGTTCCTTTTCCGGGAGCATTGAATAAGGTCTTGTAAAAACCCAGGCTTACGGCCAAATAACCCACTCCTTTTTCTTGCAATTTTTCCATAAAACGAGTAGCCTTTTCACCCGTTTGCAAGTCGAGAGTAATCATTCCGCCATAGCCGAATTCGGGATTCATCATTCGGGTGAATAATTCATGTTGAGGATGAGACGCTAAGCCGGGATATTTTACTTTCACTCCGTCTTTTTCCAACTGTTCTGCAAGGTATTGGGCATTCTGACTATGCTTTAGCATACGAATGGGAAGTGTCCGCAAGTTTTTTAATATTTGTGCGGAACGCAAACTATCCATAACAGGGCCCAAAAGCATACTTGATCCGTCATTTACATTTTTCAAATCATTGATAAATTCATTTGTACTGCAAATTACTCCGCCAACAGTATCATTCATCCCGTTTATAAATTTAGTCAAACTATGGATTACTACATCAGCCCCGCTATTAGCAGGTGTGAAAATTAACGGAGTAAAAGTATTGTCCACTACCAATTTTATATTATGTTTTTTTGCAATCCTGGAAAGTCCTTCAATATCTGCCACTTCAAGCAAGGGGTTACTCAATACCTCTGCATAAATAAGTTTTGTGTTGGGTTGTATAGCTGCTTCTACTTTCTCTAAATCAGTTATATCCACAAAGGAAGTATTTATATTGAATTTAGGTAAATAATTTTTCAAAAAAGCATAGGTTCCACCATAAATAGTGCGTGCGGAAACTATATGATCTCCGGCACCGGCCAATTGTAATATAACAGGGGTAATTGCCCCCATTCCGGAGGCGGCTACATTGGCACTTTCGGTATTTTCCATTTGAGATAAAGCCAAAGCCAAATAATGATTACTGGGACTCGTATGTCGTGAATAAAGATAACACCCGTCTGTATTTCCTTCAAAAGTATCCAACATGGTTTTAGCTTTCAAAAAGGTATAGGTAGCCGAATCGGAGATAGAGGGATTGACCCCTCCGAATTCTCCAAAAAATTGCACATCTTGTATGGCTTGTGCCGGATTGAATTTATTTTTTTTATCCATGATTGTTGTTTTTTTAAATCTTTGGTAAATTTAATTAATTTTTATCACTAATAAAAGACATTTTCTCATTTTCATTATTTCATTTTCAAAGAGGTCGTCTTTCCATAACCGATTACTTCAGTATATCGCTTGCCGGGTGCATGATAATAAACAATCAATTCGTAAGTATTTTCAGTCTCGGAAAAATTTCCTTCAATAGGCACAAAAGAAAATTTTCCATTTTTTTCAGTTAGATATAAATACTCGTAATAACCTTGTTTCAAAAGCAATACGGCTTCATAGAAACCCGTATCGGGATTATATTTTAACCGGTTATTTTCATTCGTTTGATAATTATTAAAATCGCCGGTGACATATATTTTTTCTTTTTCATCGACTGCTGCATTGAAGTTGAAATGAACATAGACATAATCGGCTTCTGTATGGGTGTCATCTTCCGCTTGTACCGAGTTAATATAATAGCATCCGTCTGCATCTTCATAAAATAAATAGCGCAACCGGGGGGTGTCAGGATATACATAAAAATCATAGAGATTTTCTATTCTCTCTCTTTTCACAATATTATAATTCGTGCCACGAAGATCTTTGGTTTCAAAACGCCGGTATTCATTAAGTCCGTCAAATAAAGCTTTCTTTGAATCTCTATAAATCCACTTACTCCCTTGATAATAGGTAGGAGAATGAAAAGTTTTTACTTCTTGCCATTTTTTATTCTGAATTAAAATCAAGGTTAAATTAGAAGATTCATTTTGTATATTGAAACTGCCGGGATATAAATATAAATCGATTTGTTGTTTTTCTCTTGAAACAGAGACATCATCCGGCCATCTGACCTGAATTCCCGTTTCTATTTTCTTTTCATATAAAACAACAGCCTTGGAAAAAATAATTTCATCATTATCATTTAAAATTTGAATGATATAATTACCGGACAATAAAATACGGGTATTTTCATTGGGAAAAGAAACGGAATAATGCATATAGGATTGCAAAGTTCCCGTTGATTGTTTCATATCGGTTATTATATCGGAATCATACCCGTCTATATATTCCGACACTTGCAAAGCCGTGGGTTTCCAATGCTCATCGAAGCGGAGAATTTTATAATAGTAATCTTTCTCGTCGGCTTGTAAATCGTCAAAAGAAAGTTGAAATGTCCGGTTTAATTCGATTATATTCGAATAAAAAGGACGTTGAAAATTATCAATAGAAGCCGTTTTGATATAATAGGGAGGTGATTTTAGCTGTTCGGTTAATTGTCCCGAGGCAAAAAAAGTTACTGAAATAAACAGAAAAGATAAAATTTGGCGCATACTTTTTAAAGTAAAGATAAAAAGGAATTTTTATATGGCATAAAAAGGCCGGCTTTTTTCAAACCGGCCCTTTCAATTAACAACACAAATAAAACAATGAAATATGAATATTTTCACTTTCAATACAAATATAAGGGCTTTGCAAAACTAAATAACTGAAAATGTATAAAAGGTAGCTTTCAATAGATAAAAAGAAGAAGCTGTTTGATGAAAGGTTGGTAAAAAAATTGCATCTTTGTAAAATATTAAGGAATATGGAAATCAATTACAAGTTTTTGGAAACGGGAGCCAAACAAGATGAACTGCTCGTATCTATTCTTGTTACTGTAATTTTATTACTTATTTTAAGTTTACGTTTTTTCTATCATAAAAGATATATTCTAAATATTTACAAGCCCAATGTTTATATGTTTGAATATGAAGCAAAACAAAAAAATTATTTTTCTTTTTATGCAATTATAGGAAGTATAGTCAATTATTTAATAATTTTTTTTCTGTTGTTTGGAATAGTGCTGCATATTAAGCAAGGAAAAATTTCACTTGAAAATTTAATTATACTCGTAAAACTTAGCCTCATTCTTATGATTTATAAAATTTTATCTGATTTTATATTTAGCCTTTCAATAAAGAAAACTATTTTATTTCCTAACCTACGTTTTTTAAGAACTTCCTTTGAAAATCATCTATACTTTTTCCTTTTCTTAATGGGTTTTCTGATGTTTTTTTATTCATTTGACAATAAGATTCTATTCATATTAAACATTCTGATACTATTCTTCTTTTTGATTTACAGCTTTGCTAATTTTTACATTATTCTTACCAAACATTTACGATTGAAAAGTTCAAAAATTATTTTGTATCTTTGCATTTCAGAAATTTTACCTGTAATCTTCATCATTTACGGGCTAAGTTTTCAAATAATATGAGCGAAAAAATACTTACTCCAAAGAAAAAAGTCAAAACCATATTGGTCTCCCAACCAGAGCCAAGTTCCGAAAACTCTCCTTATATAGCTCTTGCAGAAAATGAAAAGGTGAAAATTGAATTTCGCCCGTTCATCCATGTGGAAGGTGCTACGGCCAAAGATATCCGGAAACAGAAAATCAATTTGAATGAATTTGATGCAATTATTTTCACGAGCCGGAATGCAATTGATCACTTCTTCCGATTGGCCGAAGAAATGAGATATACGGTACCGAATACCATGCGTTATTATTGTCAATCCGAAGCGATTGCATTGTATTTACAACGCTATATCGTATATCGTAAAAGAAAAATTTCCTATGGCAACAAAACCATTCCGGACTTAATCAATATTATCAAAAAAAATCCCGAAGGACGTTTTTTACTTCCTTCGTCCGATAAGTTAAAACCTGCGATTCCAAAAGCTCTTGATGAACTCGGGATCAATTGGAAAGCTGCTACTTTTTTCAAAACTTGTATCAGCGATTTATCCGATTTAAAAGATGTCTATTATGATATTTTGGTTTTTTACAGCCCTTCGGGAATAGAATCTTTGTTTCATAATTTTCCTGACTTCAAACAAAATGATACACGTATTGCCTGTTATGGAAAATCCACTATCGAAGCGGCAAAAAAACGCGGATTACGTGTTGATATTCAGGCTCCTACACCCGAAACACCATCAATGACAATGGCCCTGCAAAAATATATCCGGGAAGCTAATAAAAAATAATATATTTCATAACTTTGGGGCAAAATCCCAAACATGAAAATATATACCAAAACAGGCGATAAAGGAACCACGGCCCTAATAGGAGGTACTCGCGTTCCTAAACATGATTTACGTATAGAAGCCTATGGAACCGTCGATGAATTAAACTCATTTCTCGGACTTTTACGTGATAAAGCAGAAGATGAAGAAATTCAAAAATTTATCTTACGTATACAAAATGATTTATTCAATTTGGGAGCCTTTCTCGCATTGGACCCCGAGAAAAAAACAATGGCAAACAGGCAAAAACGGCTAAACCTTCCCTCTGTTAATGAGGAAAACATTCAGGTATTGGAACAAGAAATAGATAGAATGAACGATGAGCTTCCACCTATGACACATTTTATCCTTCCCGGAGGAAATGAAACGGTCTCTACCTGTCATATTTGCCGTAGTATTGCTCGTAGAGCAGAGCGCCGAACCACTGCTCTTTCGGAAATTTCAGAGGTAGACCCCCTTTTAATTAAATATCTCAATCGTTTGTCCGATTATTTGTTTGTATTGGCACGAAAATTGAGTAAAGATTTGCAAATCGAAGAAATTAAATGGGAAGGAAAATAAAAAAAATTATGCATTCGATTATATTTTAACAACATTTAAAATAACTTCAAAAAAGCACCTAAAACATTTTGCTATATAAAAAATTATTTTATTTTTGCAAACTATTAAAACGATTAAATTATGTATTGGACATTAGAATTAGCTTCTTATTTGAGTGACGCCCCTTGGCCGGCGACAAAAGATGAACTGATAGATTATGCTATCAGAACGGGAGCTCCTTTAGAAGTGGTAGAGAATTTGCAAGAAATTGAAGAAGAAGAGGAAATATTTGAATCGATCCAGGACATATGGCCCGATTATCCGACGGAGGAGGATTTCTTTTGGAATGAAGACGAATATTAAAACAATATACAAAAGCCTCCCTCCCGGAGGCTTTTTTAAACTACTTGTTAAAAGCTTTTTATTGGGTTAATAAACTCTTATCTTTGCCCATTAATTCACTTTCCAAATGAGCAAGACACAGGAATTTATAAATATTTACGGAGCCCGGGAACATAATCTGAAAGATCTTGATGTGCAAATTCCACGCAATCAACTTGTGGTCATTACCGGACTGAGTGGCAGTGGAAAATCCTCTCTTGCATTTGATACAATTTATGCCGAAGGGCAAAGAAGATTTATCGAAACTTTCTCTGCATATGCCCGTCAATTTTTAGGGGGATTAAACCGTCCGGATGTCGATAAGATTGACGGTCTGTCACCGGTGATCTCCATCGAACAAAAAACAACAAATAAAAATCCGCGTTCAACCGTAGGAACCGTAACGGAAATATATGACTTCCTGCGTTTATTATATGCCAAAATCGGAGAAGCTTATTCCTACAATACGGGAGAAAAAATGATAAGCTATACCGATAAGGAAATCTTTGATATTATCCAAAAAGAATATGAAGGCAGAAAAATATCAATCCTTGCTCCTATTATCAAAAGCCGGAAAGGTCACTATAAAGAATTATTTAAGAAAATTGCTCAACAAGGTTATTTAAAAGTACGTGTAGATGGTGAAATCCGGGAAATAGAAAAAAACATGATGCTGGAAAGGTATCAAACCCATGATATCGAAATGGTAATTGACCGATTAATAGCCGGTCCGAAAGCCGCTAAAAGAATGAAAAACAGTATTGAATCCGCTTTATTTCACGGAAAAAATACCTTACTGATTTTAGATGAAGAAAGCAATCAAATACGCTATTTCAGTAAAAACCATATGTGTCCTACCACTGGTATTTCCTATCCTGAGGCAGAGCCCAATTCCTTTTCTTTTAATTCGCCCAAAGGAGCCTGTCCTCATTGCAAAGGATTAGGAATGGTCACGGAGGTTGATATCAAAAAACTGATTCCCGATGATAAACTTTCCATTAAAAAAGGGGGAATTACTGCCATTGATCCCGGAAAAAAATCTTGGATCAATCAACAATTGGAACTCATTGCCAAACGTTTTGATTTTTCACTGGATACTCCTATAAACAAAATACCAAAAAAAGCGATGGATGCTATTCTTTACGGAATAGATGAGCATTTTGAAGTTTTTTCTAAAAACCTGGGAGTCACGCAAGAATTTCATTTAAAATTTGACGGAATTGTCCATTTTATTGACCATCAATACCATTCAAAAGAGGCTACTACTTCCATCAAGAGATGGGCAAAAAATTATATGACGGAAAAAACCTGTCCTGTTTGTGAAGGAACACGCTTGAAAAAAGAAGCACGTTATTATAAAATAAACGGTAAAACCATCGTGGACTTGGCCCTTATGGATATTGATGAATTGCAGAAATGGTTTGAAAATATCGAAGAACATCTCAATGAGAAGCAATTGAAAATCGCTTCGGAATTAATCAAAGAAATTCGAAACCGCATAGGATTTTTGACCAATGTAGGACTTAACTACCTCAATCTTTTTCGTTCGTCACGTTCCTTATCCGGAGGGGAATCCCAACGTATTCGTCTGGCTTCACAAATAGGCGCACAATTGGTCAATGTTTTATATATTTTGGATGAGCCCAGTATCGGGTTGCATCAAAGAGATAACCAACGGCTCATTGAGTCCCTTGTTCAATTGCGTAATATCGGGAATTCAGTGATTGTAGTGGAACACGACAAGGATATTATGGAACAAGCGGATCATATTATTGATATGGGACCCGGTGCAGGAAAACACGGAGGAGAAATTGTCGCACAAGGGAATTATGAAAAAATAATTCAATCCGACTCGCTCACTGCCAAATACCTTTCGGGAAAAGAAAAAATCGAAATTCCGGCAAAACGGCGTGAAGGAAACGGTAAAGAAATACTGCTGAAAGGAGCCAGCGGAAACAATTTGAAAAATGTAAACTTACGGATACCCTTAGGGAAATTGGTCGTGGTGACAGGAGTATCGGGAAGCGGGAAATCTACCTTAATAAATGAAACTCTTTATCCAATTCTTAATAAAGAAATTTATAAAGGAGTAAAAGAAGCCTATCCCTATAAGAAAGTGGAAGGATTAGAAAACATTGATAAAATCATTGATATCGATCAAAGCCCTATCGGTAGAAGTTCCCGTTCCAATCCGGCTACTTATACGGGGGTTTTTCAAGAAATCAGAAATTTGTTTGCCAAAACTCCCGAAGCACAAATACGCGGATACAAACCGGGACGATTTTCTTTTAATGTCAAAGAAGGCCGCTGTCCGGTATGCGAAGGGGCCGGTATTCGTACTATCGAAATGAATCTTCTTCCCGATGTACAAGTAACTTGTGAGACTTGTCAAGGAAAACGCTTTAACAGAGAAACCCTTGAAGTACGATACAAAGGAAAATCTATTTCTGACGTATTGAATATGACCATTAATGAAGCTGTAAAATTCTTCGAACCCATTCCAAAAATTTATAGAAAAATTAAAACATTGCAAGATGTAGGTTTGGGATATCTCACTTTGGGACAAGCTTCTCCTACTCTTTCCGGAGGGGAAGCACAACGGGTGAAACTCGCTACCGAATTATCCAAAAAAGATACCGGCAAGACCTTGTATATTCTGGATGAACCCACTACGGGACTGCATTTTGAAGACATAAAGATTCTAATGAACGTTATTCAAAAATTAGTGGATAAAGGAAATAGCGTGATCATAATTGAACATAATATGGATGTAATCAAATTAGCCGACTGGATTATCGATTTGGGTCCCGAAGGAGGACAAAAAGGAGGAGAAATAGTTGCTGAAGGTACTCCGGAGCAAATAATTAAATCCAAAAAATCTTTGACAGGTAAATTCTTAGAAAAAGAACTCAAGTAGTAAATTTATAAACATATCCTATTCTTACAATTTTTAAAAATTAATAAATAAAAATGCCTCGCTTTGCAGCGAGGCATTTTTGTTTTTTTGGTTCTTTTACTTCTCGGGTATGTTTTTTAAAGTTTCTTTGAGGTATTCCCAGAATTTTTTTACGGATTCGATATTCACTCTCTCATCGGGAGAATGGGCTCCTTGAATGGTCGGACCAAAAGAAATCATTTCCATATTAGGATAATGCGATTTAATAATACCGCATTCCAAGCCGGCATGACAAGCCACAACTTTTGGTTCTTCTTTATACAATTTTTTGTATAAATCGGTCATGACCGACAAAATTTGTGCATCGGGATTAGGTTTCCATCCCGGATAAGAACCGGACATTTCGACTTCCAAACCTCCTAACTCATAGGCAGAACGAAGGGCATTGGCCAAATCTTCTTTGGTACTTTCTACACTTGAACGCGTTAAATTTTCAATGCGAATATCTCCATTTTCCACTATTACTTGTGCTACATTATTGGAAGTTTCAACCAAGTCTTCCATATCAGGGCTCATTCTATACACCCCGTTATGGGCTGCATAAACCGCTTTAATTAATCTGTCTCTATCTTCCTCTCTCATTATATAATTAGGCAAACCGGTTTCTTCAATTATAATTTCCAGATTAGGATCTTGTTTTTTCTGTTCGGTTTTTATGGTTTCTGCCAGATTTTTTAGGTCTTCGAGAATTTGGCTTTGATTATTTGAGGGCAATAATACGACAGCTTCACTTTCACGTGGAATAGCATTACGCAAACCTCCTCCGTGAATATTTGCAATTTGCAATCCGTTTTGAGCTCCCAAATAAAGCAAACGATTCATAATTTTATTGGCATTGCCACGATAAAGATGAATATCCATTCCGGAGTGACCTCCGGTAAGTCCTTTCACGTGAATTTTGTAAGCCTTATATCCCGAAGGCACTTCTACGGATGTATATTTTCCTTTGGCCGAAATATCAATTCCTCCGGCACAACCGATATCCAATTCATCATCTTCTTCGGTATCCAAATTCAACATAATATCGGCATCTAAAATCCCTTCCTCGAGCTCTTGTGCCCCGGTCATTCCTGTTTCTTCATCGATAGTAAAAAGGGCTTCAAGTGGAGGGTGAGGAATATCTTTTGAGGCTAAAAGACCCATAATGGCTGCAACTCCAATACCGTTATCCGCTCCAAGAGTAGTTCCGTCGGCAGTTACCCAATCTCCTTCAATAAGCATATCGATACCGTCTTTCTCGAAATCGTGTTCTTTGTCTTTGTTTTTTTGCGGAACCATATCGAGATGTGATTGCAAGGCAACTGTTTTCCTGTTTTCCATCCCCGGGGTAGCCGGTTTTTTTATGATTACGTTTCCTATTTTATCTTCAAAAGTTTCCAGTCCGAGTTTTTTCCCGAAATCCAACATAAATTGTCGGACCTTTTCTTCTTTTTTTGAAGGACGCGGAACTTCATTGAGTGCTACAAAATTGGCCCAAATTTCACGAGGTTCCAATTGGGCAATTTCTTTATTCATATTTTTTTTCATAGCGGTAATTTTTAATAATGGTGAAAAAATAAAAACTCATTCTTTTTTGAGAATGAGTTTTTTGTGTTTATTTTAAATATTTTTTGGCAATATAAAGGCTTAAATATCTTCCTGCATAAAAAGCCGTAAGCATAAAAACAAGGAAATAGGTGGACAGAATTTTTTCATATCCCAATTCATTCATAGCAATAGCAAAAGCTGCAACTATAATAATAAATAATATATCCAATGTTAATAATGCTTTTTTCATATCTTTTTATTTTTCGGAGAACTCTCCCATTTTGGCATACTTGTCCATTCTTTGTTTTACCAAATCATCTTTGGGAATAGATTCCAATTCATTATAGGTTTCAATGATTTTTTTAGCCACAGCTTGATAAGTTTCTTCCGGTTTACGATGCGCACCTCCTATAGGCTCTTTGATGATATCATCAATAAGTCCGAGTTTTTTCATATCCTTGGAAGTTAATTTCAAGGCTTCGGCGGCTTTTTCTTTATGTTCCCAGCTTCTCCAAAGAATGGAAGAACAAGATTCGGGTGAAATAACCGAATACCAGGTGTTTTCAAGCATAAAAACCCTGTCACCGACACCGATTCCCAAAGCTCCTCCCGAGGCTCCTTCCCCGATAATTATAGTAATAATAGGCGTTTCCAATTGCGTCATTTCCATGATATTTCGTGCAATCGCTTCTCCTTGCCCTCTTTCTTCTGCTTCAATACCGGGATAGGCTCCCGGAGTATCGATAAGAGTCACCACGGGAATACCGAATTTTTCTGCCATTTTCATTAAACGCAAGGCTTTTCTATATCCTTCGGGATTGGCCATACCGAAATTGCGGTATTTGCGTTCTTTTGTGTTTCTTCCTTTTTGCATGCCGATAAACATATAGGATTGATCTCCTATTTTTCCCAATCCGCCAATCATGGCTTTGTCATCGGCAAAATTCCGGTCTCCGTGCAACTCCAAAAAGGTATCTCCGGCCAAGGCTTTGATATAATCCAACACAAAAGGTCTGTCGGGATGACGAGACAATTGCACACGTTGCCAAGGAGTTAAGTTCTTGAATATCTCTTTTTGTTTCTTTTCTATTTCTTTTTCTATTTTTTTACAACCGGCATCGATACCCGTTTCTTTCGCAATCTCATAACACTTCTGCAAATTTTTTTCGAGCTCTTCGATGGGTTTTTCAAAATCCAAATATTCCATAAGTTGTTTTATAATGGTTTAATATGTAAAATTATAAAATAAAAGTTATTCAGCTTTAGATTTTTTAAAATATTTCACATACGCATTTAAAAGTATGATAATCAAAATAATAAGCCCTCCAATATAAAAGCCCGGAGACATCTTTTCTTTGTCTCCCAATATCAATACTGCCAATATTATCCCGTAAACCGGTTCCAAATTGATAGAAATCATCACGGTAAAGGGAGACAAATATTTCATCAAACTGATGGAAGCCGTAAAAGCATAAGCCGTGCAAATACTCGCAAGAATAATCAAATAAATCCAATCCGTATATGACGGCATTGGTAAATGATAGATCTTACCCGAAAAAAACAGTACGATTGTTAGGAAGAGAAAACCATATAAAAGTTGAAAAAACGATAATATGATGCCTTGTTTCTCTCGGATATAAATACCGTTTATAACTGAAAAAAGTCCGGATAAAAAAGCGGCAATCAACCCGAATATAATTCCTTTGTATTTAATTTCTTCCACCTCTACCAACACAAAAAAACCTCCCAATATCAAAATTCCGAATAAAACTTCATAGAAATAAATCTTTCGTTTGAAAAAAAGTGGTTCCAGTAAGGAAGTGAAAAAAGCACCGGTAGACAGAGTGATTAATGTAATGGAAACATTGCTCACTTTTATGGCATAAAAAAAGGCAATCCAATGAAGAGCAATAATAATTCCCCCTAATATCAATCGCAAATGATCCTTAAAATTCAGTTGAGCAATACTGCGTCGCAATTCATTTTTTGTTGCTATATAAAAGCCTAAAAACAACACTGCCAATCCCATTCGATACCATGTAAGGCTGAAATAATCCAATTGGATAAGCGCTCCTAAAACCGCCGTAAAACCCCAAATAAGAATTATAAAATGCAGTTTCAGGTATTTTGAAAGATGTGTCGATTGCATATATGACAGATTAATGGGCAAATATAAATAAATTTGGAAATAAAGATCATTAGTTAGATATTTGTCTAAATATATAAATTAAGATGAATAAATTACTAAAAGCTCTTGATGATCCTACACGGAGAAAAATTTTGGAACTTTTGAAAGAGGGTGATCTTACAGCCGGAGAAATCAGCCGTTCATTCTCTATTTCAAAACCCAGCATTTCGCATCATCTTGATTTATTGAAACAGGCAGGATTGGTAACGAGTGAAAAAAAAGGACAGTTTGTTATTTATTCTTTAAATACTACTGTATTGGAAGATTTAATTAAATGGATTATTGATTTAAAAAAATAAATAATGAAAAAAATAAAAACAACCGAATTCATTCTGATTTTAATCGCTTTGGCTCCCTATTTTTACTTAGCTTTAATTTGGAATGAGCTACCGGATAAAGTACCGATACACTGGAATATTGAAGGAGAAATAGACCGTTACGGATCCAAAACTCATTTATTATTTGTGCCTATTATAATGCCGGTACTAACCTATTTGCTGATAACCTTTATCCCTAAGATAGATCCTAAAAACCAATTAGCTAAAATGGGCCGTAAATATGAAACACTTAAATTTATACTGGTTTTATTTATGAGTTTATTAGCCGGAATGATTATATATGCGTCAAAAACAGGTGAATTTTTTAATGAGAAATTTATTCCGGTTACAATTGCCGGTCTATTTGTCGTTTTGGGAAATTATATGAAAACCATACGGCCAAATTATTTTATTGGAATCCGTACTCCATGGACATTGGAAAACGAAGAGGTTTGGAAAAAAACACATCAAATGGCTTCCTATTTATGGTTTTGGGGAGGTTTATTCGCTATTCCGGGCATTTTATTGTTATCTGCAAAAACGGGTATGGTATTATTCATTGCCATCTTGTTGGTAATCACTCTTATTCCGGTAATTTACTCTTACGTGCTTTATAAGAAAATTTCTTCAAAATAAATTTATTCTTGTTATTTTTTTCTTTTTTGTAAATCTAAAAGAAGTAAATAATCCATTACTGCACGATAAGATTGAGCTTTTTTCTGCATTTGAATAAAAGAAAACGGAATAGAATCCTGCATGAGAAACAACCTGTTCTTTGTTTTCCAATGATAATAACGCGGCTTATCTTTCATCCATATAGCTCCTTCTTTGAATGAAACCAAACCATCTTGGGTCAATCCAAAGGTTTTTTTCTGTGGCTCCAATATATTTTTTCCCGAATAAACATATTTGGCCTTGGATAAAGCCAAATGAAACAAAGTGGGAAACAAATCTTTATGGCCTGAATAGGGAGAAATTTTACTCTCTTTGCGGTATTTATAAGGAATATATAGAAATAAAGGAACTGCTTTTTCTATGAACTTTTCATCTTCTTCAAAATTAAAAAATTCGGTATTTGTATGATCTCCGGTTATCATAAGTATTGTATTATCTGCCAAGGGAGACTCTAAAATATTTTTGATAAATATTCCTAATTGATCATTGGCATATTGAAAAGTAATAAAGTTTTTATAGGCATATTTCCTGTTTCCGGAAATTTTCTCTTCTATTTCCCCGGGTAATTTTAATGGATATTTGGGGTATCCATCCGGAATATAATAAGGAGGATGGTTAGTAGTGGTCATTACAAAGAAAAAATGAGGTTTGTTTTTTTTCTTTTTCAGCTGTTCAAAAACAGAACGGAAAAGATATTCATCATATATTCCCCAATCAGCTCCTTTTGCGTCAGAGTATTTATTTTCGAGATAAAAATCTCCTTGCACTTCATCAAAATATTGATTTTTAAAGAAATTTCCAATATTTCTCCAACCGAGTTCTCCCCCTGTGGCAAAACTTGTGTGGTAGCCTTTGTCCTTGAAAGGTTTGATATGTGAGGTACTGAATTTATGTTGAGAAAAGGCACCTTGTCCCAAGGCTTGAATTCTGGGGTTATTAATAATTAGACCTTCAAGACTTTGAATGGTACGTGGCCCCTTTGGCAAAAAAGTATGAGAACTGAGAAGCGAGTCCATTTGATTTTCAAATTCTCCCAGTAAATTAAAATCCGAAGAATGAAAATCGAAATAATAATCACTCATACTCTCCATCAAGATAAAAACCACATTCGGCGGATCCTTTTCCAATAATGAGTCCGGGGAAGTAACGGAATACAATAAATCCGGATCGGCTTTATCAATTTTTCTCTCTAAATAAATTGACAAGGCTTCTTCGGGCGTATCAAAACCGTATTTTTTCATCGCTTTTGAAATATTGGTGTCAAATTTTTCCTTTCGTGCATGTTTTACGGCATACTTAAAACTCAATACAGCATTTGAAGCCAAATTATTTATAAAAGAATTCTCTGAAATCACCAAATCCCTTTCGCCTAAGGGAAAAAGGCCCAATGAGCCACGCATTCCCAGAAAGAAAAACAAAAGGAAGAATAGAATAAAACCGCATTTAAAACAAAATGATTTAATAGGCCAATGATATTGTTTTAAATAAATTTTTCTGATGATGAACCAAAAAAAAATAAAAGAAACAGCCAGCAAAAACATCAAAAAGATAACAGGATATTGCGTCCAAAATATTTTTAAAATTCCTTTTGTATCATCTTCCAAAAAAGCAAATATCAGTGTATTATAGTTTGATTTAAATTCTTGATAAAAATAATAATTACCGATCAGAAGTAGGTAAAAAGCAAACAGGATTATTAGAAAAATACTTGTTGTCAATTTTTCCAATTTTCTTTCAGACAAAATTCGAGGCGACAGTAAGGGTGAAAGCAAACTTAACAATAAGGGTAAAATTAAAGCATACATCAATACTTGTGTATCCACTCGAAAACCCATCCAAAAAGCTTTTAAGAGGTCATCTTTATAGTGTAACAAATCTTCTTTATTTCCGTATGAAAATAAAAAAATCAATCGAGCGAAAGCAAATACCGCTATCCCAAATAAATAAAGATAAATCAATCGAATAAGTTGCGAAAAAAACCAATCTTGCTTTTTCAAAATTCCCGTGGCTATTTGTCTTTAATTTTCATTTCCATAAAATCGTCCGATTTAGGTAAATCTTTTAAGATTGTCAAAATTTCTTCCGGTAAAGAAGTTAATTTTCTTTTTTTTAAATCAATCCAGGCTCCGGTAACTTTAATTTTAGCCGAAATTTCTCCTTTTTGATTATAGATATGATGAAGAAAAACCCATCGTTCAAATCCCGGAGTGGCACTCAAAAGTTCCATATCTCCTGTAATATTTTCCCCAATATGAATTTCTTTATAAAAAGTAGTTTCTTCCTTAAATAAAACCGGGCCAATATTATAACGGGCAAAATCATTCATTTGAAAGTAGTGTTCCTCAAAAAAACGAACTCGTACTTCTGCGGCATAATCATTATAGGCAGTATGTCTCATATGCCTGTTAGGATCAAAATCCGACCATCTGGTTTTGAAGGAGACTTCGTATTTATGCTTCATAGAAAAAAAATTAAATTGACTAGTATTTGTATTTAAACCATACAAAGTTAAGCCATATTTTATAAAATGAAATAACTAAATTTAAAGTAAACGATGTTTTTTGATATTAAAAATAAATTGACAAATATATGTAACTAATTTAACAAAGTATTCAAATTTTTCCTTTTACATTTGTTTATAAAATAATCAAAATCAAAAAACTATGAAAAAATATATTTCAAAATGGCTTATGGGAGACCCCATTGTAAAAAAATACACCTCTGCTCCTTTTGAAAAAGTAATTGATACATTATCGGAAGTGGTAAAAAAAAATAATTTCGGAATTGTATCAGTACATGATATGAAAGAAACTTACAATAAAAAGCATTTACAAATAGATGATGATTTTGAATATAGAATTATTCAGATTTGCAATGCCCCAAAATCATATAACGCCCTTAATAAACTCAGTTTTGATATGGGAGTAATGATGCCCAAAAGCATTATTGTAGCAAAGGAAAACGGAAAAACAAGTTTACGGTATTTAAAATTTAAACCATGGATGATTCAATTGATGTTTCCGGATATTGATATTTTACCTATCTCCAAAGCCGTTACGCAAACCATGAACGATATCGTAAATCAAACCATTGAAATTGCAGAGAAATAAAAAAAATAATTTACATTTGCTTGCAAAACAAATAAATTGAAAAAAAACAAAAAACTTAGTCTTGTCGAAGTCATCGCAATGGCTGTCGGCACGATGATAGGAGCCAGTATTTTTTCTATTTTCGGATTGGGAGTAAAATTGGCCGGAGTGAATTTACCATGGGCCTTTTTACTTTCCGGAGTTTATGCAATGGCAGTTGCCTATTCATATGCCATTTTGGGACGTCAAATTATTTCGGATGCCGGACCTATGGCTTTTATCCTGAAAGGCTTTGGTGATAATATAATAACAGGAACATTAAGCATTTTATATTGGTTTAGTTTTGTAGTTTCCATAGCTCTTTTTGCCAATGGATTCGCCGGGTATTTTATCCCGCTTGTTCATATCGAGCCTACCCATTTAAATCATGCTTTGGTAATGGCAGGCTTAATTCTTTTTTTTACTTCCCTAAACTTTTTTGGAAGTAAAGCGGTGGGTAAAGCCGAATTTTGGATTGTTTTAATAAAGCTTTCTATTCTCCTTTTGTTTATTATTGCGGGATTTAAATATATACAATGGGATCGATTGACACCTCAAACAGACCCTGCTCATCTCAAAGGACTTCTAAATGCATCGATCGTGTTTTTTCTCTCTTATATGGGTTTCGGGCTGGTCACCAATGTATCTGAAAATATGGAAAATCCGCAACGAAATGTTCCTCGTGCCATTTACATCAGTATTTTTATTGTCATGCTATTTTATATAGGTATTTCAGTAGTAACCTTAGGAAATCTGGATTTAGATGAGATTATCAAAGCTTCTGAAAATGCCCTTGCCGTAGCTGCCGAACCGTTTTTAGGTCATTGGGGATATTTATTGGTTTCAATTGGAGCGGTGATTTCAATTTCTTCTGCATTAAATGCAACAATTTACGGAGGAGCCAATATTGCTTTTTCTCTGGCAAAAGAAGGCTATTTACCCGAAAAATTTGAAAGAAAAGTTTGGTTTAATGCTCCCGGCGGATTATATATTACTGCCGGACTGGGGCTTTTTCTCGCTTTATTTTTCAATCTAAATGCCATTGCGGTAATCACCACAGCTGTAACGACTTTGATTTATGTTTTTGTGCTTATTGCTCATTATAAAAATATAGAGAAATACGGCGGAAAAAAATGGATTGTAGCGATGAATTTAGGTATTTTAAGTTTTGTATTTCTGGCGTTAATGCGTTATCAATGGCAAACGCAGCGGGATGCTTTTACTGCCAGCTGGATTATATTTGCAGGTGCTTTTATTTTAGAAGTTCTTTATAGAAAATTCTTTGCCCGCAATTTTAAAAAATCACGCATATTAAAAAACAATAAGACATTATAATCAATTAATAACTATTTTGCTTGTTTTTATAAGTTGATGATTGAAGTCCAAAATTTTTACAAAATAAATTCCTCTTTTGAAAGTATGGACATCAATAATTTTATAGTTATTTCTAAAAATTTCGGAATATAATTTTTTTCCACTCATATCGTAAATATTGATTTCAAGTTCTTCTCCTTCCCTATTATTCATAATATGAAGAAGTTTGCTGGTAGGAATGGGAAAGAGCTCTATTTTATATTTCTCGATTTCTATTTCTTTTAGGATTTGAGGAGAAAAATTTGCTTCCACTCCATATACTATATCACCTGTGCCATGTTCATGAGCACCCATATCTGGTGCATTACCTGTTATAATATCTGTAAAATTGGGAATAATCACTCCGTCATCATATCCCAAACTGGTAAGACTCAACTCAAAATTTCCCGTGAGCGTATTTCTATTGAATACCGCTGCACCCGACATATATTCCGGTTCCCCGCTTAAACCGTGTATTTCTTGCCCCTCCGGATAAGGCCGGTTGGTGAGGTCGTAATCAAAATCATTATCTTTATTGTTTTCATTTATGGAAATAGAATTTTTTGTAGAGCTTCTTACCTGTAAAATATTATTTTTTGATTCGCAATGCAAAATAGGACGGTTTGCCTCCTCATGCGTTCCCAAACCACCCGTTCCATGATCTTCGGGTTGTAAAATAGTATTATTAAATACATACATATGACCTGTCATCCAATCGATGGATCCCGAATAACCCATTTTCATAAAACCGCCGTATTGTCCGTAAACACTTCCCGGCATGCTGTCTGCTCTTCCGCTCACATTACGCCAAATATATAAAGGACCTATACTGGTCGGAGCATTCCCAATCGCTATAAAAACATTCTCGATATAATTGTTCCAAATGCGCACATTCATATTCCCTCCTTCCGATTCTATTCCGTCATCATAAGAATTGGCAATATAATTCCCGTAAATATCCGAATCGGGGCCGGGGAAACCGGCATAACTGGCATTGGTCCACATTCCCATGACATCATTGAAATAATGTTCGGAATCGCTCCAAATTTCGTTATATCGAATCACATTGTTTCCTATATAACTGTCTCCGATAGCAATTCCCTGAGGTCCTGCCGGATGATAGTTTGATTTAATATCCGGATCTGCCGTTGGATCATGTAATTCCGCCCATGAATTGGTGTCCCATTTCGGATGATGAATTTTATTTCGCTGGATAATGCAATGATGCGCTTCGTTTGTTCCCGCATAAATTCCCGCCTGGTAATTTTTTCCGAAACCTGTTCCGGGAATATCTTCTTCTCCCCAGTCGCTTATATCACAATTTTCAATCACAATATGATGTGAATTATAAAGGCGGATACCGTTTTCTGCGGCATTTTTAAGCTTAAAATTTCTTAAAATTATATAAGACGAATTGATAAGCCTAATACATTCTGCCGAAGCATCTTGTATATCAATGGTAGATCCGTTACCGTCAATCAAGATATAAGCTTCCGCGGTTCCGTTTAAATCGGTATAAGTCAAGCGGGTATTGCTGTCTTCGGTAGAAATAATTTCTCCCACGGGAAAATCTTCTTTCCAAGTAGTTGCTTGGATTTCCTCTGTCAGATTTGTTCCTTCCAAATTTAATTTGATATCATAGGTGGTTCCCGGTTCCAGATTGACAATACTACCTCGATAATCTGTACGATCAAAACGTTCTCCCGTAACCGGATTATTTCCGGAATTTTCAATCGGATTATATTTCATAGGCAAAGCTTCATGCCAACCAGTTTCGTCCGTTTTTTTATAAGAAACCAATACTTTTTTCTCTTTGGCTCCTCCTTGTGGCGACCAATATACACTGATATTATGAAAAGTGGAAACCGTAAAAGGCGTTTGAGCAGTTATATTTATAGAGAAAAAAACTATGAAAACATTGATACATAATAAACGAAATACATTTATTGAAAAATCGGATTGAAACATAAACGGACAAAATTTGAATTGAATGAATCGTTCCCTTTCATTTTAAAAATCAAGAGGAAGTCTAAATTGAAACGTCAAATTCTGAAAAAAATTTTCTTAATGCCGAGAGAAAGTCAATTACTTCCCGATACAAAAATTTCTGAAAATATTATCGAGCAAATCGTCAGTGGTGATTTCACCGGTGATTTCGCCCAAACTATGCAAGGCAGAGCGTATATCTATGGTCAATAAATCGGTAGAGAGTCCCGAATTTAAACCCTCTTCAATTTGAAGGATACTTGTAAGGGCATCATTCAAGGCTTTGTAATGACGTGCATTGGATACCATTATTTCGCCACTTCCTATTTTCCCTTTTTGCACCCAGCCGGTTAATTGTTCTTTTAATTGTTCCAAACCTTTTTTTTCTTTGGCCGAAATAGAAATAACAGGCACATCATTTTCATCAAAAAATACTTTGGGGCCTTCCAGCAAATCGATTTTATTTACTAGAATAATGAATTGTTTCCCGGGATATTTTTCTTTGATTTTTTTAATTTCGTTCTCAAATAACAGCCTTTTTTCTTCCATTTCGGGCGTATGACAATTTGCCGTTTGGTCATATACACAAGCATCGATCAAGAAAATCACTACTTTGGCTTCGGCGATTTTTTGGTAGGTTTTTTCAATCCCGATGCGTTCTATTTCGTCTTGGGCCTCACGTATTCCCGCGGTATCGATAAAACGAAAGGCTATTCCATCCAGAATCAATTCGTCTTCTATCACATCACGAGTGGTTCCCGCAATATCGGAAACAATGGCTCTTTCTTCATTTAAAAGCGCATTGAGCAAGGTCGATTTTCCCACATTGGGTTCTCCCACAATCGCTACGGGGATTCCTTCTTTCAGCACATTTCCCATCGCAAAACTATCGACCAATTTTTTTAAAGTCTCTTTTAAATCCGAAACCAGTTGTTTAAATTCATTCCGGTCGGCAAATTCCACATCTTCCTCGGCAAAATCCAATTCGAGCTCTATTAAAGAAGCAAAATGAATCAAGCGTTCACGCAGTTTTTTTATTTCGTTTGAAAAACCTCCTCGCATTTGCTCCAAAGCCAATTGATGAGCGGCTTCACTATCGGCGGCAACCAAATCGGCCACTGCTTCGGCTTGGCTCAAATCCATTTTTCCGTTGAGAAAAGCCCGTAAAGTAAATTCTCC
>JAMOVT010000021.1 GCA_027061855.1 Flavobacteriales bacterium
GAAGAACTTCCCGGACCCAAACCGGCCATTACAACCGTATCTACCATTATCCGCATTTTGGAATCCAAAGGATTTGTAGGACATAAAAAGCAAGGAAGAGGATATATTTATTATCCGCTTATCCAAAAAGAGGAATATGCCAAGCAAAGTTTTAGCCGGATGTTATCCAACTATTTTGACGGTTCATTTAAAAAAATGATTTCATTTTTTGTTGAAGATGGCGATATGGATCTTCATGAACTCGAAGAGATGATACAAGAAATTAATAAAAAACAAGAAAAATGATACCTTATCTTATTCAAAGTCTTTTATGGCAAGTAAGTTTCCTCCTTTTTTATATTTTATTTCTTAAAAAGGAAACTTTTTTTAGAATAAACCGTATTTTTCTAATCGGCGGACTTGTTCTGAGTTATTTATTTCCATTGATTCATTTACCGGTAAAAATATTTGCAAACAATGTTTTCTATGCAAAACTGGAACCCGTTATACTCGAAAGCCGAAATCTTCAAAATCACTGGGAACAACAAGATTTTTTGAATATACATATATTATGGATAACGGGAAGCATAATAGTGTTTCTTTTTACTCTTTTCAATTTATATAAAATTTACAAACTCTATCAAAAACATGGAAAGCAAAATATTGAAAATGCAATTCTAATTAAAGTTCCCGGTCTGAATAATGCCTTTACTTTTTTCCATCTTATATTTATAGAACACAATTTACAATTAAGCGTACAAGAGAAAATTATTACCCATGAAAAAATACATGTGAATGAAAAGCATAGCCTTGATTTACTTATTATTCAATTATTGAAAATGGCTTTTTGGTTCAATCCTGCTCTTTATTTCTATGAAAAGCAAATCAAAGAAATTCATGAATATATTGCAGACGCTGCTGTTATAAAACAATATGATAAAAAAGAGTATCTCAATCTTCTTTTACAACACCGGTTCAGAAATTATGAGCTAACATTTGTACAAACTTTTTTTCAGAAATCAATCCTTAAAAAACGAATAAAAATGCAAAACAAACAAAAATCCCCCAAAATCAATTACCTAAAATATACAGGTATAATTGCCGTAGTATTTGGCTTGACCTTATTCATTAATGCTTGTTCCAAAGAAACTCCTGAAGTGAAAAACCAACCTGAACCGGCTGTGAAACAAATTCAAGAAACTATTCCCGAAGAGGATGTTGAAGTGGCTTTTCAATTTATTAAAAACCCTCCACAAATAGAAGGCTGTGAAGGTTTGGAAGGAGAAGCGGCAAAGAAGTGTTTCAGTGAGAAAATAGCAGGGCATATCCGTTCCACTTTTAATACATCCTTGGCAGATAAAGTTGAATTAGTTAATCCGAGAGTAAAAATTTTAACCCAATTTACCATAGACGAGGAAGGAAAAATCACAAATATAAAAGCCCGTTCCCGTTATAAAATTCTTGAAGAAGAAGCCAAACGAAGTATCGCTACTTTACCTCGAATGAAACCTGGCAAGCAAAATGGAAAACCGGTAAAAGTAACCTATACCTTGCCTATTATTTTTAATGTAGAAAAATAAAGAAATGCGTTTATTTGTTCTTGTTCTTATTTTATGGTTAGTATTTACCTTACCAACAAGAGCACAAAATTCCGGTAATTTCTTCAAGCAAATCGATAGCTTGAAGAAATTTTCGGATTCTTTTCAAAAAGATAAAAATCTGGGAATATTATACTACAAAACCGGTAATTACAAAATGGCTTTGGCACATTTAGAAAACGCCATAAAGAGAAAAGAAGACTTATCTGTTATGAAAAACTTGGCGCTAGTTTGGGAAGCTAAAGCATATCCTGAAAAAGCCGCCAAAATACTTGAACAAGTTAGCAAAAAAGATACTACCGATTTGACCAGCCAATTCCGGCTGGCAAAAATATATATCCAGCTAAACAGAAAAGAAAACGCCATGGAAATGATTAAAAAACTGGAACAAAAAGATCCCTCAAATCCTTGGTATCCCTATCAACGCGCTAAACTTATAGATAATAGCCTAAATAAAAAATTAGATGCTTATTTATCGGCCTACCGCAAAGATACCACATGGCTAAAGACCATTTATCCCATTGCCCAATTATACAAAATCATCAAATTTTATGATTCCACCGGGATATTTATTCAAAAAGGTTTAAGATTACGCCCGGCTCACCCGGGTTTATTAAAATTAAAAGCTCTGGAAGAATTCCGTCAAGGAAAAAACTCGAAGGCAATAAAAACTTTACAAAAGATGGACAGCTTGCATCAAAAACCTTTTTTTGTCAAGAAAAACTTAGGAATAGGCTATTACAAAATAAAAGGCTATCCTAAAGCCTTGGAATATTTTGATCAAGCCCTCGCCATAGAACCCACAGACCCCGATTTATATCTATATAAAGGTCTTATCTATGAAAAACAAAACAAGACGGAAGAAGCCGAAATAATGATAAATACCTCCATTGCATTTAAGCATAAAAAACTCGATACAGAATATTACCATTTGGGGAAATTGGCACAAAAAAGGAAAAATTATAAAAAGGCTTTGGATTATTTGTTAAAAGCGTATAAAGAAAACCCGAAAAATTCCGCTATATTTTTTGAATGGACTTTATTGTCGGATCAATATTATAAAGACAAAAAAATTGCATTGAAACGTTATGAAAAATATTTGAAATTATGCTCTTGGAAAAATGAGGAAAATGAGCGGTATGCAGAGGAAAGAATAAAAGAGATTAAAACTAAATTTTTTATGAATAATGAATAGAAAAAAACCGGCAAATTGCCGGTTTTTTTCTATTTTATACCTTGGGCAGCATTTATAAACTTGTCTTTATAATCGGGGGTAATAGAAAATTTAGGAGAATTTGAGAAAATAAAATTTTGTATTCCTCCTGCGCACATTAAACATTTAGGCTGATAATATTTGATACCTGTCCATCTTCCGTCAAAAGGATAAGAAACATACATAAAACGATGCCCGTCTATAGGCTTTTTACTGGCCAGCATACTGGGTTTGTAATATATGTTTTTAACTTGCCAGGGACCGGTTTCGGCCTTGGCAAAACCCGGATGCTCTGAAACAGCTTTTAAATTTACTTCCTTATTGAAAAATACCAAAGGATGTACAGCTTGCGGGAATTCTTTGAGCTTGGGAATATTGATTTTTTGTTGAGGGTATAGTTTAACGGGTTGGGTGTGTTTCATATCGATTCCTGCTAATAAATGCGCTTTACCTTTCGGCGTAATAGAGCTTCTAAATGCATTGATAATGGTAAAAGCATTATCTGCCTTAATAACCGGAGAAGAAGGCCC
>JAMOVT010000022.1 GCA_027061855.1 Flavobacteriales bacterium
CCGAACTCGTTCGGAACGTATCGAGATATAAGACAAGCGTCTTTGATAGACGTAATGCCTACTTCTCGATACATCCCGAATCGCTTCGCTCTCGGGACACTCGAAGTGACATTACTCTATACCCCTGCTCCCGCGCGATTCAATCGCGTGGCTTGATAGAAGTTGTAAATAAACAATATATCCTGTAATTTTTTTATCTTTGGTTTAAAGATTATTATAAATTACAATATTTTTAATACCAATTTTATGGATTTTACAAACATAATTACCACCAGCTACAAGCTGGCGGAAACATAGGTTTGGTTTTTCTCATTCATATTACGGCGTGATGCAAGCAAGATTATCCAATTATGGTCCGTTATTAAATTATACAACCGACCAACAATGAGTTGTTAACTATTATTTTAAACTATGGGGATATTACGAATAAAAAGCAAGTTATTTATTATTTTACCTTTTTTGTTTTTGGGAGGAATAATGATAAGCAAATATATTTCAAATATTAATGACTATCATTTTAAAATTTATTATGACTATAACAAAAACCTTAAAAATAAGCTTTCTTACTACTTAGGTATTATTCCCGATTTTTATTTTTATGATGAAGAAATTATAATTAACCAACCAAACATAAAATTGATAGAAATAAAAAACAAATGTAAACCTAATAAAGTCAACTATAAAATTGCCAGGATAAAAGAAGAAAATTTATTTTTAAAAACACCAATAGAATTGGAAATAAACAAAAAAGCAGATGCTAAAAATAAACCTATTAAACTTTCTGTTTTTAATAAAGTAACCAAACTCTTGAAAATTAATGATAAACAAAAAATAATTGATTTTTATATCAAATTGCTCCCCGTATATGACAATGCAGAATATTATGAAGTTATAAGCAATCAAGAAAAATTCATTAAACACAAAAAGCTTTGGGAGGATGATTTTAAAGATAGATTTTTGTTGATTTTAAATAAAAATGGATTTATTAATGAGAAATCAGAATTTACAGTTCCTGTCAATAAAAAATTTTTGTACTTAAAAGGAATAGGTTATTTGATTTTGGAATTCGAATTTAAAAACAATACTCTTGTTGATGTAATTATTTATAATCTGGGAGAAGCAAAAAATTTGTTTATTAAATTATAAGTTTTTATTAGTAATCTATTACAGCCTCACTATGGAAAATTTAAAAAATACAAAACCTTTTAAATATATATTAATTTTACTGGCAATTATATTAGTTACTGGTTTTCTTTACAGATCATTATACTTGTCGAATGATTACCGTCATAAAATTTATTATAAATACAACTCAAAGAAAAAAAACAGCCTTTCATATTATTTGGGTCTTATACCACAAGAGTATTATTATTGTTTTGATGAGAAGGTTGTTTATACTAACAAAGATTTACAAATCCGGACAGTATATGATGCATATTTTCCTTTAATAAGCAATTTTAAAATTGTACGGATAAAAGAAGAAAACTTATTTTTAAAAACACCAATAGAATTGGAAATAAACAAAAAAACAGATGCTAAAAATAAACCTATTAAACTTTCTGTTTTTAATAAAGTAACCAAACTGTTGAAAATTAATGATAAACAAAAAGTAATTGATTTTTATATCAAATTACTTCCTGTATATGACAATGCAGAATATTATGAAGTTATAAGCAATCAAGAAAAATTCATCAAACACAAAAAACTATGGGAGAATGATTTTAAAGATATATTTTTAAGTAGGCTGAAAAAAAACGGATTTATTAATGAGAAATCAGAATTTACAGTTCCTGTCAATAAAAAGTTTTTGTACTTAAAAGGAATAGGTTATTTGATTTTGGAATTCCAATTTAAAAACAATACGCTAAACAATGTGTATATTTATAATTTGGGAGAAGGAAAAAAAGTTTTTATAGAATTATAAAAAACATATGTTCATTTATATAGTATATACCCCTGCTACCACTAGCTTTTAACTAGTGGCAGGGCATCAAAGTTTATAGAATGAAAGACTACTCTCCCCTGCTCCCGCGCGATTTAATCGCATGGCTTGATAGAAATTTTAAACAAGCATATATCCGGAAAATATTTATCTTTGGTTTTAAGCCTATTAAAAAAATTAAAAAACCCACACGAAAGGATTCGTGCGGGAGCGGAAACTGAAAAATAATTAAGTTAATATAGTAAATGCAAAAACCAGAAGAATTCCATACATTTTTACTATCTTAGCAACTATCGTAACTTCAAATAATAAATAGATGAAAAAATTTATCCTAACTATCATTATTATGACAAGTGTGGGTACTGCTTTTGCCCAACAAATCAATATGGAGAAAACTTTTGGCGGCTACAAATTTACGCAAGACGGAAAAAATCTAAAATTCACGGAAATTGTAGATATAGTGAAAAATAATGAAGATGCCTATAAGCTGGCTAAATCAGCCAAATCAAATTATACCGTCGCCCAAATTTTGGGAGGAGCCGGCGGTTTCTTGATTGGTTGGCCTATCGGAGCAGCTCTTGGCGGAGGAGACCCCGATTGGACAATAGCGGGTATCGGAGCGGGATTAGTGGCTATATCCATTCCCTTTAATTCAGGAGCCAACAAAAAAATGAAAAAAGCAATTGAACATTATAATTCAAGTTTGCAAAACACTTCAAGTATCATTAAACCGCAATACCGTTTTTTGGCGAATGCCAAAGGAGTAGGAATCGGTATTACTTTTTAGACCACCCGCTCCCGCCAACTAATAGCTGGCGGTATATATACAAAAGTTATATAGAGATAGCTTTCAGCAAAAGCCAAGAGATGAGAGTTTGTAGGAATAAATCTACAAGCCTGCGGAGTACAGATTTTTCTAAAATAAGCTATTTCATAAAATTACCGTATTTTCAAAAACGGCTTTGCATAGCCTTCAATACTTTTCCGTATTTTTGCCACATAAAATCACAATTATGGCAGAGAAAAAAAGATATACGATTACAGCGGCTTTACCCTATACAAACGGCCCGGTTCATATAGGACATTTGGCAGGAGTTTATATTCCCGCCGATATTTTTACCCGTTATCAAAAGCTCAAAGGAAATGATGCCCTCTATATATGCGGCTCGGACGAACACGGAGTCCCTATTACTATCCGCGCCAAAAAAGAAGGGAAAACCCCTCAGGAAATAGTGGATAAATACCACGAAATCATCAAAAAATCTTTTGCCGATTTCGGTATCGAATTTGACAATTACAGCCGTACTTCTTTGCCTTTGCATCACGAAACCGCCGCCGGATTTTTTAAAAAACT
>JAMOVT010000023.1 GCA_027061855.1 Flavobacteriales bacterium
TGGATATCGATTATAAAAACCGCACCTTGACCTCCCGTGGCATTACCTTTAAGGAAGGAGATTATATTTCTTTAAACGGTACCACCGGTGAAGTTTATAAAGGAAAAATAGATACCATAGAACCGCAATTAAGCGGCGAATTCGGCGAGTTGATGGAATTGGCAGATAAACATTCACGTATGTATGTGAGAACCAATGCCGATACTCCCAAAGATGCTGCCGTGGCCCGTCAATTCGGAGCCAAGGGAATAGGTTTATGTAGAACGGAGCATATGTTCTTTGAAGGAGATAAAATCATTGCCATGCGTGAAATGATTTTGGCCGAAGATGAAGAAGGCCGTAGAGCCGCTCTTGACCGATTGCTTCCTATCCAACGCGAGGATTTTGAAGGAATTTTTGAAGCCATGCAAGGATTGCCCGTAACGGTTCGTCTTTTGGATCCTCCTTTACATGAATTTGTACCTCATGATGAAAAAGGCCAACAGGAAATGGCCGAAGTAATGGGAGTTCCCGTGGAAGTAATCAAGCAAAAGGTAGAAGAATTATCGGAATTCAACCCGATGTTGGGGCACAGAGGTTGCCGTTTGGGAAATACCTATCCCGAAATTACCGAAATGCAAACACGTGCTATTATCGAAGCGGCGCTAAATTTGAAAAAACGCGGTATCGACGCACGTCCCGAAATTATGATTCCCCTTGTAGGAAAGAAAGAAGAAATGGAATTGCAGGAAAAAATTGTGCGTGATACCATCAAAAAAGTATTCGAAGAATACGGAGATACCATCGATTATAAAGTGGGTACCATGATCGAAATTCCACGTGCCGCATTAACCGCCGACGAGATTGCCGAAACCGCCGAGTTTTTCTCTTTCGGAACCAATGATTTGACCCAAATGACCTTTGGATATTCTCGTGATGATGCCGGAAAATTCCTTCCCATATATATTGAAAAAGGAATCCTCAAAGCCGATCCTTTTGAAAAATTGGATCAGGAAGGAGTGGGACAGTTGGTTGAAATGGCCGTGAAAAAAGGAAGAAAAACCCGTCCCGATATTTCTTTGGGAATCTGTGGAGAGCATGGCGGTGAGCCGAGTTCAATCGATTTCTTCCACCGTGCAGATTTACATTATGTTAGTTGTTCGCCCTACCGTGTTCCCATTGCAAGATTGGCCGCTGCACAAGCGAATATCAGAAATAAAAAATAATTTTTTAGTTTTGTGCGTGGAGCTTTGCTCCACGCACAAAACTTTATCATTTTAAATCAAAACAACTATGGATTTCAATGTTCCTTATTTAAATATTACGGATAAGCAATACCGGTTAATCGGTATTACCTGGGGATTTATTTTTACCGCTTTTTATCATTATTACACCACCTACGGTGAAACCCACAGCATTGTGCGCACCTTCATTTCGGGTGATTTTGCCGTGAAGGCAATGATAGGAATGGCTTTGGGCTATTTTATCAGCTATTATATTTTGCGGTGGATCAATAAAAAAGCTTAAATCCAGCCTCCCCGGTCCAAGCTGCGGTATTGAATGGCTTCGGCGATATGCCGGCTTTGTATGTTTTCTTCGTTTTCCAAATCGGCAATGGTCCTGGCCACTTTTAGGATGCGGTCATAAGCGCGTGCGGAGAGGTCTAATTTTTCCATGGCGTTTTTTAATAGGTTTAAGGACGCCTCGTCCAATTTGCAATATTTTCTGATTTGCTTGGTATTCATCTGGGCGTTATAATGAACCTTTTGACTGTTTTGAAAACGCTTGGTTTGGATTTTACGAGCTTCGATTACTCTTTTTCTAATTTCCTTGCTGGGTTCTCCTTTGCGTTCGTCCGAGAGTTTTTCAAAGGGAACGGGATTTACTTCGACATGAATATCGATGCGGTCTAGTAAAGGGCCGGATATTTTATTAAGGTAACGTTGCATTTCGGCCGGACTGGAAGTCATACGCGAATCGCCGTCGTTAAAATAACCCGAAGGGCTGGGATTCATGCTTGCCACCAACATAAAACTGGCGGGATAAGTAACCGAAAATTTGGCTCTCGAAATATTTACTTCGCGGTCTTCCAAGGGTTGACGCATCACTTCGAGAACCGTACGTTTAAATTCGGGTAACTCATCGAGAAACAATACGCCGTTGTGTGCCAAAGAAATTTCGCCCGGTTGCGGATAACTTCCTCCTCCCACCAGAGCCACATCCGAAATGGTATGATGCGGACTGCGGAACGGGCGCTGGCTGATAATTCCTCCTTTTTCCTTTAATTTTCCCGCTACCGAATGGATTTTTGTGGTTTCCAGTGCTTCTTGCAATTCCATGGGCGGCAAAATTCCCGAAATTCTTTTTGCCAACATGGTTTTTCCGCTTCCCGGAGGTCCTATCATGATAATATTATGGCCGCCGGCCGCGGCAATTTCCAAGCATCGTTTAACGGTTTCCTGCCCTTTGACATCGGCAAAATCATATTCGGGATATTCCAATTGTTTATAAAATATTTCTTCGAGATCCAAGATTTCTTCTTGTAAGCCGGCTTTGCCTTCAAAAAAATCGATGGCTTCCAGGATGTTTTCTATTCCGTAAACTTTCAAACCTTCTACAATGGCGGCTTCCTTGGCGTTTTGTTTGGGTAGGATTATTCCTTCAAAACCTTCTTCTTTTGCTTTCAGCGCGATGGGCAAAGTTCCTTTGATGGGTTGCAGGCTTCCGTCCAGCGAAAGTTCGCCCATAATCATGTATTTTTCCAAATTTTTTGCTCTGATTTGCCCCGAGGCTTGCAGAATCCCCATGGCAATTGTCAAATCATAAGCGGAGCCTTCTTTGCGCAAATCGGCGGGAGCCATATTGATGATGAATTTTTTCCCCGGCATTTTATAACCGGTATTTTGGAGGGCGGCAGAGATGCGGTAACTGCTTTCGCTTACGGCTTTATCGGGCAATCCTACGAGATGATACCCGATTCCTTTGTCCACATTTACCTCTACCGTAATGGGAAAAGCCTCAATTCCGTAAATAGCACCTCCGTAAATTTTTGTCAGCATTATTTTGTAAAAATTTAGAATAAAGCTAAAAATACGAAAAAATCTTAAAAAAGCCTTCTTTTTTATGTCAAAATCAAGCTAATTTTCTTATGATTTGTTTAATTTGTATTGTTTTTTGATTGTTTGCGGTATCGATTCCGTATAAAGTGTTTTTATAATTAAATATACAAAAATGAATGTCATCC
>JAMOVT010000024.1 GCA_027061855.1 Flavobacteriales bacterium
TTTATAAACAACAAAAAGCCCAAGCATCAAAAATATGCTTGGGCTTCTTTTGTTTGTGTGTGTAATTAAAAGGGCGGTTTATTTATTTTTGAAAACAATCTTTCCATTTTCATAATCCACCACAATAGTAGAGTCTTGTTTTACATTGCCTGCCAAAATTTCTTTGGATAAGGCATTGAGTATATCGCGTTGGATCACTCTCTTGATGGGACGTGCTCCAAACTCGGGATCAAATCCTTTGTCGGCCAAATAATCTACTACGCGATCGGTGAATTCAATATTGACATCTTGCTCTTTGAGCATTTTAGCTACATTGTTCAATTGGATTTTGACAATGTCTTTAACTTCTTTTTTGCTCAAAGGTTTGAACATCAATATTTCGTCTATACGGTTCAAGAATTCCGGTCTTACACGTTTTTTCAATTCTTGAATTACTTGTTCTTTGGCTTTTTCGGCCGCTTTTTCTCTTTCTTCTTCACTCTTGGCATTTTCAAAAGCTTCCTGGATTTTATCGGCTCCCATATTGGAAGTCATAATGATAATGGTATTTTTGAAATCTGCCAATCGTCCTTTGTTATCGGTCAAACGTCCTTCATCGAGCATTTGAAGCAAGATGTTGAAAGTATCAGGATGCGCTTTTTCAATCTCATCCAAAAGAATCACACTATAAGGTTTTCTGCGCACCGCTTCGGTCAATTGACCTCCTTCTTCATATCCAACGTATCCCGGAGGCGCTCCTACCAATCTGCTTACCGCATGTTTCTCTTGATATTCACTCATATCGATACGCGTCATGGCTTTCTCGTCATTGAACAAGTATTTTGCCAAAGCTTTTGCCAATTCGGTTTTACCTACCCCGGTTGTTCCTAAGAATAAGAACGAACCTATAGGTTTGTTGGGATCTTTTAATCCGGCACGGCTACGACGTACTGCATCGGCAACGGCTTGAATGGCGTCTTCTTGTCCCACTACTTGTGAATGTAATTCATCTTCCAGTTTCAATAGTTTCTCTTTGTCGCTTTGCAACATTTTTTGAACGGGAATTCCGGTCCATTTTGCTACCACTTCTGCAACATCCTCGCCGGTTACTTCTTCCTTAATCAAAGAAGATTTGGATTGTTTTTGAGCCAATTCCTCTTGAGCTTGATTAAGTTTTTCTTCAAGCTCTTTAAGTTTTCCGTAACGGATTTCGGCTACTTTGCCATAATCTCCTTCACGCTCGGCTTGTTCGGCTTCAAACTTGGTTTGATCGATTTCTTTTTTGATGTTTTGTATGTTGTCCACCAAATCTTTTTCTTCTTTCCATTTGGTATAGATTTGGTTTCTTTCTTCTTTCAATTGGGCCAATTCTTTTTCAAGCTCCTCGATTTTCTTGGTATCTCCTTCGCGCTTGATAGCTGCCAATTCGATTTCCAACTGCATGATTTTTCTATCGAGTTTATCCAACTCTTCGGGTTTGGAATTGATTTCCATACGCAATTTACTGGCTGCCTCATCCATCAAATCGATGGCTTTATCGGGCAAAAACCGGTCGCTGATGTATCTTTTTGACAATTCCACGGCGCTGATAATTGCATCATCTTTGATACGCACCTTGTGGTGTTGCTCATATTTGTCTTTGATACCTCGCAAAATAGAGATAGAAGACTCGGTATCGGGTTCATCGACCATTACTTTTTGGAAACGTCTTTCAAGCGCCTTGTCTTTTTCAAAGTGTTTTTGATATTCATCCAAAGTAGTAGCACCAATGGTTCTCAATTCGCCACGTGCCAATGCGGGTTTCAAGATATTGGCAGCGTCCATGGCTCCTTGTCCTCCTCCGGCACCAACCAGCGTATGAATCTCATCGATAAAGAGGATGATATCTCCGTCGGATTTTTTTACTTCGTTTACAACGGATTTCAATCTTTCTTCAAATTCTCCTTTGTATTTGGCTCCTGCCATCAATGCTCCCATATCAAGCGAATAGATTTGCTTATCTTTAAGGTTATCGGGAACATCTCCTTTGGCAATACGGTGTGCCAATCCTTCTACGATAGCGGTTTTACCGGTTCCCGGCTCCCCTACCAAAATGGGATTGTTTTTGGTTCTACGGGAAAGGATTTGCAATACACGGCGGATTTCTTTATCACGCCCGATTACAGGATCCAATTTTCCTTCGCGAGCCAATTTTGTCAAATTAATGGCGTATTTTTCCAATGCTTGATAGGTGTCTTCCTGACTTTGAGAAGTAACACGGCCTCCTTTTCTGATTTCCTGAATAGCCGCTTCCAAAGCTTTTTTGGTTACACCCATTTCTTTCAACATACGGGAAGTATCGTCTCCCGAATCCAAAATAGCCAATAATAAATGTTCAACGGAAACATAATCATCCTTCATTTTTTCGGCCAGATTCAAAGCATCTGTTAATGTCTTTGAAGCTGTTCTGGATAATTGCACATTTCCTCCTTGCTGTTTAGGCAAAGAATTTATGTAGTTATCTAATTTTTGTTTCAATAAATCAACATCAACTCCCACTTTTTTCAATAAATGCGGAGTCACGTTTTCGTCCACTTCCAATATGGCTTTCAGCAAGTGGGCATTTTCAATTTGCGGATTACCAAGCCCTTGCGCGATTTGCATGGCTTTTTGCACCGCTTCTTGAGACTTTATGGTAAATTTGTCAAAATTCATAGTGTATATTTTTTTAGTTCGCCCTACAATTTACAAAATCTATTCCTATAATAAAAATATGACTTTTAGTCGCATTTTCTATTTATTTACTGCATTTTTGTCCTAAATCTGACAATAATGAAGTTTTTTTAATATTTTTACCATCGACTTATATAAAGCTTATGCAAAAAGAAAAAATAAGGGAATTGCTTAGACAAAAACCTTCGGATGTGGTAAAGGTAGTAATGTTTGGCCCCGAATCTACCGGTAAAACCACACTTTCACAACAATTGGCAAGACATTATAATACCGTATGGGCTCCTGAATATGCTCGCGAATACTTGCAAGACAAATGGAATAACGAAAGAAAAACCTGTGAACAAAAAGATTTAATTCCTATTGCCATAGGTCAGATGAAACTGGAAAACGAGTTGGCACAAAAAGCTACAGATGTTTTGTTTTGCGATACCGATTTATTGGAAACCAAGGTTTATTCAAAGGAATATTACGGCGGATATGTGGATCCCTTGCTCGATGAGGCAGCAAGAAATAACGATTATGACTTGTATTTCCTCACATATACAGATGTTCCTTGGGAAGCCGATGATTTGCGGGACCGCCCTTTGCAAAGGGAAGAAATGTTTGAAGCTTTTAAAAAAGCCCTGGACGATCACGGAAAAAAATATGTAATCCTGAAAGGCAATAAAAAAGAACGCTTGCAAAAAGCCGTAAAATATGTTGATGAGTTATTGAAAAAGAAAAAATTAGATAAATAATAAGGTCCGGAATTATTAACCTTATAAATTAAAAAACTTCATTTTAAATAGTATCATCACCTTCAAAAGTTTTACTATTTTATGTATTCATTTTACCTATTCCTTATTTTATATTTGAACGAATGAAAAATAATTTTTTAATTATATATTTACTTCTTGTAACTTCATTTTCAGTAGGGCAACAAAATAAAATTGACAGCTTAAAAAGTATTTTTTATCAAACAAAAAACAATAATCAGAAATTACAGATTTTAACTCATCTCTGTAATAAAATGAATGAGTTTGGGGATGCAGAAAACGAAGAATTGAAATTTTATAAAATCACATTAAATTTAGGTGAAGATTTGCAGGACTATAAAAGTCAAGCGGTCACCTCCTATTTACTCGCCCAGTATTATTTAAATACAGAAAACTTTGATTCGGCCAAATATTATGGATTATTATCCAATTTACAAAGTAAAAAAGCGAAACTTCCAAAAGAAGAACTCAAAAGTTATGCTATATTAGGAAGAATCTATAATCATTTTGACTATTATAAAGAAGCTGTGAGTTCTTATAAGAAAGCGCTAAATATTTATAAAAAGTTCGATAAAGAAAAAAAAGAAGAAAGTTTACAAACTTTGAGTATGATCTATGCAAATTTAAGTGTTACGTATAGAAATATGGATAAGGACAGTCTTGCTGATTATTATGTATTACTTTCTTCAAAAATGGCAGACAAGACTAAAGATTATATGAGAAAAAGTAATATGCTGGCTACTATTGCATGGACTTATGAAGATTTGAACAACAACGAAATGGCTGTTAAATATTTTAAATTGGCTCTTAAAGATTCGGCAAAAATTAAATTAGAAATTTATAATATCGCCAATCATCACGGTTTAGGTTATGTTTATGGAAAATTAGGAAAATTTGATTTGGCTTTGTATCATGATAGTATAGCCTTGGCCTATTTTACAAGAAAAAAGAATAATCTTTTCATGCAGGCTGTATTAGGGAATATGGCTCGTGTATTTCTACAGCAGGATAAAACGGAATTAGCCTTAAAATATGCAAAGAAGGCTCTAGATATTTCAAATAAAATCAAAGTAAAAAAAGCCATAATAGATAACCAGATTCTTATTTCCAATATATTTATAAAGCAAAATTTACTTCATCCATCTAAACAAATTCTATTAAGGCTTATTAATGACAGCCTCTATTCCAATTATCTTCAACTAAGACATAAGCCGATGATTTATAAGAATTTATCATTTATTGAAGAAAAGCAAAAAAATTGGAAAAAAGCATTTCAATATAACAGTCTTTATTCTTTGTATCAAAATCAAGAAGTTCAAAAAAAACTAAAGCATATTTCAGGTATAGAAACCAAATATCAAGCCGAAAAAAAAGAAAAAGAAAATTTACAATTGAAAGCTGAAAAGGCGCATCAAGCTATGGTTTTGGAAAGAGAAAATAAACGTCGATGGGTCCTAAGTATTGGGTTATTCACTTCCTTGCTAAGCTTGATTATCTTTGCTTACTATTTTCATCGCAGTCAAAAGCAAAAAAAAATGATTGAAAGCTTGCAACGTGAATTGCATCATCGGGTAAAAAATAATTTATCTATCATTAATTCATTGATCGAAGACATAAAAGACCAATATAAAGATTCTAAATACCTTTCAAAATTAACCGATCTACAAAATAGAATCGACAGCATATATGAAATTCACAAACAATTATACCAGGAGAAAAATTTAACAGATCTGAATTTAAAACAATATGTAAAGCAATTAACCCAAAATCTCCAACACTCATTAGCCACCCAAAATATTATAATTGAAAATAAAATAGACGAAAATATTAAAATTCCCGTCGAAAAATCATTTCCCATCGGATTGATTATAAATGAATTTATTACCAATTCACTGAAACATGCTTTTGATCAAACTGAAAACGGTAAAATAACTATTAAAATGAAAAAAAAAGAAAACAACTATATTCTTACGCTTTCTGATAATGGAAAAGGGTTACCTCCGGATTTTAATATTGAAAAAATTACTTCATTTGGAATGAATATTATGTACTTATTAAGTAAACAGCTAAAAGGTGATTTTATAATAGAAAGCAAAAAGGGTGTTCATATAAAAATTAAATTCCCCAAATAATTATTTCATAATTAATTGAATTTTTATCAGGTAATTTCCTGATTGATTTTCCCTTTTATCTGTTTGATAATGGTATAAGCATGATTAATTGCCATAGCTATGGAACCACCGTGCTTAAACACAATATCCCCCGCAATATATAAATTAGGAACTGTTGTTTGAAAATTTTCATCATAAACCGGCATTTGGTTTTCGTCCATTTCAATTCCCGATTTCTGCATAAAACCTACCGGAGTAGTTCCTCCGATGGCTAAAATAACACGATCATAAACTTCATTGGTTCCATCTTCAAATAAAACTTTAGCTTTCCCGTTTTCATCTTCTATACCAATAGTATTAGAAGCATGTAAGACTTTTAAACGCCCTTCTTTCTCATACCGGTTGATCATTTCAATATTTATTTCATTGGGATAAGAAAAAGAAGGGTCACGATGTGAAATCGTTACATCATTTTCAGTAGTCAATTGACAAGCATACTCCACTGCGGAATCCCCTCCTCCGATTACCAAGATTTTTTCTCCTCCTTTACATTCATACGGATTATGATTAATAATCTTCTTTAAGGTACGAGGCAACGGATAGGGAGGCTTATTGGGTTTTCCCATTTTTCCGATAGCTACAATGGCATTTTTTGTATAAAAATTTCCTTTTGAAGAAACCACTTTCAACAAATCTCCTTCTTTTTGCACACTATCCACTTCTGTATTATATTGAAAATCAATTAACTTATTACTTAATATACTATCAAAATGATCTAAGGTACTTTCTTTGGTTCCATCAAAGAAATCGACATTCCCAAGGAGTTCCACTTCTTGTTTTTTCCACACCCTATCTACTCTTTTGGAATCTTTGTAATACATCCGGATCGTTTGAGAATGATTCTCCCCTTTTTCAATAAGTAAAACATTTTTCATTTTAAAGATGTTGGCTTCAACTGCAGAAGCTATGCCTCCGGGACCACCTCCAATAATTATTAAATCATATATTTTATTTCTCATTAATTTCAAATTTAGGAGGACAAATATATTCTAAACTATTATATCAACCTATTCAAAATATAAAATTGTCTTTACTTTTATAATTTTATTTAAGCTTGTTACATCATATATTAATTCGATTTGAACTATATACTTAAAAGAACACTGGAAAAAATGGTTTTTAAGTATATTGTTCAAAGGCCATATCTTATCATCCCCAATCATTTACAAGCTGTCTCCGCTCCCGCGCGATTCAATCGCGTAGCCTGATTAAAGTCTTTAAATAAAAATATATCCGGAAATATTTATCTTTGATGTAGCAGAATACTATTATATATAAGAATATTTCAATACAGGTTTTATGGATTTTATAAACGGAAATACTACCCACTACAAGCTGGCGGTAGCGGACTCGCAAAGTATTGGATATTATTTAATTTATCATCAAAATAATTAATCTATAAAAAAACCGCCGTTTCCGGCGGTTTTTTTATGGTCAAACTTATTTGGTAAAAAGCAATTCCCTGTATTTGGTCAAAGGCCAGATTTCATCGTCCACCATCATTTCCAAGGTGTCCGTATGTTTACGTATTTTATCAAATTGAGGTTTTATTTTATGTGCCAATAAATCGGCTTGCTTTTCCACCTCAAATTTCTCCAAAGCCTCTACTTCCTTACGCATTTTACGTACTTGCTCTGAAACTTTTGTTAAATGAGTGGATAATTTATTCAATAAATATAATGGCTCTTCACCATATTTTTGAAAATCTTTACCGTAAATATCCTTTAAACCTTTGATGACATTGACCAATTCCTGTTGGTATTTAATGGCAGCCGGCACAATATGATTCATCGTCAAATCGCCCAATACACCGGCTTCTATTTTCAGTTTATTGACATATTGCTCCAATTCGACTTCATATTTGGCTTCCAGTTCTCTTTCGTTAAGAACACCGGTTTGCTCAAATATTTCTTTTACTGCTTTTTCTTTATAAACTTTCAAGGCATCGGGAGTGGTTTTTAAATTACTCAAACCTCGTTTTCCGGCTTCTTTTTGCCATTCTTCGCTATATCCGTCTCCTTCAAAAAGAATACGCTCCGACTGTTTGATATATTCCCGCAAAACATTGAAAATCGCTTCGTCTTTCTTCAATCCTTTTTCAATTAAAGCGTCCACTTCGCGCTTGAAAATTTTCAATTGGTTTCCTACAATCATATTAAGAATGGTCATGGGGTTTCCCGTATTGGCAGAAGATCCCACAGCTCTAAATTCAAAGCGGTTTCCGGTAAATGCAAAAGGAGAAGTCCGGTTTCTATCGGTATTGTCCAACATGATTTCGGGGATTTTCCCAACGACTTTTAATTTTAAATCGGTTTTTTCTTCGGGCGTAAGTTTTCCGTTGGATACATTTTTCAGCTCCTTTAATACGCGGGTTAATTGCTCTCCAATAAAAATGGAAATAATCGCCGGCGGCGCTTCATTGGCTCCCAAGCGATGATCATTTCCCGCCGAGGCAATCGATGCCCGCAGCAAACGTTCGTTATCGTGAACCGCCTTGATGGTATTGATAAAAAACACAAGAAATTCGAGGTTTTTCATCGGGGTTTTTCCGGGACTGAGCAAATTGATTCCCGTATTGGTCATCATCGACCAGTTGTTGTGTTTGCCCGATCCATTTACTCCTTCAAAGGGTTTTTCGTGCAGCAATACTTCAAATTGGTGCTTACGGGCGATTTTTTTCATGATGTCCATCAGCAGCGAATTGTGATCTACGGCCAGGTTGGCTTCTTCAAAAACCGGGGCTAATTCAAATTGGCCGGGAGCCACTTCATTGTGTCGGGTTTTTACGGGAATGCCCAATTTTAAACTTTCTATTTCCAGTTCGCGCATAAAAGACATCACGCGTTCATGAATGGAACCGAAATAGTGATCGTCCAGCTGCTGGCCGCGAGCCGGAGGATGTCCCGTAAGAGTTCGACCGGTCATTACCAAATCGGGGCGTGATTTATATAAGGCCGAATCGACCAAAAAATATTCTTGCTCCCATCCCAAGGTGGCAATTACTTTGTTTACATCACGATGAAAATACTTGGAAACCGCCGTTGCCGCTTCGTCGAGAAAACTCAAAGAGCGAAGCAAAGGGGTTTTTACATCCAAAGCTTCTCCGGTATAAGAGATAAAAACCGTAGGAATACAAAGTGTTGTTCCATAGATAAAAGCAGGTGAAGAAGGATCCCAAGCCGTATAGCCACGGGCTTCAAAGGTATTTCTAATTCCTCCGTTAGGGAAACTCGATGCATCGGGTTCTTGTTGGACCAATTGGGAACCGCTAAATTTTTCAATTACTTGCCCGTCGGGTTGTAATTCAAAAAACGAATCGTGTTTCTCGGCAGTGGCACCGGTTAGCGGTTGAAACCAGTGGGTGTAATGCGTCGCTCCTTTGGAAGCCGCCCAATTTTTCATTCCGGCGGCAATGGCTCCCGCAGTTTCACGGTCGATTTTTTTACCTTTATTGACCGCATCTTCTACTGCTTTCAGACTTTTACTGTCCAAATAATTGCGCATCGTATCGAAATCAAAGACATTGGAACGGAAAATTTCACTTCTTTTTTTTACCGGCTCTACTTCGACCGGTTTCCTGTTAAAAGTTTGTTTAAAGGCTTCAAACCTGTATTTTGACATAGCATCTTGTTTTAAAAAACACAAATATATAAAAAATACCCTAATTTTTTAGGGGGCAATTCTTTTTATTATAAAATTATTGAAATGTGGAACCCTTGTCACTCAGAACGAAGCGCAGCGAAGTGAAGAGGCTTGCTTTTTGTGGAATCGGGGAATTGTGGAATCACTTTTTAGAGGTGGCTGAGTGTTCCGAACTCGCTTCGGAATGTATCGAAGCCACCGGTGTGGAACTGTGGAATCGTGAAATCGTTGAACCGTGGAGTCAAGAATTCAATCTTATTTTTTTTACTATTTGATTTATAAAATGTCACTCAGAACGAAGCGCAGCGAAGTGAAGAGTCTCTGTTTTTTGTTGAATCGAGGAATTGTTGAATCGTGGAATCGTGTAATTGTTTAAAAAGGTGGCTGAGTGTTCCGAACTCGCTTCGGAATGTATCGAAGCCACCGGTGTGGAACTGTGGAATCGTGAAATCGTTGAACCGTGGAGTCAAGAATTCAATCTTATTTTTTTACTATTTGATTTATAAAATGTCACTCAGAACGAAGCGCAGCGAAGTGAAGAGTCTCTGTTTTTTGTTGAATCGAGGAATTGTTGAATCGTGGAATCGTGGAATTGTTTAAGAAGGTGGCTGAGTGTTCCGAACTCGCTTCGGAATGTATCGAAGCCACCGGGATGAAATCATGCAACGGCTTATTATTAAAATTTAACAAAAACTGTAACACTCCGGCATTTTCTCTATCTTTATAATGAAAACCAACTGAAAAAGCTGAAAAAAATCTTTTGAAGGATTCCGGACAAATAGAAAGCTTAGTGGAAAAATGCAGGCAACAGGACAGCCGTGCGCAGATGGAAATTTACCGGCTCTATTACCGGGCCATGTTCAATATTTCCTTGCGAATAGTGAACGGTTTTGAAGATGCCGAAGATGTGATGCAAGAAGCCTTTATCAAAGCCTTTAAAAACATCAAACAATACAAAAAAGATTCCACTTTCGGGGCTTGGTTAAAACGAATTGTAATTAATGAAAGCCTAGGCTGGGTGAGAAAAAATAAAAGAAACATCTTCGAATCCTTAAAAGAAACCGAAAAAGATGAAGAAGAAAACATGCCGGAAGAAGACATCTGCCACCCGGAACAGATAAAAGCCGAAAAAGTATTGCAAGCCATGGAAAAACTGAAAGAAAGATACCGGATCGCTTTGAGTCTGCACCTTATTGAAGGTTATGATTATGAGGAAATGCAAGAAATATTGGGGCTTTCAAACGGAAACATACGAACCCTGGTATCCAGAGCAAAGAATAAACTAAAACAAATTTTAGAACAAGAATATGGAATCTACAAATAAACCAAACCCTTACGATATTTACCATCCGAGACCCGGACATGAAGACCGGTTCGCCCGGAAATTGGAAAAATCTTTCGGCAGCAAAAACCCAAAAAAAATCAGCAAATATATTTGGATTGCCGCTGTATTTATACTTTTTGTTTCATTGGGATTCCTCTCCTTCCCCGGTAAAAACGGAAATACGGAACAAGATAGATTCATACATGAAAACACCGGCTATTTTTCAAAAATCATTGACCGGGAAGTGAAATTGCTCCAAAAAAATCAAAATCCCGAAACCCGCGCATTGATAAATGAAACCATGAAACAACTCGAACAATTGGAAAAAGAATACCAAACATTACTCGAAGATTATAAGCACAATAACGAAAATAAAAACCTTCTCAATGCACTGATTGAGAATTTTCAAAAACGCATAGAACTTTTACAGTTTACAAAGTTTCAACTGAATGAAATTCAAAATTTAAAAACCGGAAATCATGAACAAAATAAGGCTTAACATACTGATTTTACTCCTTCTCACAAGCTTATCGGCGCAAGCTTATTTGCCTAACGGAAAATATAAGAAAACCAAAATTATTGAAAAAAGCTATTCCGTGAATCCCGGAACCCGTTTCAAAGTTTCCAATGTTTACGGACATATAAACATCAGCGGGTGGAATAAAAACATCATCGAAGTAAAGGTATCTATCACCGTTAGCGGCGATGATGCCAAAGCGGTGAATGAGAAATTGCGCGAGATTGGAATAGAAACCGGTGCCAACGAGAGCGAGGTGTCTTTTACCACCCGGACTCCCGAAAATCGCAGCTCTTCATGGTCGCTGTTTTCCTTGCTTTTCGGAAAAAAAACAAATTTGGGTTTTGAAATCAATTATGAAATTAAAGTTCCTTTGCACTCGCCGGTGTATATCCGCAATAAATACGGGAATATTTTTATAGACGAATTGCAAGGAAACTTGGATATACGCGCTTATTACGGCAAACTGGAAGCAGGAGAATTAAATGGAAACCGCAATCAGATTAACCTCAACTATTTTTCGGCATCACAAATAGATTTTATTAAAAATGCCGTATTAAAAATCAATTATACTACTTTAAATATAGACAATGCCTACCGCTTGGATATCCGCTCCGGATACAGTAATATAAGCATTGAAAAAGTAAGAAAAATGGAATTTGATGCCAATTACGGAAGCATCAAAGTATATGACGCCATGCTTGTGAAAGGGGAAGGAAATTATCAAACCAGGTATTTCGAGAATATCAATTCGCTGGATTTCGACGGAAATTACGGTTCTTTGAAAATCGTCAATCCCAAAAACGGATTTGATCGCATCCGGTTGAGATGCAATTACAGCAATATAAAAATACTGAATGAAAACCGGGTTCCTTTCCGCCTCAATCTCTATCAAAATTACGGATGTTTCAAATATGACGAGCTGGAATTTATCCGGAAAGAAGAACACGGACAACAACGGGAAATTCAAGCCTATTTTATCAACCCCGACAGTCCTTCCTTAATCGATATCGATGCCAATTACGGATGTATTAAAATATATAATCAATTCTAAAATTTAAAAAAATGAAAAAAATACTAAGCATTATCATACTCACCGCCACACTCTCAGTATACGCCCAAGACAATCCCGATTTTGACCGGCAATTAATCGATTTGACCTGTCAACTCGATAGCATTATCAAGGAAAAAAATACCCGGTTGCGTCAGGCTTTGGACAGTATCAATCAATTGACCGAAGAAAAAAAGATTACCGTCGAAGAAGCCAGGCAATTAAAAAAAGCGGTAGCCAAAAAATATGCCGATGAAGTGGATTATGCCGCCTTTAAAATTACTTCAAAAGTAAAGGATCTCGCCAAAGGGAAAAGTGTGGAACACGAAGTGGTTATCAAAAATCCGGGGGGAGAAATAGACTATACCATTCGCATTATTCAAAATAACCGCAAGCAAACCAAAGAAAAGAAACGCAAGAAACGGACTTCCGGAGACTGGTTTATAGCAATAGGCCTCAATAATGTTTTGGTCAACGGGAATATAGAAAATATCAACGACTCGCCTTACGGGATCGGGCAATC
>JAMOVT010000025.1 GCA_027061855.1 Flavobacteriales bacterium
ACTGACACTATTCCTGTTCCCGACTTCCAGCATCGGGCATCCGGCCTTTTACCTGTGTCTAGTTCTCGATACAATCCATCTATGGCGAATCACTTCCACCAACTACGTTGGAGACACGGCAAACTGACCCTTCTGCCGGTTTTTATATTTTTTAAAGTACGATATTGCTCTAATAAAAAATAGAAATAAGAAGATGAGAATGAGTTCCTGAAAATAGATTATTTTTGCAAAAAATTATAGAATGCTTAAAATAGGAGATGTAGTTTTACCCGATTTTCCGTTGATATTGGCTCCCATGGAGGACATCAGCGATCCTCCCTTCCGGGCTTTGTGCAAAGAATACGGAGTGGATTTGATGTTTACGGAATTTGTTTCTTCCGAAGGATTGATACGCGATGCGGTAAAATCGGAGAAGAAGTTGGATATTTTTGAAACCGAACGTCCCATTGGCGTTCAGGTATTCGGGCATGATGTATATTCCATGTTGAAAGCGGTGGAAAAGATCGAGCAGGTGAATCCGGATATTATCGATATAAATTACGGTTGCCCCGTTAAAAAAGTGGTGGCCAAAGGAGCGGGAGCGGGTATTTTAAAAGACCTGGATAAAATGCAGAAAATGACCGCCGAGATTGTCAAAGCCACCAAATTGCCTGTAACGGTTAAAACGCGCCTGGGATGGGACGAAAACAGCATTGTGATCAATGAAGTCGCCGAGCGTTTGCAAGATGTGGGAATAAAGGCCTTATCGATTCACGGAAGAACCCGTAAACAAATGTACACGGGAAAAGCCGATTGGCATAAGATGGCCGAAGTAAAAAACAATCCCCGTATTCATATTCCCATCTTTGCCAACGGCGATATTAAAACCGGCGAAGATGCCCGGAGAATCAGGGACGAATTTGGCTTTGACGGAGCAATGATAGGACGTGCCGCCATAGGCAATCCTTGGGTTTTCAAGCAGATAAAACATTATTTAAAAACCGGTGAAACCTTGAAAACGCCAAATGTTTCCGAACGTTTAAAGGTAGTAAAAAAACACTTGGAACTGGCTATAAAATGGAAAGGAGAGCGGCTGGGAATTTTGGAAACCCGCCCGCATTACAGTAATTATTTCAAAGGCGTTCCCAATTTTAAACCGTTTAGAATCCGTCTGGTAACCGAAGACGATTTGAATGAAATTTATAAAATATTTGATGAAATAGAGGCTTATTATTCGGGCAATGAGTAATGCTTTATTTTTTCTCTTTGAGAAAAGCTATATTTCTTTTCAGTCCCGAAAATTTGGTCCTTTTTACCGCCGATTTCCGGAAGATTTCCCTGAAAACCTCTTCGGTGATTTCTTCCCAGTCGTTTTTATTCATATTCAATAAATCGGGGTGGGGAGTAAAAGCCGGTTCCCGGTGGGGAAGGGAAAAGCGGTTCCACGGGCATACGTCCTGGCAGATATCGCAGCCAAACATCCAGTCTTCAAATTTTCCCCTCATGTTTGCCGGCAATTCGTCTTTCAGTTCGATGGTAAAATAGGAAATGCATTGTGAGGCATTGATGATTTTATCCGATAGAATAGCCCCGGTGGGGCAGGCGTCAATGCAACGGTGGCAGGTTCCGCAATGATCGGTTTGAAAAGGAGTATCGTATTCGAGTTCCAAATCGAGTATGATTTCGGCCAAAAAGAAAAACGATCCTTTGTTTTTTTGAATAATCAAGCTGTGTTTTCCTTCCCAGCCCAATCCGGCTTTTTTTGCCCAGGCTCTTTCCATTACCGGGGCCGAATCGGTAAAAATACGTCCTTCGACCTCTCCGGCAAGAGAAATAATGTAAGTAAAAAGTGCTTTGAGTTTGTCTTTTACCACAAAATGATAGTCTTTGCCGTAGGCATATTTGGCAATTTTGTAAGTATTTTCCTTTTGTTTTTTTTCGGGAAAATAATTATAGGAAAGGGAAATCAGGCTTTTGGCTCCGGGAACCAGTTTGGTGGGATCCAAGCGTTTGTCGAAATGGTTTTCCATGTACGACATCTTCCCGTGGTAACCGTTTTTGAGCCATTTTTCAAAACGGGGGGCTTCTTCTTCCAAAAACCCGGCTTGGGCGATTCCCACTGCCGAAAATCCCAAGTCCAATGCCTTTTGCTTAATAAGGTATGTGAGTTTTTGTTTATCCACCGGTTTAAAAATATCACGAGAAATCCACTCCGCAGCTGCTTTGTACTTCCTGATTTTTTACCAATTTATATAATTTATCGGCAGGTCGTATTTTTTTGTCGATTTTAATCGATATGATATCCCCTTTTTTGGCTTCGGTTCCCGGGGCGTCGTTTACATACATTTCGACAATATCCATTTCGTGTACTCCCGTTGTGGGGCCGGTAATGAGGATTTTATCACCCACTTTAATATCAAACGCCTCCACTTTGAACTCGGCGACCTTTGCTTTGGGGTAATAGTGCCAGCCTTTTCCTATATATATTTTCTTTTGGGTGGCATGAGATCCGGGGGTGGTCCATTCGCCCAATTTTTTTCCCAGGTAATATCCGTCCCAGAAACCGCGGTTATAAACGGTAGCCAGTTGCTCGACCCATTTTTCTATGCGACCGGGGGTAAAGCTGTTGTCGTATAAAGAATCTATGGCTTCGCGGTATGCTTTAACGGTGGTGGCAACATATTCGGGGGCTCGTCCTCTGCCTTCGATTTTAAGTACGCTCACTCCGGCGTCTTTTACCTGATCGAGAAAGTCGAGTGTCATAAGATCTTTGGGAGACATAATGTATTCGTTGTCGATTTCCAATTCCACTCCCGATTCCTTATCGATTACGATATAAGGTTTACGGCAATTTTGTTTGCATGCTCCCCTGTTTGCCGAGGAATTATAGGTATGCAAACTCATATGGCATTTTCCCGATATAGCCATACATAAAGCTCCGTGTCCGAAAATTTCGACTTCCACCAAACGTCCCGAAGGTCCTTTTATTTGTTGTTTTTTGATTTGGTCGGTGATGTGTTTCACTTGTCTCAGGCTCAATTCCCGGCTCAACACCATGGTATCGGCAAAAGCGGAATAAAATTTCAGGGTTTCGACATTGGTGATGTTTATTTGCGTGGAAATATGCACTTCCAGTCCGGCTTCACGTGCCATAAACATCACGGCTTGATCAGCTACAATCACGGCGGTAACACCGGCTTCTTTGGCCGCTTTTATCAGGTTTTTGGCAATCAACAGATCGTGGTCATAAACAATGGTATTAAGGGTGAGGTAGGATCTCACTCCGTTTTCTTCGCATTTTTTTACAATGTCTTTGAGCTCGTCCAGTTCGAAATTGATGCTGGAAACCGCCCGCATATTGAGTTGTTCCACTCCAAAATAGACCGAGTCGGCTCCGTTATCTATGGCGGCTTGCAGTGCTTCCCAACTTCCGGCGGGAGCCATGAGTTCTATTTTATCCGTTTTTCTCATTTCATTAATATTTCGTGCAGCAAAAATAAGGCGGTTTTATTAAAACCTGCTTGTAAAAGAATATGATAAATTTATTTAAAAAATTGTTTTGTATAACAAAAATTTATATTGCGTTATATTCCGAGGATTTTTGCATCGATAAAGAAAGTATAATCAACCCGGACGGTATAATCTTGGGTTAAAACTTCATCGGTAACCGTTGATATGGAAATTTTAATAGTATCGCTTTTCAAATAGGCGGAAAGATCTTCATTTGAGGTTTCCAAATAAAGAATCTTTTGATTGTCATTGGGATGATCATATATCCAGGCAATTTTTATTTTAGGTAAATTGTCGGTAGAAATATAGATTTCCAAATCTTTCAGGAAATTAAAGTTGCCGTCAGGAGGGGCAATTACGCTTAGTTTTAACTCTTGGAGTTTGGCTTCTTCTATTAATTCCTTGGTAGTATTATTATTTTCAAATACACTTTCGTTAGTTAAAGAGATATCCGGAGTAGAGATAGGTAAAGGCGTATTTATAGGAATTCCGGCAGGAATGGTTATTTCGGTATCAAGATGCAAATCAAATTGAGTTAGTTTGTCTATTTTTTCACAGGCATTTAAGACGCTTAACAGCATTAATAATAGAGCTATTTTTTTCATATATTTGTGTTTTAAGCAGTTAAAATATTTTGCAAATATACAGCAAAAGGATTTTGAAACATAAAAATTAACAATTTACTCCTTTTAACAAGTGCATGAGAGAGGCTTTTCTACATTATATTTGGAAAAACAAAATGTTTGACCGGAATTTGCTGGTTACCCAAGACAGTCAGCCTATAGATGTGCTTTTCCCCGGTTTCCATAATCATAATGCAGGTCCCGACTTTTTGGAAGCCAAAGTTCGTATAGGGGATATACTTTGGGTGGGCAATGTGGAAATACACCTCAAATCTTCGGATTGGTATGCTCATGGACATGAACGTGATCCGGCTTATGATAATATTATTTTACATGTAGTTTATGAGGATGATATTCCTGTTTGGAATGAAAATAATAATCAAATTCCTACTTTAAATTTATCAAAATTAATTCATAAAGAAGTTCTAAAAAAATATAATAGTTTAATAAAAAACAAAGCTATTTTAAAATGTCAAAATAATATTGAGGAAATAGATCCTTATATAATATTTCAATATAAATATAAACTTTATTTTGAACGGCTGGAAAATAAAAACAAATGGTTTTTGTTGAATTTAAAAGGTTCTGTAAATGACTGGGAAAAAGTGCTTTATGCTCAATTGTTAAAGTATTTTGGAGGGACTGTTAATAAAGAGGCTTTTTCAGACTTGGCTCATTTTCTTTCTTACGAAGTATTTAGAAAATACACCCATGATTACCGGAAATTGGAGGCTTTATTATTAGGAACGGGAGGTTTACTTTCCGATGAAAATAAAAATTGCGGATATTATAGAGAATTGAAAGAAGAATACGAGTTTTTAAGACATAAACACCAATTAAAAAGCCTCAAAAACGGAAGTATTCGTTTTCACCGTTTGCGTCCCAAAGGTTTTCCCGGAATTCGTTTGGCTCAGTTTGCAATGTTATACCATAAATACCCGCAATTATTTGATTTTTTTATGAAACTGACAGATCCCGCGGATGCTTATAAATATTTAAGGGTTACAGCTTCCGGATTCTGGGATACACATTATCATTTTGATAAATCTACAAAATCTGTCAAAAAAAGAATGGGAAAAAGTTTTATTGACAGGATATTGATTAATGTGCTAATACCGCTTAAATTTGCATATTTGAAGAAGGAAGGAAAAGAGGATACCGAAGCATTGATAAAATTTATAGAAGAAATTGCTCCGGAGAAAAACAGAATTGTAGATATATTTAATAAAATAGGGGTGAAATCTGCTACGGCACTGGATACACAAGCAATGATTGAATTATATACAAAATATTGTACCCAAGAAAGATGTTTGGATTGTGAGATAGGTCATTATTTAATCAAATTAGCTGAAAAAAATAAAAAATGAATCAAATAGAAAAAATCAAATATTTCTTTGTTAATCATGGATTCAATGTGTCAACACGCATTGCAGATAAGTTCGGGATACGCGTGGGGAATGTCCGTTTGTTTTTTATCTACCTTTCGTTTGCTACCTTAGGCCTGTCTTTTATTTTATATCTGATGTTTGCTTTCGGTATCCGTATAAAAGATATTTTTTTTCAAAAAAGACCTTCGGTATTTGACCTATGATGAAGCATTTTAGAAACGAGTTATTTATTGCCGCTTCTTTGTTTTTGCTTTTGGTAATAACAGGGATGCTCGGCTATCATTACAGTCAGGATTTTTCGTGGACGGATGCACTGTATATGACAATAATTACTATAACCACTGTTGGATTCGGGGAAGTTCATCCTTTGAATTCCGCCGGGAAGATTTTAACCATTTTCTTGATTTTATCCAGTATAGTGGTTTATGGTTATACAATTACTGTTGTTACGGAATATGTTATAGGAGAGAATATTTTTAAAAAATTAATATTAAAAAGAATGGAAAGCAAAATAAAGAAACTTAAAGATCATGTCATCATTGTCGGCTATGGACGAACCGGAAAACAGGCGGTAAAAAAATTGAAAGACTATAATAAAAAAGTAGTGGTAATAGATATTAACAAACCTGATGAGGATGATTTTATCGATTATGAAAATGTATATTTTATCGAAGGGGATGCTACAAAAGACGAGATTTTGCAAAATGCAAACATAGCCAATGCCAAGGGTTTAATCAGTACAATCAATAATGATGCAGAAAATCTTTTTGTAGTTCTTTCCTCAAAACAATTAAACCCGAAGATTAAAATTGTGTCACGCGCTTCCTCGGAAAAGTCAAAAGATAAAATGAAATTAGCCGGTGCAGACAGTGTGGTACTTCCCGAAGTAATCGGAGGGGAGCATATGGCCTCTATGGTGGTAACGCCTGATTTGATTGAGTTTATCAATGCATTGTCTTTGGAGGACAGTAAACATAAAACCAATCTAGAAGAAATACATTTCCGGGATTTACCTGTTGAATCACAAGGAAAATCAATCGCCAATCTTGATTTGCGAAAAAAAACCGGCTGTACGATTATCGGTTATAAGACACCGGATAATCGTTATATCATTAATCCTTCTCCCGACACCATATTAGAAAAAGGCTCTGCAATTATTGTGCTGGGGCAACCTGAACAAATTGAGAAGCTGAATAAATTGTTTCATCTATCACATGACATATAAAGGGCTTTTCCATATTATTCTTTTTCTGTTTGTATTCCAAGCAGAAGGACAAAATTCGCGTTTGGCGCAGCAATTCTACTCGCAAGGAGAGTTTGACAAAGCCGCAGTGGAATACAAAAACTTATGGAATAAATTTCCCTATCATAAAGATTATTTCTATAAACTGGTTGATTGTTACCAAAAACAAGGATTATATCAAAAAGCAGCTGATTTACTTCAACAAAAGAAAGAGCAAAAAAATCCCGTTTCCCAGGTATGGTTAGGCTATAATTTTTTATTACAAAAAGACAGTATCCGGGCACAAAGAACTTTTGACAAGGCAATTAAAGCCGCTTTAAAATCGACTATTTCCGTTTTTCAAACGGGAAAAGCTTTACAGGAAATTTATCAATTGGATAAAGCCTTGGAATTATATACTTCCGCCTTAGAGAAATATCCCCGTTCCACTTTTGATCTTGAGATGGCACGTATTTATGCAGAGAAAAACCGGCCGGCAAAAATGATGTCAGCTTATATGAACTACCTGGACAAATACCCTGAAAACTTATCACGTGTCAGGTATTTAATTACTCCCTATTTATCTAATGCAAATGGAAACGTAAATCTGGATATTATTCGTTTGGAATTGATTAGAAGAATAAAACAGAAACCCGAGGCAGCTTATTATCGTTTATTAGAGTGGCTATATATTCAAGAAAAAAACTATCGTAAAGCTTTTTATCAATTGCGCAGCTTGTATTCCAAAAAAGAAGCCGGTATCGATGAAATTTATTATCTCGCCCAGAAAGCTTTGGAAAATAAAAAAACCGAAACCGCTCGCCTCATTTTATCCTATGTTATTGAGCACTCCGATAAACCCTTTCTGATAGAAAAGGCAAAACTTTCTTTATTGGAAATGGATTTGAAAAATAAATTTGATTCGGATGCGAGCTTGCAAGAGCAATTTAATCAATATTTTAAAGAAAAATGGAGGCCGGACAATCGTACGCGATTATTTATTTTATATGCCGACTTTTTGACTTTTCATAAAAATACACCAGAAGAGGCTCAAAAGGAATTAAAAAAACTTCTGGCAAAACCGCTTCCTCGTTTTATGGAGGCCGAAGTGAAACTAAAACAAGCGGATATTGCCGTACAACAAGGATTTTTCAATCAGGCTTTGTTACTATATACACAAGTTCAATTGGATTTTCCAAATCATTCTCTCGGACATTTGGCTACTTACAAAATAGCGCAAGTTTCTTTTTTTAAGGGAGATATAGATTGGGCACATAATCAATTGAAGGTAATAAAATCCGTTCACTCCGATTTGATTTCTAATGATGCTATTGATCTCGACATGCTTATTATCAATAACAAAGAGGAGAATGACAGTTTGCAAACGGGATTAAAGCAATTGGCTAAGGTTAAATATCTTATTTATAAAAATCAAAGGAAGGAAGCGTTGAATATTTTGGATTCAATACGGACTAATTTTAAAGGGCAGAATATTTATGATGATGCTCTATGGATGCAAGCCCTTCTTTATGAACAAAATAAAAATTATCATCAAGCAGCGGATAACTATAAAGAAATTATAAATTTGCCTAATGAAATCATCTACAAAGACGAAGCGATTTTTAGATTGGCAAAATTATATGAAAATGAATTGGATCGTCCGGAGGAAGCAAAGAAATTATACAAACAAATCATTATAGAATATCCTTCGAGTTTTTGGTTTCCTGATGCACAGCGTGCATACCGGCGTTTACGTGGTGATGATTTATAAAAATAAATGTAAATGAAAAGAATATTCGTTTTTCTATTGAGTTTGGCCTTTTTGCAGTCTTGCGGAGCTCAGCAATCTTATGTATCCAACAAAATGAAAGCTTTGGAGGTTTTTGCTTCTTCGCCCGTTTTGAAATCGGCCCATTATGCGGTTTCAATACGTAATCTGCAAACCGGTGAAGAAGTAGTGGCTGTAAATTCGGAAGATTTTATGGTTCCCGCTTCCAATCTGAAACTGCTCTATACTCTTGCTGCGATAGATAAATTCGGGGAAAAATATAAATATAAAACTCTTTTATATCGTGACGGTCAAATTATCAATGGTTTATTAAATGGAAATTTGGTAATGCAAGCTTTCGGGGATCCGAGTTTTGCTTCACTGCGTTTTTATGAGGATTTGGATAAAATATTAGATTCCATAGTACAAAATATCAAAAAGGAAGGGGTTAAAACAGTAGACGGAAATCTGATTTTTGAATTGAACGGATGGAGATATCCGGCAGCAGGAAGTTGGCCGATAGAAGATATCGGCAATTATTACGGAACCGGAGCTTGGGATTTTAATTTTCGTGATAACCGTCTGGATATATATGTGAGAC
>JAMOVT010000026.1 GCA_027061855.1 Flavobacteriales bacterium
TTTGAATTGAACGGATGGAGATATCCGGCAGCAGGAAGTTGGCCGATAGAAGATATCGGCAATTATTACGGAACCGGAGCTTGGGATTTTAATTTTCGTGATAACCGTCTGGATATATATGTGAGACGAAGCGAAAAAATAGGCGAGCCCGTTAAAATTTTATATACTATTCCCGAAATCCCCGGTATAAAATATATTTCAAAAGTAAAAACGGCTGCTCCCGACACCAGTGATGAAGCCTATATTTTTGCGGCTCCTTTTGATGAAGTTCGTTATATGATGGGAACTATTCCGGCAGGAAAGGGAACCTATCGAATCAAAGCGGGAATGCCTAATCCTCCATTGTCTTTTTTGAAAATTCTACAGAGAAAATTAAAAGAGAAAGGAGTGGATGTAAGAGGAGTTGAAATTCGATATGTGCAAAAAGGATATAAAAACTTGATTTGGAGTAAAGAATCTCCTTCTTTAAGAGATATAGCAAAAATCACCAATGATTATAGTATGAATCATTTCAGTGAAGCTTTAGGTTGGTTGATGATTCAGAAAGATCAGCCCGCAGAGGGTTATATGAACAAAGATAGTTTAAATGCTTTTTTTAGCAAGCAATACGGATTGAAAAACATAGATTTGGAAGATGCTTCGGGATTGGCGCCCGATAATTTAATTGCACCGCAGACATTGAGTTTATACTTAAAACAAATGACAGATAAATTGGGGTTAAGCCTTGTTTTGGATCTATTGCCGCAAGGAGGAAAAGACGGGTATGGAAAGTATTTTTTAAGAAATTCGCCTGTCCAAAATAGAGTATGGGTCAAAAGTGGCTCGGTAAGCAAAGTGCGTAATTATTCGGGAATCTTCCAATCGGATTCGGGTAAGTTTTACAGTTTTTCCGTGATGACAAATTTCTTTAAAGGAACGCATGCGCAAGCAAGTAAAGCCATTGAAAAATTAGTGGAAAGTTATATTCATAAATTATAAAAATGTATGTTTCAGATTGATAATACGCTGGTAACCGAAGATTTATTTGAAAAAGAATTTGTTTGCAATCTAAATGCGTGTAAAGGAATTTGCTGTGTGGAAGGAGACTCGGGAGCGCCTTTATTGGAAGAAGAAAAGGAGATTCTGGATCGAATTTATGAAACTGTGAAACCCTATTTAAGTGAGGAAGGAATAAAGGCGATTGAAGAGCAAGGGAAATATATCATTGATTTTCAAGGGGAACTGACTACTCCTTTAATAAACAATAAGGAATGTGCTTATGTGGTGCAAGATAAAAACGGAATGTATCATTGTGGGATAGAGCAAGCTTATAATGATAAAAAGATTGATTGGCAAAAACCTATTTCATGTCACTTATATCCGGTTCGAGTAAAAGATTACTCGGGTTTTCAAGCGGTCAATTATGATAAATGGGATATTTGCAGTTCCGCTTGTGAGCTGGGAAAACAAATGCAAGTTCCTCTTTATAAATTTCTTAAAGAGCCTTTGGTTCGCAAGTTTGGAGAGGAATGGTATAAAGATATAGAAGCGGTGGCCACCCAATATTATCAAGAGAAAAAAGAAAGTTAAATTTCTCCTTTTTTAAGTCTTTCTTTTATAATATCCGCTACGCGAAAACTATTGGCATAAATAGTCCAAGTATAAGTCACGCTTCCACCGGTAGGCATAAAACTTCCATCGGTAATATAAAGATTATCCACTTCATGAGCTTTACAAGTTTTGTCTAATACGCTGCTTTCGGGATCATTTCCAAAACGGCACCCGCCGGCTTGCAGATTGGAAGGAGGATATCCGCTAATTCCGGTATAAATATTTTTTGCTCCAATTTCTTTTAAAATTTGTTCGGCTTTATTTCCTAATACACGAGCCACTTTTAAATCATGGGGATGATAGCCTGTACGAATTTTTGCCACAGGGTCTCCCCATTTATCTTTCGTATGAGTATCCAGACTTACAAAGCAATTGTCAGTAGGTAACCAATCGACAAAAATTTCGAATTTTAATTTCCTTAATTGGGTAAAATACCGATAAAGCTTGTCTTTTAATTTTCGTCCATAAACCAGATTTCCATTTTCATCCCACTTTTGTTTAATGGCTCTTGTAGTGGGATTAGCATGTTCCCAAAGGAAATCGATAGTGCCTCCTTTGATTTTTTTTCCGGTTTCGGGGTCTGTGATTTCGTAGAACTCTTGAATCGTTCGATTGACAAATAGTCCCGGTTTTGCCAGTTCTACAGCTGTATTTTCATCAAAATCTTTGTAATATAATTCACCACCACCGACTCCTCCGGCAGAGAAAATAAGATTTTTTCCTACTTGTCCGTTATTATTTGCCAAGCCTTCGGGGAAAAATTTATTTTTACTCATCAATAATAAACGGGACGTTTCTATCGCTTGAGCAGCTACTATAAAAAGACGTGCTTTTATTTTTTGAATTTGATTATTGACATCATAAAAATGGGCAGAGCTTATCGTTTTACCGTCAAGGCTTTCGAGGTAAAATACTTTTGCATTCGGAATGACGGTACAGTTTCCAGTTTTCAGCGCTTCATGAATAAGAGAAACCCGGCTACTGCCTTTGGCATCGGAAGAGCATCCATAGCTCCCACAATAGTTTGAATAATAGCAAGAATTGCGTTCCTCCTTTTTTTGGGATAAGATGGCACGAGGGAGAGGTATGGTTTGTATATCCAATTTTGAGGCCGCTTTATCAATTAATTGCGACACGATATTTTCTTTTAAAGGAGGATAAGGAAAATCGGGGGTGGAGCGAGGTTCCAAAAATTTGTGTTGGATTACTTTTCCGGAAATTCCTACTATATATTCTACTTTTGCATAATAAGGTTCAAGATCATCATAAGATATCGGCCAATCGGCTATATTTGCTCCTTTAATGGGACCATAAGTAGAAAGAAGTTTAAAATCCACGGGTTTTAAACGGGAAAAATATCCGCTCATAAAATTAGATGAGCCGCCTACACAATTGCCGTTCCAGAAATCATTACCTGTTTCATAATTAGATTGAGCGAGCCATTTCCCTTCTTCATCGAGACTTTCAATTACCTGCGGCTCGTCTTTGAGGTTGGGAGTATATACACTGCGGCGTGTGGCTACCAGTTCATCTTTTCTAAAATCTTGAGTGCGAAACCAAGGCCCTTTTTCAAGCACAACCACTTTATATCCGGCTTTAGAAAGTTCATAGATTACAGGTCCTGCGCCGGCGCCGCTTCCTACGATGCAAATATCAAATTCTT
>JAMOVT010000027.1 GCA_027061855.1 Flavobacteriales bacterium
GTTAACGGACTCGCTTTAAATAAATCTCATGGCGAATTTGTAATAGGTGAATTAGATGATAATAATCTTATTCCCATTCGTCTTAAAAAAGCCCAAAGATTAATAAAAAGATCTTGTGAAACAGCAGAATTAGAGCCCTTGGTTTTAAATTCACCCACAGAAGTAACCCATGACATGATTGGACTTTATGTGCAATTAAACGATATGGAATTTCCAAGAGAATTATTAGGAAAAACCTTTGTTGATCCTGATGATATGTATGATACTCAAAGAAAAATGAAAAGCTGTGCCGATGACAGTGAATTTATTTTGGAAACAAGTACTTTTGCTTCTTTTAAAGATTATGTATTGCCCGAAGGCAGCGGAAGCGTAGTAGGAATTATTTCGCGTGATTATAGAGACCGTGTATATGTTTTACGAGTAAATGGGCCCGAAGATTTTAATTTTGATAATCCTCGTTGCGATCCACCAATGTTAGAATGTAATAATGCCAATGTTGGAGGAAGTAATATCCTTTTCTTTGAAGATTTTGAATCTTATAATGTTGGTGAAACAAATTTACCCGGTTGGACCAATGTAAATGTATCCGGAGGAAGTAAATTATGGCAAGTAAAAGAATATTCGGGAAATAAATTTATGCAATGCTCAGCTCATAGATCCGGAGAAAATCCTATGGAAGTCTGGTTAATTACACCCGCAATTGACTTGGATAACTCAACAGGTGAAGAACTAAGCTTCAAAACCAAAACGGGATATAATAACGGAAAAGCTTTGACAGTTTATGTTTCAACCGATTATACCGGAAATCCTGCCGATATACAAAATGCTACCTGGCTAATGGTAGATGCTGATATTGCAGATGGCCCCTCCAGCGGTTATATGTCTACTTTTGTAGAAGGAAAAGCAGATATCTCTTGTCTTGACGGAACCGTTTATGTAGCCTTCAGATATTTGGGAGGTGACGGTGCTGTAACTACTACATACCAAGTAGATGATGTCAAAGTAACGGCTAATTAATTTATATTTATATACACCTTTTAAACCGCCTGCAAAATATGCAGGCGGTTTTATTTTATAAAGTTATGTTATTTCATAAAAAATTCACATATTTGTTCATTCAATTCTACAACCCCGTATTAAATGCCCGAAGCTGATAAAAATTATACCAAGCAAGAAGTAATTCAAATCAACAAAGCATTTGAGGATCTATTACAATCTACCTATCAAAAAATTGATAAAAATGAAGAGTTGATGGTGCGTCAAGCTTTCGAATTGGCAAAAGATGCACACGAAGGGCAAAGAAGAAAATCAGGAGAACCTTATATATTTCATCCCATAGCAGTAGCAAAAATAGTAGCTAATGATATCGGGCTTGGAGGAGTGGCGATAGCATCGGCTCTATTGCATGATGTAGTGGAAGATACGGAAGTAACTCATGAAGAGATATATGAGCGTTTTGGTGAAAAAATAAGCCGGATAGTTCGTGGTTTAACAAAAATCCAAAAATTACAAGGAGAAAACATCTCTATTCAAGCCGAGAATTTCAGAAAAATGATTCTTACATTGAATGATGATGTCCGGGTAATATTAATTAAACTGGCAGACAGGCTCCATAATATGCAGACGATGGATAGTATGCCACGGCATAAACAAGAACGTATTGCCGCCGAAACACTTTATATTTATGCTCCTTTAGCACATAAATTGGGTTTATATAATATAAAAAACCAATTGGAAGATTTGGGTTTGAAATATACCGAACCTGAAATCTATAAAGAAATTGAAAGCAAAATAGAAGAGTCACGGAAAGAAGCGGATAAATATATCCGGACGTTTACCGATATTATCAATGACTCTTTAACGAAAGAGGGTTTAAATGTCGAAATTTTAGGACGTTTTAAATCCATTTTTTCCATTTACAGGAAAATGAAAACTAAAAAAGTGAGTTTTGAAGAAGTCTATGATAAATTCGCCATTCGCATAATTTATAAATCCGACCGTCAAAATGAAAAATTTCTTGCTTGGAAAATATATTCAATAGTCACCGACCATTTTAAACCGAATCCCAGCCGCTTGCGGGACTGGATTTCACAACCGAAATCCACCGGTTACGAAGCTTTGCATACCACCGTAATGGGACCGGAAAAAAAATGGGTAGAAGTGCAAATTCGCTCCGAACGAATGAATGAAATTGCCGAGAAAGGATATGCCGCTCATTATAAATACAAAAATCAGAATGACGAAGAAATCGGAATTGAAACTTGGCTGAACCGTTTGAAAGATTTACTGGAAACTCAAGATGAATCGGCAGAAGACTTTATCGAAGATTTTAAACTCAACCTTTTTACCAAAGAAATATTTGTATTGACTCCCAATGGCGATGTAATTTCTCTTCCCAAAGGAGCTACCCCTCTCGATTTTGCTTTTGCTATCCATACAGATGTCGGGAAACATTGCCGGGGAGCTATTGTTAATGGGAAATTAGTTCAACTAAATTATCCTTTACGAAGTGGTGATGTGGTAAAAATCATCACGTCTCCCAATCAATTCCCTAAACTCAACTGGCTTGATTTTGTAAAAACAGGTAGAGCCAAGTCAAAAATAAAGGCTTATTTGCGCCAAGAGCAAAATGAAATTATAGAAGAAGGAAAAGAAATATTACAACGTAAACTCAAACAGTTAAAACTTAAATATACAGAAGATACCATTAATAAATTGGTTAACTTTTTAAATCTGAAAACGAGCAAAGAGCTTTTTTATAATGTGGGTGCCGGGATTGTCGATAACAAAATGCTGAAAAATTTTGCCAATGCGCAATCCAATGTGCTCTATAATTTTTTTAGAAAAAAATTACGGAGAAAACCCTCCGATTTTAAGCCTGATGACACCCAAGTGGTCAATTACGATACTATAGTTTTCGGGCCTGATGAGCAACAATTGGATTATTCCTTGGCTAACTGCTGTAATCCTATTCCCGGAGATGAAATTTTTGGATTTACAACCATCAATGAAGGTATTAAGGTGCATAAAAAAGATTGTCCTAATGCAGTAAACCTGCATGCCAAATATGG
>JAMOVT010000028.1 GCA_027061855.1 Flavobacteriales bacterium
AAACCATCGAGCAAACCATCAATACAATAAACGATGCATTAAAAGATAAACCAGTTGACAAAAAGAAAAAACAAAAGCTCAATTATGCCAAGAAGAATTGGGCAAAGAATTACAAAAAATACCAAAATCAAGAAGAAATATTAGGCGATAGAAACAGTTATTCCAAAACCGACACAGATGCCACCTTTATGCGAATGAAGGACGATCATATGAAAAACGGACAATTAAAAGCCGGTTATAACTTTCAAATATCCACCAACAATCAATATGTTGTAAATTATACCAATCACCCTAATCCTACCGATACAAAAACCTTAATTCCACATTTAGAAGAATTTGAAAATCAATTTAAAACCCTACCAAAAGAACTCACAGCAGACTCAGGTTATGGAAGCGAAGAAAACTATGAATACTTAGAAAACAAGGAAGTAGAAGCTTATGTTAAATATAATTATATTCACTTAGAGCAACACAAAAAAGAAAAAGCTTTACCTGATTTTCATCAAGATAAATTATACTACAACAAACAAGGCGATTATTATATATGTCCAATGGGACAAAAGATGCATAAAATCGGCATAAGAAAGAAGAAAAACGAAAGAGGTTATATACAAGAATTGCATTTATATCAAGCACAAAACTGTCAATCTTGTCCGCTAAGAGGAAACTGTCACAAGTCAAAGTACAATAGGATAATACAAGTAAATCATAAACTCAAATATTACAAAGCCAAAGCTAGAAAACTCTTGACCAGCGAAAAAGGAAAAAGACACAGAAGTCAAAGACCCGTCGATGTTGAAGCTGTATTTGGTAACATCAAACAAAACAAAAAATTTACCAGACTAAATCTAAGAGGCAAAGAAAAGGTCGAAGTAGAAATTGGTTTAGTCTATTTAGCACATAATCTTCAAAAATACGCCAAAACAGTATAAAAAATCCTCTGTTTTTGCAAAAACACCTTATAAAAAATCCAAAATTGAACAAAAAAACTTAATTCTAGTGATTTTTCTAAGAAAAATCCATTAGCCTATTATTTTGAAAAATTACAAAATAAAAGAGGCTGTCCCAATTACTTTTGAGACAGCCTCTTTTTTCTTGCTAAATAACCTGATATCCCTCAAAAAAGACCTGATATCCTTCAAAAACGACCTGATATCCCTTTTGTTTTTATAAAAAAGTGAATTGTATTAAATTTATTCTATCATATATTATATTTAACTAGATTTAATTACAATTCTTTCAAAATGAATAAAAAAATAAGAATTTATAGAATTCAAAAAGGATTATCCCAAGAAAATATGGCATTTGAACTTGGAATATCACAAAAATCCTACTCTAATATAGAAAATGGTAAAACAAAATTAAAAGTAGAAATGATATGTAAAATAGCCGTTATATTGGAAGTGTCTCCAGAATTAATCTGTCCTTTCTCTAAAAAGTGTAATCATACAGAAAACTCCAAATAAAACATCTTGTCTGTAAAAACGCTTATTTATTGTCTTTTTAGTAATTTTAGGTATATTTTAGTAAAAAAAAGTATTGTCATTGCAATATTTTACTTTCAAATTTGTATCAATAAACATTTAAATTACGTATTAATTGAAAATTCACGATTCAAATTTAAAAACAGCATCCATTAATAAAAAGATGAAAAGTCCCTCACTTAAAAGAGATAAAAATCGGGATAAGTAGATAAAATACAAAATTTAATGTTTATTATGGTCAGGAATATGCCGAAAAACTGACTTAAAACTTACCAGGAGTAGGCAGTAATTTAAAATTTATTATTATGAGTATTCCAAAATTAAAAAAAATCAGAGTTCTTAATGAAAAAGAATTGTTAGTTTTTAATGGTGGTAACGTTATTGCACCATGCAGATCTTGTGACCAAAGTTGCAAAAAAAGCTGTACCCAAAATAAAAATGGAAACAATGGTAATGGTAACACAGTTACAGTTCCTATTAAATAGTTCTAAAATAATCCTGCACAATTTGTGCAGGATTATAAAATAAAGTAAATAGTTAAATCTTAGCAAAAAAATATTATTATGGAAAACAGAACATATATTTTTAATCCCTTTTACACCTTAAAAAATGATAAAAATAGAATCATATTATTAAATACACCATCT
>JAMOVT010000029.1 GCA_027061855.1 Flavobacteriales bacterium
TCAATCACTTTACCGAAAACCGTATGTTTCCCGTCAAGCCAAGGGGTGGCTTCATGTGTAATAAAAAACTGACTCCCGTTAGTGCCCGGACCTGCATTTGCCATAGATAAAATTCCGGCAGAATCGTGTTTTAAATCCGGGTGAAATTCATCGTCAAATTTATAACCGGGATTTCCGGCTCCCGTGCCCGTAGGATCCCCTCCTTGAATCATAAAATTATCTATCACACGATGAAAGGTTAATCCGTCATAGTATTTTTTGTCTTTATATTTTTCGTCAACCTCAGGATGGTTTCCTTCGGCCAATGCTACAAAATTAGCCACCGTTCCGGGTGTTTTCTCCATTTCCAATTTGGCAAGTATATCGCCTTTATTGGTTTTTATTTTGGCATATAAGCCTTTATCCAATTCTTTCATAGTATTTTGTTTTTTTCAAATTTAACAATAAAAAACCAAAGCAAGGAAATGCTTTGGCTTATAATTATTTTTTTATTATAAAAATTATAATAAAGTTTCAAAAATTGCTTTTGCTCTTTCCCAATGAGAAGTTTGAGGATTTTTCAATTTAGGTTCCAAAGTTTTAAAGGTTTTGATCAATGCGACAAGAATTCCTCCTGCTATATTAGGTAATTCTTGTTCTACGTCTTCTCCTATTTCATATTTCAAAGGAGGCATATGAGTGATCGCTTCCAAAATTCCTGCTAAATCCAATTCTTCATTTAACTCTCTGAATTCTTGAATTTGTTTTTCCAATCCTTCTGTGATAGGAAGATCTGTATACCATAATACATCACGTCCGTTTAAAGAGGCATTCTTCATTCCAACTACTAATAAGCGATAAATCGCTTCATTTGTAAAATCATAGATTCTTTTTACATCCGATTTGTCGATATCCAAGCTTCCGGCTTTTCTGAAAAACGACTCAAATTTTGATACTCCGATTACTGACATAATTCTTTCTTATTTTTTATTGGTTAATATTTACAAAGATACGACAAACAACAGGCCTTTGTCAAGCTTTTACATGATTAATCTCACTCCACCCAACTCTTCCAGTCTATAAGGAAATTTCTCATCGGGAGAACCGATAAACATAAAATTGATAGGAATATTCCATTTTTTTGAAAGTTCACGAATCAATTCAGGACCGAATTCTCCTTCCACGGGAACAAATTCGATATCAATTTCGGGGTATTCTTCATCGAGAATTTTAATATTTCTTATTAATTCCTCACTGGGTTTTTCGCCCGGTTTCAATACCTTCACGATTTTTACTTTTTTGGTATGCTCATTATCACGTATATATAGCATGGCTTTGTTCATATTGGCAATACTCTTTCCTTTTGTAAAAAATACAAATTCCTGACTGTTTATTTCATTGATCAACCGGTCAATTCCTTTGTGTAATCGCAAGAAAAATTTACGAATCGGTTCAAAGATATATTGCACAATATTTAATAATAACTTCAATAATAAAGTCCGGTTAAGCATAATCATAATAAAAACTAATGCCGGCACAAAATAGTAGACAAAAACTTGCCAGTTTGCCGGGTCATTGGGATCTTCCGGTTCCATCACTATATTTCCTATCAATGCCACACTCACAGCTATAAAGGCCACTATTATTCCCAACCAAGGAGCCCGTTCAGGTCTGGGCAAATGCTTTCTTTTTACTTTCAATAAAATATTCCCTATCACAAATAACAACATCACGGACAAGAAAGAAATGGTATAAACACCTGCAAGCGTAGTTACTTCACCTCGTGTAATAATTAATACTGAAACACTTAGTAAAAAGAAGAAAAGCACAATCCGGTAGGAAGCACCTCTTTTGTTCTTTTTTAGAAAATAATTAGGCATAATACGGTCTAATGTCATACGTTCCAATAATCCGGTCACTCCGATATAACTCGTTAAAACGGCTCCTGATAATACCAAGAAAGCATCAATGGATATAAAAGCAGCTAACCATTTTCCGGCAGCTGTTTCACCGAGTTGAATCAATAGAGTATTTTTATTGACATCATCTATCGGTAAGGTTGCCAAAGCAAGAAAAGCCATCAAAGGATTGAGAATACTTACTACAATCCACATGTTTTTAAGAGTCTTGGGGAACACTCCCGGTTTTTGTTCTTCGACAAAATTAGCGGAACTCTCAAAACCCGAAATACCAAGCATTGAGGCGGCAAAACCAAAGAATATAGCCATCCATATACTTCCTTTTTCCAACGGACGATGCCAGTTTTCTATAAATACATCAAAACCATGTTGAGCCACATATACAATCAAAGCGATAATCAGAGCTGTCATCACAGTCAAATGGAAAATAAATATCGCAATGGCAACTTTTGCAGATTCCTTAATCCCCATTATGGCTAAACCGGCAAAGACGGCTAATAGCCCAATGGTAGCCAATATTATAAGGTTGTTATCATGAATACCAAATAAATGAAAAAGATAATGAATGGCTTCATTGGCCGAAATTACAGCTGTGGCCATATAAGATAATAAAGTAAGCGTAGCGGCAATGGAAGACATACGTTTACTGGTGGTATTCAACAGGGCATTATAAGCCCCTCCATTCAAAGGTAAAGCACCAACCACTTCCCCGTAAATTTTTCTGAAAAGATATAAAACAAAAGCAACAATCAAAAGAGTAATCCAAGCATATTGTCCTGCCCAAACAATCGCCAATGCAGATACATATAATACCGATGAACTGATATCGTTTCCACTAATGGCTGTGGCAGCCAGTTCTCCTAATTTTTCATGTTTTTTTAATTCGGAAGGATTAAAATGAACGACTTCATTTTTGGATCCGGAAGCTTTTTCATTATGCTCTGTACTCATAGTAAATGTAAAGATTTAATTCATGCGAAATTAACAATTTTCTAGCAATTATCAGTATACATATATAAAAAAGCATCAAAGTCGGACTTTGATGCTTTTTTATAAAGTGTTATTATAAAAATATTATTTGCTGAATTTTCCGTATTTCTTCTTGAATTTATCAATACGTCCTGCCGTATCAACCAATTTTACTTTTCCGGTATAAAATGGATGTGAAGTTCTTGAAATTTCCACTTTTACCAAAGGGTATTCAACACCGTCAACTTCAATAGTTTCTTTTGCTTCTGCAGTAGAACGTGTAATAAAGATGTCTCCGTTTGACATATCTTTAAACGCTACCAGTCTATAATTTTCGGGGTGGATTCCTTGTTTCATTATCATGTATTTTTTAATCGTTCCTAATATTGAGTTTGCAAATTTATAAACTTTTTTTGAAAAAGCAATACATATAAAGCTTTTTTTTATTTATTTTTTAAGTCTATATCCACAGGAAAGAAGCTTAAAGGTTTTTAATTCTCATTGAGTTAAGCCTTTTAAGAAAAATTAAAGGGACAATTAAAAAGCTCCGTTATTTCTTCCTCTTCCATGATTACCTCCCATACCTCTATGACTTCCCTGACGCCCTTGTCTATTAAAAGAATTGTTTTGGGTATTTTTTGTTTTATTTTTCTGTTTTATATATTTATGCCATCTCTTCAATTGCTTTATGGATAATAATGAAGAAATATTTTCATGAAGCTCCTTTTGTATTTGGCTGCTTTCCTTACGCACAGGCGATAATTTTTCCCTTGCTTCCATTCGTGTTTGACGCATAAGTTCAAAATCTTTTTGAAGCATGGCTTCCTTTCTTTTTTGCTGAATATAACGATCCGTATCTGTAAGGTCTTTATAGTATTTTAATTTTAAATCCAGAACTTGCCGGTTGTAATTTCTAACAAAATTTTTGATTTTATTTTGTGTGTTTTTATCTTTAACCTTCACTTTTTTAATAATTTCATCTTCATCATATTCAATTAAGCCGGCGATTTTTTCTGCAGAAAATTTACCAAAAGAAGCTTGTCTTTGCTGTTGCATATTTTCACGGTTACCCATTCCGCGACCCATTCCTCCACCCATCTGGGCAATACCGGTTTAACCAATCAATAGTCCCAATAAAAGTAAAATTTTTGTTCTCATATTATAATTTCTTTATTACAAACTTAATAAAAATAAAAAACCTTCGTCTTAAAATAAAGCTAATTAATATTAGGTTAACATATCTGTATCTAAGCTTTTATACTTTTTTTTCAATGAATATTTTCTCAAGTTTTTACTAAACTCCACCCAGAGAGCACCTGCACGACTGATCATCCATATATTATAAGTAACCCAGATTCCCCATAATTTCAAACCCAAATAATCCATTAATAATAAACTGGGAATAAACACAAACAAAGTAGTAACCAGTTGCATATTCCTAAGAAATTTCACCCAGCCTAAACCTTTAAAAATACCGTCAAAAATAAAAGCTATACTCTCTGAATACAATATCAATATCAACAACCAGTAAATTTCATAAAAACGTTGCAATACAATTGGGTCAGAGGTAAACATTTTTCCTAAATAAGGCTTGAAAACAAGAAAAACCAAGGTCAAACCGGAAGCCACCCAAAATCCATAACGAATCAATTTATGAGCTAATTTTTTCAGATTGGCAAAATCTTTTGCTCCGGATAATTTTCCTGCCAACGAATTTCCGGCATCGGCATAACCATCTATAAAAAAAGCGGTAAATAACCAAATATTTGTAGCAATTACATGTGCAGCAATATATTCCTTCCCATAAGAAGTGGCAAACCGGTTAGAGAGATAAATAGCAAAATTCAGCGCGATGGTACGGATAATCAGATTATAAGTCAGAAGAAAAAACCGGGGTATCTCCGGATGAAAATCGAAATAAATACGAAAACCAAAAGGCGTTTTTTTTGCATAAAATGAAATCGCAAGCAACATCATTGTGAATTGAGCTATCAAACTGGCCCATGCAGCTCCCTTTATGCCCATTGGAGAAACAAAACCATCGATACCATAAACTAATACAAAATCCAATACTATATTTATCAAACCGCCGGTCAGACTAATCATCATGGCCCAAAAAGTATTTTGCAAGCCGCGAAAAATTCCAAAAAGAGTAAAAGTGATAAGAGTAAAAATCAGGCCGAAAGCCCTGATTTTATAGTATTCTATACTTAGCTCCAAAATTTTATCCTTCGCACTGTATAGCCGGAAAATATCTTCAGCCAAAAAATAAGTCACAAAAACCAAAAATAAACCGAATATCACATTTAAACCCAATATCTGTGGAACTAAAGTATAGATTTTTTGAAGTTTACTTGCTCCCACTTTTTGAGAAATAATAGTGGAAACAGCATTTTTTGTTTGCCCTAATATCCAAAATAAAGCCGACATAAATGATCCTACAATTCCTACAGCTGCCAAACTCTCCGTGGGAAATTCCTTTATATGTCCAATGATAGCCGTGTCGGTAATTGAAATTACCGGCTCTATAATACCTGCCAAAATGGAAGGGATGGCTAGACGGTTTATGACTTTGAAGGAAACGGAATTTGACATTATGCAAATATAAAAAAAGACAGCCTATCGCTGTCTTTTCACACACACAAAATTAATTGACTAAGTTAAAACCGCCAACCAAGTTTTATTCCGGATAACAAGAAGTTCTCGGGTGAGTTATCACTTTTAAAAAAACCTCTCGAAATTCCCAAATCCACTTGTATAAGAAAACCTATTCGGTTCACCCATTTATAACCTAATTTAAAACCTACTTCCAATCCATTATATGTTATGGGATCATCAGGGTAATTTTCAGGAGCAATATCGTAATAATATATTTCTTCATTCCCCAGATAGTAACCGCTCATTAATTCACCATAAAAACCCTTTGTTCCATATTCCTGGCTCTGTGTGAAATACCCGCGATAAAAACCTCCCAATCTGAATTTACGGGAAAAATCATCTGCTCCTCCTCCCATTTTTATCAATCCACCTATGGATGACAATGACGAAATAATTCTTTCATATTCTATTTCAATTGAAGGCTCCGCCAATAGCCGGATCATATCAATTTTTAGTTCATTCTTTTTTTCGTTAAGGAATTTTCTAGCCACTTCTTGTGACGAAGAGGTCGAAATGGTAAAAAATATAACAATAATCAAAACAATCCTTTTCATATATAATTATTTTTGTGGAGGAAATTTGCTTAATAATTTTTCTATGGCTTTTCTTATTTTTTTATAATCATTTCCCTGCAAATTGAGATAAGTTTCGCCTTCCCATATTACCTTCTTGGTTTTTACATCAACTATATCAATATATAATTTCCCTTCGACCGATTTATATACTCTTCTATGATAAGGATAATAACCGGGGTACACATCAATCCTTTTATATAAATCGGTAAAAATATTGACAATAAATTCGGGGTGAGTGGATTTTTCAAAACCCTTGTTTTCCAAAACTTCGGAGACACTTTTCACTACCCATCTTTTTTTTGAAGCGGGTAAATTCAAATGGTCAAGACCTTTTTTGAAAAACGCAAAAGTATGATAGCGATTAAAATCAATAGATTTATCATACGTAATTTTGGTAGAAGAACAGGAAGAAAAAAGCAAAACTCCGACTAAAACAAGCAGTATTTTTTTCATAGTAATATAATTACAATTATTTTTATATTAAATACAATAATTATACCGTTTATTATATTATTCTTCTTTTTCCGTTCGGAATCCCTTTTTGATATGCCTCTCACGCAAATGCAATTGATATTTATTTTTATTACCCATTTTGAATATCCATTTCAACATAACAGGCTGGGCTGCCGGCAAAAAAGCATCCCCTGTTTCCCAGAAAAACTCTTCTCCCTCCGGGTAATTAATTATGAAATTATTTTTTAGTGAAGTATTATAATTATCAATTTTTGTATGATGCATGGGATTATAAATATAATCTGAATTCAAGCCGCTTTTATAAAGTAGAAATAATATAATCAAAGCTGAAATCGAAAAATTCCAGAATAATAATTTATTGAATTTTATAGGAACAAAACCATAAGACAATAAAACAAATAATAAAAATAGGGCTAATGAAAAATAAAAATTTACTCCTTTAAATTGAAAAAGAAACATGCTGATTATGTGCAAAATAAAAATCACATACAATATTTTTAAGGCGTGAGTATGAGAATGTTTTTTTAAAAAAAATGGGAAAAGAATAAGAATGGAAAGGGTAACAAAGTTAATGAAATAGCATAAGGGAGAATTTTGAGAAAGGAATGCAAGAATATCCTTCACAATGGAACCGGAATGAAAAATTTGAGTAGTGGGTGAATTGATATACATACCAATTTTATCCAGTAATTCTTTGGGATATTGCCAATCGGGTTTTACTATATCTTCCCCTATGGAAAGGGGGTAAAAAAGATAACCCGTGAGAATATAATTTTTAAGCCAAAGAAAAAACAACAAGGGTAAAATGGATAAACTATAAATTAGAAATGTCGATTTATAGACAATTTTTCTATGTTTAATAAAAAGTATATATGGTAAAAATAATAATAGGAAAGCCGATGGAGCGATTGAGGTGGTAAATATAGCCAATAATGAAAGCTGCTTCATTTCCTCCTCATGGAATACAAAATAATTTTTAATAAAAAATAAAAAAGATAATTGCGAAAAAATAACGACAGGTAAAATAATGGTAGGAGTACTTACAAAAAACAAAAGAAAAGGATAAAATAGAAAATAAATAATATGTATTTTATCTTCAAATTTATAGACACCTGCCTGAATAATTTCTTTTATTTTTATTAAAAGATAAATCCCAAAAATAACCAGTAACATTCCGTTGATATCATTAAAAATAACTAGTCCCGGATTCATTCCGGCTTGAACAATATGCCAAGGAGAAAAATAGGCCAATAGAGGATGTAAATTAATCAAGCCCGGCACTATTCCATACTCTCCGGCCCATTTTATAGTTTGTATATCATATAAATCATTTTCTTGTAATAAAGGATAAAAAGAAGAGGCTAGCAATACAAAAAATATTATGAGAGCTAAGTACTTAAAATCCGGAAGTTTTATTTTTATAAAAACTTTCATTTTTGAAGTAAATTCCTTAATATTTCTCCATACCACAAATAATAAAAAAAGTGATAAGACAACATGAGAAGCAAAATTATAGGCTCCGACAAAAAGAGAAAAAAAACTCGTAAAAGTCATCAAGGCAAATAAGCCGTTTATAAAACTAAAAAAAAAAGAATTGTTGTGGATACCTATTTTCTTTTCTAGAAAAAGCCCCAGATTCAAAAGAAAAAAAATATTTATCAGCCAATATGGGAGAATCGTAATCATATTGTTATCACACTGATTTTACCGTTTTTCCAAAGTAATTCTCCGGGCTTATCTCTTAAATTGTATAATGATGCCATAGAAAAAGCATAGGCTCCTGCATTTTTTATTGCCAAAATATCCCCTTTTCTTATCTCGGGCATTTCACGACCATAAGCAAATGTATCTTCTTCACATAATTGGCCCACAATATCATAAATTTTGATTTTTCCTTCCGGATTACTGAGGTTTATAATCTCATGCAAAGCATCATAATACATCGGACGGATAAAATGGTGAAATCCTGAATTAACACCTGCAAAGCATTTCTGATAGCCTTGTTTAACACCGTTCACTTTCATCAAGAAATAACCTGCTTCACTTAGCAAGTATTTTCCCGGTTCAAAAATAAGAGTGAGTTTTCTATGCGTTTCTTTTATTTTCTTTTTTAAAAATGAGGCATAAGCCTTCATATTGATTTGCGGACTCAATTCATTGTATTTTACTTTAAATCCACTTCCTAAATCCAGTTTCTTAACCTGTGGAAAATCTGGCAAAAGTGAAAATAGAACTTCTGCCGAACGGGCCAAATCTTCCCATTTCTTTACATCCGAACCGGTATGTATATGCAAAGTATCGATTTTCAAACCTTTTTTGATCAAACTTCTTATATAATTGAGTTCCGTAAGCGGAATCCCGAATTTAGAACCACTATGAGCCGTAGCGATTTTTTGATTTCCATCGATTTCTGTTTCCGGATTTAAACGCAAACCGATGGAATAATCCGGGTGTCTTTCTAAAATATATTTCAATAGATAAGTATCACCGATATGAACCTGCACGCCTTTTTTTATAGCAAAATCGATTTCTGTTTCATCCGGAAAACTCGGAGTAAAAACTATATCTGACGGGCGAAATCCAACTTTCAAAGCTCTTTTGATCTCATTGGGGGAAACGGCATCGACCCCTCCTCCCAAATTTAAAATTTCCTTTAATATGGCCGGATTTTCATTGGCTTTCATCGCATAATGCAACTCAAAATCGAGCCCTGAAAAGATGTCTTCCAGTTCTTGATATTTCTCTTGGATTTTTTCTGCATCATACACATACACAGGTGTGCCAAATTCATTGGCAATCTTCAATAAATCATTTCGTTCCATCAGAATTTATTCTAACCAACAAATATAGAAGAAAAAATTATTTTTTCAGAATTACGAGATGATTTGTGTATCAGCCTGTTCCAAAGCTTTTTTAACGAGTTCCTCAACATTTATTTTTGCGCAATTTTCCTCTACATAATGCAATTGTGCTTTTGTCTCGGGAGATTTAGGCGTAAACATACTGCAAGCATCATCATGAGGAAGAATGGAAATATCAAATGTCCCTATTTCACGGGCTTTTTCGATAATGTATTTTTTGTCGAGGGCTACCAGCGGACGCAAAACAAGCATATTTGTTGCCTCTTCGGTCGCTTTCATATTTTCTAAGGTTTGTGAAGCTACTTGGCCCAGCGAATCTCCGGTTACCAAAGCTTTGGCCCTTTCTTGCTTGGCAAGCTCTTCTCCTATTTTCAACATTATACGTCGTAACAATATCAATCGTAAGCGCGAATCGGTGTTTTTTGCAATGGCTTCTTGAATTTCCAAAACGGAAATTAAAATCAGTTTTATCTCTCCTTGATAATCAGTCAATTTTTTTACCAATTGTTTCACTTTCTCTATGGACTGAGGGGAAGTCTTGGGAACCGAATGGAAATGAGCTGCCGTAATATGTAACCCACGATTCATCGCCATAAAAGTGGAAACAGGTGAGTCGATTCCTCCGGATAACATAGCTATGGCCTTTCCGGAAGTTCCTACCGGCAATCCGCCGATGCCTTTTATGATTTTACTGTAAATAATGGTATATTTACCTCTTACTTTGATGTATAACTTAAAATCGGGGGAAGATAAATCCACTTTTTTTCCGTAAGTTTCATTAATTATGCTTCCTACTTGCCGTCCTATATCCATAGAAGAAAAATTCACCCCTTTATTGATTCGCTTGGAAACTACTGCAAAACTTTCAAATTCTTCTATATGTCTGCCTACATGTTCCACTGCTTTCTCTTGAATCTCTTGCATGGTAATCCCGGCAGTATCGGCTACATAAAAACCTGTTATTCCGGGTGTTTTTCTAACTTTATCAATAATTTCGTCAAGAATTTCTTCGGGAATTTCTTTAATGATTTCAATAAAATAAGAGCCTCCGTGCGCTTTGTCAAAAGAAAGGAAATCTCTATATGGTTTCAACTTCCTTTTCAGATTACGAATCAATTGTTTAATAAAAATCTTTTGATTTTTACCCTTTAAATAAATTTCCTCAAAATTAATAATCAATACTTTGCTAGTCATAATTTTAAATATCTAAATCGTCCAACCCCAATTCCCTTTCTATTTCTTCAAAATCGATAATGTCCAAAGCTTCCTCTTCTGTGGGAGCTACCGGAATAAAATCCGGAATTTGCTCAAAATCTTTTTCCATCCATAAAACCAAGGATTTATTTTTTCTGAATTGCTCTATCAAAGCTTTGTTTTTTGATAAAAGTTCCAAAAGTTCTTCTGTTGGGAAATATTCCTCAAAAATTCTTATTATATAATGCTTCACCGGATTTTCACGGGAGATTTTTCTTAAAAAGCCTTCCAATTGTTCAGGCATTTTCGGTAAATAAACTTCATATTTTACGGCCATATCTTTGTAGTTTAATGCATGATTTTAAAAACCAATTCGTTCATAATATCTTTATGTCCCATACTTCCTGACTCTACTCCTTTACTTTTTAAATCGGCTTCTTCAAGATAAGCCATAATACGGGTAATCTTCTTCATCGGGTAACGGGTAGCAGCGCCTTCATATTCACTGACAAAAAACGGATTGATATGCAAAGCTTTGGCTACCGAGTGTTTTGATTTGTCTACCAAACTGTGATAGAGAAACAAATCTCTGAAAAAATTATATAAAACAGCCAAACTCACCGGTAAAGGATGTTCTTTGGGATTGGCGTTAAAATAATTGATAATCTGTTGTGCTTTGGGGTAATTTCCCTTGGCAATAGCCGATTTTAATTCAAATGTGTTATAGTCTTTACTGATACCGATATTTTCCTCGATTATCTCGGGAGTTATGGAAGTTCCTTCCGGCAACAGGATTTGCAATTTTTGCAATTCGTTATAAATTTTTGACAAATCGGTGCCGAGAAAATCCATTAACATCTGTGTGGACTTTGCATCGATGCTGTATTTCATTTCGCGAACCGTTTCGGCAATCCACTTCATTACTTCCCGCTCATACATCCGTTTGGTTTCAAAATATACTCCTTCTTTTTTTACCAATTTTATCGCCTTTTTGCGCGCATCGGGTTTTTTGTGTTTATAATTAAAAACCATGAGTGTTTGAGGAGACGGATTTTCCATATATTCTTCCAGCAATTGATAATCGGAAGCCTTTTTGAACAAATGCTGTGCTTCTTTTATGATAATGACCAGTTTCTCTCCAATCATCGGAAAACGGCGCGCTTGAAAAAATAAATCCTGTAAATCGACATCCCGACCGTAAACAACCATTTGATCAAAACCTTTGGCTTCTTCGGACAAAACATTATTTTCAATGGCATCACTGATTAAGTCAATAAAAAAAACTTCCTCACCGGTTAAAAAATAAACCGGTTTCAGCTCTCCGTTTTTAATTTCTTTTATGATTTGGTAGGCTTCTTTCATAATCGGAATAAAACAGCAAAAAAGCTTAACTTTGCTTTATGCAAAAATTAAATTTTCCGGCTTATCAATTTCGATACAAAAATAGGGAAAATAAGCCATATATTTTTGATATAATCAGAAAAGGCTATTATTTGCTCACCCCCGAAGAATGGGTAAGACAACATATTATTCACTATTTAATCGAAGAAAAAAATTATTCGCCGCAATTAATTTCGGTTGAAAAACAACTCAATATCAACGGATTAAAAAGAAGATTTGATGTTGTGGTTTTCAACAAAAAAATGCAGCCTTTCATCCTAATCGAATGCAAAGCTCCACACATTCCTATCAATCAAAATACATTTGACCAGGCAAACCGCTATAATTGGCTGTTGAAAGCTCCTTTTTTAATTCTTACAAACGGTTTAAAACACTATATTTGTCAAATTGATTTCGAACAAAACAATTACCGGTTTCTTAAAGAAATACCCGAAAACAGATGAGTAAAAATGCAGTAGCCATATTAAATTGGAATGGTGCGGAATTATTAAAAAAATTCCTTCCTTCTGTTTTAAAGCACACTCCGCAAGCTGATATTTATGTCATTGATAACAGCTCTACCGATGAAAGCTTATCCCTTCTAAAAAAAGAATTTCCCGATGTGAAAATAATTCGGTTAGAAAAAAACCATGGCTTTGCAGAAGGTTACAATTTAGGGATTAAAAAAATTAAGGCAGATAATATTGTTTTACTCAACTCTGATGTGGAAGTTACCGAAAATTGGCTTAGCCCGTTGATTAGCCACTTGAATAAACATCCGGAAACAGTGGCTCTGCAACCTAAGATCAAAGATTATAAGGATAAAAAAATGTTTGAATATGCCGGAGCAGCCGGAGGTTATTTGGATTTTTTCGGTTATCCTTATTGTGACGGCAGAAAACTCTTTAAAATTGAAGAGGACAAAGGGCAATACGATATAGAAAAGGAAATCTTTTGGGCTTCGGGTGCTTGTTTAATGATAAGAAAAAAAGCTTTTGAAAAGGCAGGAGGTTTTGATTCCGATTATTTTGCTCATCAGGAAGAAATCGATCTTTGTTGGCGCATTCATCATCAAGGAGGAAAGATAAAATATATTCCTATCTCTACGGTATATCATTTGGGAGGCGCGAGTCTTAACGAGCAAAATCCGTTTAAAACCTATCTTAATTTCAGAAATAATTTATTGACATTGCTCAAAAACTTACCTGCTTCCCATCTTTTTCCGGTTATATTCAGCCGGCTTATTTTGGACGGTATAGCAGGAATCCGGTATTTTCTAAGGGGGAAACCTTCACATACCTGGGCGATTATAAAAGCACATTTCGGTTTTTACAAACGCATTCCGCAAGCTTGGAAAAAAAGGCCGCAACAGCCTATTAAAAAATATTATAACAAATTTTCTATTTTTTATTAAAGAAAACTTAAAAAAACAGTTCAAAAAAGAGAAATTATTACCTTTGATATTCAACACCTTAAATTTAAATAAATGAAAAAACATATATGGATTTTGGCTGCCGTTTTATTTGTGGGAGCCTGCAATCAAAAACAAGATGAGAGTATGAAAAAAACATCTATTGCTGATACCAATCCGTTGCTACAAGAATGGAATACGCCTTATGGCACCCCGCCTTTCGATCAAATCAAAAGCGAAGATTATTTACCCGCCCTGGAATATGCTTTGCAAGAACACCGGGAGGAAATAAATGCCATTGCAAATAATAAAGAAAAACCTACTTTCCAAAACACACTGGAAGCAATGGAAAAAAGCGGCAAACAGCTTAACAAAGTAACAGGAGTGTTTTTTGCTGTAAAAGCAGCAAATACAGACAGTATTTTGGATGAAACCTCAAAAAAGTTTATGCCGCAATTAGCTGCCCATCAAGATGCTATTAATATGAACAAAGCACTGTTTGACAGAATTAATGCCATTTATAAGCAAAAAGATGAATTAAATCTTACTCCCGAACAACAAAAACTTTTGGAAAATAAATATAAAAATTTTGTGCGTTCCGGTATCAATTTATCGCCGGATAAACAAGATAGATTAAAAGAGATCAATCAAAGATTAGCTACTTTGCAAGAGAAATTCAATAATAATCTTTTGGCTGAAACCAATAATTTTGAATTGTATATAACCGATGAAAAAGATTTGGGAGATATGCCCGAAAATGTCAAACAAGCGGCACGGGAAGAAGCTGAAAAGAGAGGACATAAAACCGGATGGTCTTTCACTTTACAACGCCCCAGCATTTATCCTTTTCTCGATTATTCGCCTAATAGAGAACTAAGAGAAAAAATATATCAAGGCTATATAAATCGCGGCAATAATAATAATGAATATGACAACAAAAAAGTATTAGAGGAAATGGTAAGCCTTAGAGCCGAAAAAGCGCATCTGTTGGGGTATAATAATTTCTCTGAATATGTATTGGAAGAAAATATGGCCAAAAAACCTGAGAATGTATATGATTTTATGAATAAAATCTGGCCGAAAACTCTCGACAAAGCCAAAGAAGACAGAAATATGTTTGCCCAGATGATGAAAAAAGAAGGAATAAAAGGCGATTTCAGAGGAAGTGATTGGAGATATTATGTCAGAAAAGTCCGCGAACAAAAATATAATTTTGACGAAAATGCCACTAAACCCTATTTTGAAGTAAATGCCGTAAGAGACGGTGCCTTTTCTTTGGCACATAAACTTTTCGGATTAAACTTTAAGGAACTCAAAAACATTCCTACATGGCATGAAGACCAGCAAGTATTTGAAGTAACCGATGACACCGGAAAACATGTCGGGATAATATATATGGACTTTTTTGCTCGTCCCAGTAAAAAAGGAGGAGCTTGGATGAATGAAATCCGCATGCAATCCAATATAGATGGAAATTACGTAACTCCTATTGTGACCAACAATTTTAATTTTCCCGCTCCTACCAAAGACAGCCCTTCTCTTTTAAGTTTCTCGCAAGCGCAAACTGTTTTTCATGAATTCGGTCATGGATTACACGGCCTTTTATCTAATGTCACTTATCCCTCTCTTTCTGGAACAAATGTACCACGAGATTTTGTAGAATTTCCTTCACAAGTAATGGAAAACTGGATGAGTGAACCGGAAATGCTTAAAGAATATGCCAAACATTATCAAACGGGAGAAGTAATTCCTGCCGAAATGATCGATAAGATGAACAAAGCAAATGCTTTTAATGAAGGATTCAGAGGGGGAGAATATACGGCTGCCGCTTATCTTGATATGGATTGGCATACGGTAAATGATACATTGCCAAAAAATACTTTGGAATTTGAAAAACAATCGATGAACAAAATCGGTTTAATCAAAGAAATCGCTCCCCGGTACAGAAGTACATATTTTGCTCATATTTTCGGTGGAGGTTATGCATCCGGCTATTATAGTTATTTATGGTCTGAAGTACTTGATGCCGACGCCTTCCAAGCCTTTAAGGAAACCGGAGATATATTTAATCCGGAATTGGCCAAACGCTATAAAAAAATGTTGAGCATGGGAGGATCCAAAGACGGAATGGAATTATACAAAGAATTCAGAGGAAAAGAGCCCTCTATTGATGCTCTTTTAGAAAGAAAAGGATTGAAATAAATCCTCATTCAAAATAAAGTTTTAATAGCCCTGTATATCACGGGGCTATTTTATTTGGGGAAATATGATAAAACTCATATATCGATAAAAATATTTATATTTAATTTATCATACTAAAACCTAAAACCTATGAAAACCAATTACTTTTTATCAATCCTGGATGAATCTTTCTCTACAATTTCCTACCCTATAAATACAAAATTGTACTTATAAAAATTTACATTTTTATTTAAGAAAATTATATGATGTTTGCTCATATAATCTTATTGTATATATATAAATTTATATATGCAGTTCTTAAATAAAAATAAGTAGAAGAATAAAAGTGAAAAAATAAAAAAAAATAAATCTATTAATTTTATAAAATAAACCTAAAACCTATAAATATGAAAACAAAAAACCTTCTAATTATTCTATTGTCTTTATTGACAATAAGCCTCTCTTCTTGTAAAAAAGAAGATGATGAGCCCCTATCCAAGTCTGAATTACTAACCAAAGAAATATGGAATTGGGATAAAATGGAAAGCTATGAGAACAACATTCTGGTAGATAGTGAAGACAAAACCGGCTATAAGATGGAGTTTAATGATGACCATAGTCTTATAATTTACAATCCTGACGGCAGTATTGACGAGAATCTCATCTGGGAAATTAATATGGATGAAACAAATTTATTTATTTCAACAAGGATCACCGAAGAAGCTATGGTTTTCGATATTGACAAATTGACTGAAAATATATTTATTTTCTCTGCCACTTGGCAAGACGGAGGCGGAAAGATAAAAGCCTTTGAAGATGTAGTCAATTCCGAAAAAATCGTATTTTATTTAAGTAGATAATCTAAACCAAAAATCTAAAATTATGAAAACCAAATTAATAAGTTTAATCATCTTAGGCTTTTTAACTATAAGCCTGACATCTTGTAAGAAAGAAGATAATCTGGAAACTAAAAAAGAATTACTCTCCAAAAAAAAATGGGAACTCTATAAATGGGAAGAGTATAATATCAATGATGAATTTATAGAATCTGAACCAGTTGAAGATGTTTATTTTTGGTTCAAAACCGATTATACGCTAGTTATAATGGATGGTGATGATCAAATATATATTGAAGGAAAATGGGATATAAACAAAGAAGAAAACATGCTTTATTTTATAGATTCACAAGATAATGAAGCTGAAGTATATATAATAATTAAATTAAATAAAAATGAATTGGTCATTAAAGAAAATATTTCATATCCGTCAAAAAATAAAATTTCTACCTATGAAATTCTTTATTTCAAAAGATAATTAATGTAAAACAATCTAAAACCTATAATAATTATGAAAACAAAAACCCTATTAAGTCTTTTGTTATTGTCATTATTTACAGTCACTTTTACTTCCTGTGATAAAGACGATGATGAAGTTACTAAAACAGAATTACTGACCAAATCCATATGGAATTGGGAAAAAGTGGAAGTATATTCCGGTGATGTATTATTGGATACTGAATATAAAACCGGCTATACCATGAAATTCGATATAGATCATACTGCCGTTTTATATGAACCCGATGGAAATATTGAAGAGAAATTTCAATGGGATTTAAACTCGGATGAAACCAAACTCTCATTAACGATAAAAAGTAATAGAGTAATATTTTTTGATTTAATTCTCCTCACGAACAAAGAATTAGTGTTTTCGTTTAGTTTAACAGAGCCTCCCGGAATTAGCAAATTTCAAAAAATGAGACCTGATATTGACAAAAAAGTATTTTATTTTAAAAGATAGATCCCTTATTAAAAACCAAGCATTATGAAAACAAAAATATTAGTATTCTTTACAATAACTTTTCTTGTCTTTAATTTTTCTTCTTGCAAAAAAGAAGATAAAGAACCCACAAAAACAGACTTATTAACAAAAAAAGAATGGCAATTCTATAAAAGTGAAACCTATGATTTAGACAATCAATTTTTGGGCAACGAATTGGTAGATCCCCTCTATTTTGATTTTAAAACAGATCACCAACTCATTATTACTGACCCCCAAGATCCGGAAGATGCTGAAATAATGGAATGGGATTTTAATAATGATAAAACAAAAATTTATTTTATTTATCCTGATAATAATATTGGAGAATCCTATATCATTGAAAAATTGGAAGATCAAGAAATGATTTTAAAAGAGGATATCTATTACCCGGTAAAAAGAAAAGCCCCTACGTATGACAAGCTATATTTCAAACGCTAATGAAATTTTTGAAATATAAAAAAACAGGCGGAACTTCCGCCTGTTTTTTTATATGCGTTTTTTGGATAAATACAAAACGAGTAAAAGAGAGATAAAGAGCAAAAAAGCTGTAACTTGATGTAAAACAGCTATATTTATAGGAACTTTATAAATTATCACCGATATTCCCAACAAATATTGTATTATTATTAAAAAAACTGAAAGAGCGATAGCTTTATTAAGTAATGAAAATTTTTGCTTTTTAAGTCGAAATGCTACACAAAGAAAAACAATAAATAACAAAAAGCCTAACCATCTATGGATAAATTGAACACTTGGAGCAAAATCAATTAAGCTAAGCCATGATTCTTCTTTAAATACTGTTTTTGAAATATCAGGGATCCAATTCTCACCCATTTTCGGATAAGTTGGGAAAATGTGGCCAGCTTTTAAACCGGCTGTCAATCCTCCGTATATAATTTGAACGATAATTAAAAATATAAAGACTTTTAAAAAATTATGAGTAAACCGGGAATTTGTTGTTTTATTGCCCGGAATCAAAAGTGTAAAAACAGTCCAAAGAATCGTAGTCAAAATGACCAGGGCTAAACTCATATGTAAAGCCAAGCGGATATGATCTACACTTGTATTTTCCACTAATCCGCTTTTTACCATATACCACCCGGCAAAGCCTTGAATACCTCCAAGCAAAAAAATCAGGAAAAGTCTTTTTAATAATTTCTTATTCTGTATGCGTCCTTTAAAATAAAAAAATAAAAAAGGAATGAGAAAAATCAGGCCCAAAGAACGTCCCAACATTCTGTGAAGATACTCCCAAAAGAAAATCTGTTTATACTCATTCAAAGTAAAATAATGGTGAACTTTTTTATACTCCGGAATTTTCTTATATGCTTCAAAAGCTTGTTGCCATTCTACTTCATTCATCGGAGGCAAAACTCCTTTTATAGGCTGCCATGTAACGATAGACAAACCCGAATGTGTTAAACGGGTAATTCCGCCAATCACCACCATTGTTAAAACCATAAAAGCACCAAACAATAACCAATAGGCTATTGGCTTATTATATTTTTCGTTCTGCATTTTTATTCTTGTAAAAGTACTTTAAGATCATTGGCCAATCTGTTTACATCATTGGCATTGGTTCCATCATAATATCCACGAATGAGTCCTTCTTTATCTATCAATACAAATCGTCCGGAATGCAAATAACCGCCGGGCTCGGTTGAATCTTTTTGCATACCCAGATAATATCCTTCTATTCCCACTTTATAAATGGAATCCATAGGGGCAGTAAGAAAAACCCAACGGGATAAATCCGCCCTGTGGCTCAATGCATATTTTTTTAATTTAAAAGGGGTATCACGATCAGGATCCACGGTAAATGAGACGATTTGAAAAGAAGGATATTCTTTTGTCATTTCTTGCAAACGTTGCATTTGCGAAGTCATAACAGGACATATTCCTGGACAAGAGGTGAAAATAAAATCTGCAACATGTACCTTGTTTTTCAACTGTTCGCTTCCATAAAGCAAACTATCCTGAGTGGTGAATTGAAAAGAAGGAATCTTCTGATAAATCGTATCTCCATTCTCTACTTTATATTTGGAAAGCACGGGAAGTTTTCTTTCATTATTTTGTTGACAAGAAAAAAGAAGAATGACACTCACATAAATTAAAAGGACACTAAATTTCATTTTGGTAATTTTTTTTGACATATTTAAAAATAACAAAGCCCAAAGCAAAAGGAACAAAAATCAGTAAAAGAGTTGCAATAATAAAACCCCTTTTCTCTTCGTCGCTATATTCAACATTGCATGTACTGCATGCCCATATAAATTTTGGAGAAAAAAGGAGAAAGAAAAGAAATATTTTTTTCATCTTACCCAATAAATTAAATAATATAATACCGGCCATAAAGCCACAACAAAAAACCAAAAAATTCCTACTGTAAGTATATAATTTGAAATGTTATCCTTTTCTTTCAGTTGTTTGATTTTATAAAAAACATACCCCAAAAGCATCAGGCCTATAAAAACATGAAAGCCGTGAAGACCGATAATAGTATAGAAAAAAGAAGTGAATAAACTATGGCTGGTTTCCATTCCAAACAGTAAAATTCTCATCCACTCATACCCTTGTATTAAAAAAAACAAGATTCCTAAAAACAGGGTTATGAATAGAGCATAAGATTTTCTTCCTTCTTTGGCGTTTTTTATAGCCATCCACATAAAATAAGCAGATACAAGAAGTATAAGCATATTCCCGAAAGTAAACCAAAAAGGCAAGCGTGGTTGATCGGATGGAGGCCATTCCACTTGGCCGGCTTGTGCCAAAACAAAAGCACTTATCAAGCCTCCAAAAAACATAAGCTCAACCACAATGGCCATTATCACACCTAATACGCTACTACTTACCGGTGGTTTTTGTTTAGTATGTATCATACTGTATTCCATATTTTTCAAATTAAGGTTTAGTGACCAAATAAGGCTTCACCGAAACAATATCCGGATATAAGCCTAAGGTTAAAAATAAAAGTGTCATCAATGCCAATCCCAGTAAAATCCAAATTAACACCGGTTCCCATTTAAGATGCATAAAATATAATAACACCATACTTCCTTTTACAATGGAAATGACAAAAACAATGATAAAAACAACTAACGGATTTGGAATCAGCGATGCAAAAACGGTAATCGCAAAAAGAATGAGAAGACTTATATAAATTATCAAATAATTGGGATGTCCGTGATAATCTTCTTTTTTTGGAACAGCTATTTCATGAGCTAATCCTTCGGGTTGATTCGTATTCATAATCAAATAATTTTTAATGAATTAAATAAATTAGAGGAAAAAGGAATATCCAAACAATATCCACCATATGCCAATATAAACCGGCCACTTCGATTCTGTGATAATCTTTTTCCGTTTTTGTTGCATGTCGCATAACAAAAAACAAAGCAAGTGCTCCTCCTATAACATGAAGACCATGCAAGCCTGTCATGGTATAATAAAATGACCAATACATGGTTTCTACATGTTTTCCTTCTGCCAAAAGCTGTGTTCCCGGCAAAGTGAAACCATGCAAAATCTCGTGGTAATATTCATAACTTTTAATTCCGAGAAACAGGAGAGCACAGATGAGTGTCAACCATATCCACATTTTTACTTTTTCTTTGTTTTTATGCAATGCCGCTTCATGAGCTTTAACAACAAAGAAACTACTTGTCAATAATACCAATGTATTTATGGTGCCGGCAATAACATTGGTATGTTGGGCCATTTCTCCCCAGGATTCATATTTTAAACGGTTAAGAGTATACATAACTATCAAGCCACCGAAAATAGCAAACTCTCCGGCTATTAATGCCCACATCGCCAAACGGGCTTGTGGAATTTCTCTCCATGTTATTTTAGTATTCATAATTTATTATTTTTTATTTTGGGGTAGAAAATCATCTTCTCTGTCCGGATGGTTATATTCATAAGGCCCATGATGTACTTCGGGATAAACGGCAAAATTTCCATGAGGAGGTGGTGAGGCGGTTTGCCATTCAAGAGTATTTGATTCCCACGGATTATCACTGGTTACTTTCTTTCCCCGTTTAAGTGACCAAAAGAAATTGAAAATAAATATAAACTGACTTAAAATGAGAATAACTGCACTGATGGTAGCAATTTGTCGATACAAAGGCAAAGGATCTTGCATTAGAAATTCAAATTGACGGTAATCGGCAATTCGTCTGTGTTGACCTGCTAATCCCAATAAAAATAGAGGAAAAGCAAAGCCGTTAAAAAAGATAAAGGTCAACCAAAAATGCACATTTCCCCAAAATTTATTGAGCTCTCTTCCCGAAAATTTGCCGAACCAATAATAAAAAGCGGCAAAACTACCGAAAATCACCGTAGGAAATAAGGTATAATGAAAATGGGCTACTACAAAAGAGGTATCATGTGCATAAATATCAAATACGGAAGCGCCCAAATATAAACCTGTGAATCCTCCTATAAGTGTAAATAAAGTAATGGCTCCTATGGCCCATTTCATCGGCAAATTGATTTTTAAATCTCCATTCCAAAGAGTAGCAATATAGGCAAGTATAATTCCCGCAAACGGTAAAGAAATGATAATGGTAAAAATACTGAAAATGGTAGCGGCCCTAGGATCAATTCCGGAAACAAATTGATGATGTGCCCATACCATCATAGACAATATGGCAGCAATCAAAGTCAAATTTAAAATAAATTTATATCCATATAATGGTTTTCTACTGTTTGTACTTATAATTTCGGCAATTATTCCCAATGGAGGCAATAAAATCACATAAACTTCCGGATGGCCGAAAAACCAAAAAAGATGTTCCCATAACAAAGGATCTCCGCCTCGATAAACATCATAAAAACCTGTCCCGGCATTGATATCCAATAAAAGCATAAAAGCTCCTGCGATTAACGGCCCAACAGAAAACATAAACAATACACTGGCTATATTAATCATCCAGACAATCATCGGCATTTTTGTCAAAGTCATGCCTTTGGCTCTTTTATTGAGAGTGGTAACAAAGAAATTGATTCCTCCCATAAGGAGAGCGATAAATTCAAAGGTAATAGCCAATAATACAAAGGTATTTGCCGTAAAAAAACGATCTTTGAAAGAAGTATAAGCCGTATTATAACCGAAATCCCCTACTGAAAGAGGCGGATACATGGTCCAGCCACCACCAAATCCTCCCCTTTTCATAAAAAAAGAAGAAATCATCAAAATCACACTAATCAGAAAAAACCAATAAGATAGTTTATTTAGCTTGGGAAAAGCCATGTCATCTGTTCCGATCATAATGGGAATTAAATAATTTCCTGCTACGGCCAGCAACATTCCCAGTGCCAGCCACATCATCATAATCAATCCGTGATTTGTAATGAGCATATTATAATCTTTATTGGTAACCAAACCAAAAAGAGGCACCTCCATTTCAGGATAAGCCAAATGCATCCTGAAAACATAAGCAAAAAAACCTCCGATTGAAACCATTACAAAAATGGTTAACATATATTGAAACCCAATGTCTTTATGGTCTAATGAAAAGAAATAACGGTGCCAAAAACCATGTTTTTTATGTGTATTCATAGTCAAATTATTTTTTATAAAGTTTTGCCATTTGTTTCTTGTAATCTTCATTTAAAAGCACAACAATTTCCGCTTTCATATTAGCATGTCCTATTCCGCATATTTCCGCACAGGTCAAAGGGTAAGTACCCGTTTTAGTCATTTTTACCCATTTGGTAATATTTCTACCGGGTAAAACATCTTGCTTGAAGCGTGCATGAGGAATAAATACACTGTGGATGACATCATATGCTTGCAAATCCATATGGATATTTTTATTTACAGGTAAATAGAGCTTATTGATGGTTTTTACATCATCTGCCGTATAGAGTTTTCCATCCGGACCGGGATAAGTAAATTCCCATAGCCATTGGCGGCCCATTACTATCACATGAACTTCTTTTTCGGGCAAAGTTTCCTCAATATTTCGCCAAATGGGGCCTTCTTCAAATAAAAAATAGAAATCGGCAATTGCCAAGATGGCAATCCCGAGATAAATCAATTTCAATTTTTGAAAGCCTTTTCCCTGTTGATATCTCTGTTCTTTTGTCCGGCTTTTATTTTTTGTTAAGATGGGATATAAAATCAAAAAAATGACTATAATACTGGCAACCGTAATCACTCCGGTAATCAGCCAGAAAATAAAATCCACATCTGCCCCGTAACTACTAGCGTTTTCAGGAAATATTCTCATAATTTATATTTATTGGTTAATTTGGTTTATAATTAAAATGAATTGTATAACAGGCAAATAGATAACCGATACTAACATCAGCTTCTTGGCACTTTTTATTTCGGGTTTTTTATAAAACACATATGCGATAAAACTAAAAAGGAATGTCAATAAAAGAAGAATAAAGAATATTTCTATATGCAAAAAATGGATATGATGTAAAAAATAAATAACCGGAAAAAGTAAAAAAGTAGACAAGAAAGTATAGAGGGCATTTTGTGTACTTCTTCCGCCTTTTACAGGCATCAGATCATATCCAGCACCTTGGTATTCGTCATTCCAAATCCATGCAATAGACCAGAAATGAGGCAACTGCCATAAAACTTGTAATAAAAATAAAGCAATGGCCGGTGCATCTATTCTTCCGGTAGCCGTAACATATCCAATGAGAATAGGTAAAGCTCCGGGAATAGCACCAATATAGATGCTTAACCGTGACACCTGTTTCATAGGAGTATATAAAAATGCATACATCACTAACGAAACAAAAGAAATATAGGCGGCAATAGGAGATGCTTTAAATAGGAAAAACAAGCCGGTTGAACTAAAAACAAATAATGCAATTACGGCTTCCTTCTTTTTAATGGCCCCGGTAACCAAAGGACGATCCTTGGTGCGTAGCATTTTCTCGTCCAGATTCTTTTCAATTAGCTGATTTATGATATGAGCCGTAGCCGTAACCAAAAAACCACCGGCAAATATTAAAAAAACCGTATCGAAATGTGCTATCTCTTTTCGCCCCAGAAAAAAACCAAAAACGGAAGTGAGTGCGACAATTATATCCACACGGAATTTTATCAACTTTTTATACTCTCTAAATCTATGTAGTATGGTTCTAAATTGGTAATCTTTCAACAATTGTGTAATTTTTGATACAAACTTAACGTATCAAAAGTTACTTTCCTTCCTGGTTTTATAGATATTTTTTATAACGACTATCAATTCAAATGATACTTAAATAAAAAAACTTTATACGGCCTCTTTATCTTTGCCATAAAAAATAATGAAAACAAAAAGTAGTTTTTTGGTATTTCTTATTTCCGGATTAATCATCGGAGTAATTTTATTAACGATTTTCCTTCCTCCGTTTCAAATAGATAATACACAAACATTTGCAAAACTACCTTTTTATAATGCACTCTTAAACGGATTATCTTTTCTCTCTTTGCTTTTAGCCTATTATTTCGTTAAAAAAGGAAAAATCAAAGAGCATATTTATTTTATTTTCACTGCTTTATTTTTCACCACATTATTTTTGTTCTCTTACCTCCTTTATCATTTCACCAATAAACCCACTCCATTTGGCGGAGGAGGTGCAATCAAAGTCTTCTATTTGATTCTACTCGGTACGCATATCATCCTGGCTGCCATGATGCTTCCTCTTATATTATTTACTTTAAAAGAAGCATTTGAAAAAAATTATACAAAACATAAAAAAATAGCCAGATGGACCTTGCCCATCTGGCTATACGTAAGTTTAACCGGTGTGCTTGTTTACTTATTGAACCGCCCTTATTATTAATCTTTCTTTTCCAAACCCGCCCGCTTTAACAAGGCTTGTAGACCGGGTTCTCTTCCTCTGAATTTTATATATAAATCCATGGGATGCTCCGCTCCTCCTTTTTGCATTAATTCTTTAAAACCGTCTGCTGTTTCTTTATCAAATATGCCTTTTTCTTGAAATAAAGAAAAAGCATCTGCATCCAATACTTCCGCCCATTTATAAGAATAATAACCGGCAGAATATCCCCCCGGAAAAATATGGCTGAAAGCAACACTCATATTATTTTCAGGATATACCGGAAGCAAACGTGTTTTTTCAAAAGAGGATATTTCATATTCTCCTACATTTTTCACTTTATCCGGTTCAAAATGATAATGCCAATCCATATCCAAAAAACCGAAACTCAATTGGCGATTGGTAGCATAGCCTTCCATAAACTGCATGGATTTTTTAATTTTTTCAATCATCTCCACCGGAATAACTTCCCCGGTTTTATAATGATGAGCAAAGAGTTCAAGCGCTTCCTTTTCATAGGCCCAATTTTCCATAATTTGAGAAGGTAATTCTACAAAATCCCAATATACATTAGTGCCTGAAAGAGAGGGGTAGTGTGTATCCGCCAATATCCCGTGAAGCGCATGACCGAATTCATGAAAAAAGGTGGTTACCTCTTGAAAATTTAATAAGGCGGGAAGAGTTTTTGACGGTTTTGAGAAATTTGTCACGATGGAAATATGAGGACGTGAATTTTCTCCGTCTTTCTTCCATTGAGATTTATAAGAAGTCATCCATGCGCCGGGTCGTTTTCCTTTTCGCGGGAAAAAGTCCAAATATAATAAAGCCAAAAACTCTCCTTTTTCATCCATCACTTTATATACTTCAACCTCAGAATGATATTTTTGTACTCCTGTTTCTTTTTCAAAAGATAATCCGTAGAGTCGATTTACTATTTCAAAAATCCCGTTTTTCACCTTTTCCAGTTCAAAATAAGGACGTAATTGCTCTTCTTCCAGATCTAATTCCTGCTGTTTTAACTTCTCCATATAATAAGATAAATCCCATTTTTCCAATGAATCGATTCCATCCTTCTTGGCCAAATTTTCCAATCGTTTAACATCTTGCTTAGCAGCCGGATAAGCAACTTTATATAAACTGTCGAGAAATTCCATTACTTTTCCGGGAGATTTAGCCATTCTTTCCTCCAATACAAAGTCGGCATGTGTATCATAACCCAATAACCGGGCTCTTTCCTTTCTTAAACGAGCAATTTGTAATACATTTTCACGATTATCAAATTTATTATTCTTATAAGCTCTGGAACCAAATGCCAAGGCCATTTTTTTTCTCAACTCCCTGTTTTCCGCATATTTCATAAAAGGAATATAGGAAGGAGCTTGAAGAGTAAAAATCCATTTTTGTTTTCCATCGACAATTTGGGCCGCTTCCTTAATCAACGATTCGGGCAAGCCTGCCAGATCTTCTTCTTTATCGATTACCAATTGAAATGCATTGGTTTCAGCAAGAACATTTTTACTGAAATCTAATTTTAACCGTGTCAACTGTTGGTCAATCTCTCTCAATTTCTTTTTACCTTCTTCGTTTAGTAATGCTCCATTTCGGGTAAAACTTTTATAGGTTTTATCAAGCAGCCTTTTTTGTTCTTCCGTTAATTGATCTTTATCTGTATGTTCATATACATATTTAATTTTTTCAAACAAGGCTTTATTGAGTTTGATATCATTCCCCAATTCGGTAAGCATCGGCATAACTTCTTCTGCCACTTTTTGAAGTTCATCATTTGTTTCAGCCGAATTCAAATTGGAAAGCAAGCCCGACAAACGCCCCAATTCCATACCCGAAAATTCCAATGCTTCAATTGTATTGGTAAAATCCGGCATAGAGGGATTGACTATTATTTCATCGATTTCCCGCTTGGTTTTTGCTATATATTTTTCTATGGCCGGTTTAAAATGAGCGGGCTTGATTTCTTCAAAAGGAATACTTTCAAAAGGAGTTGTAAAAAGATCGTTTAATAAAGGATTTTCATATTTCATGGATTAATTTTTTAAATAATTTATAATAATTTCTTTTAAATCCTCTCCGTGGGCACGTGCAATGGGAATTTCGGCCTCTTCCATATCCTTACGCATATATTTACCTAAGGCTTTATATAATAAAACATCCACATCTTTCAAAAGTTCCACGACTTCATCATGACGATGTTCTCCGTGATGATGCCCGTGTCCGTGACCATGTCCATGTCCATGCCTTCTATGTTCTCCGGTTTTATGCGATTCATCCTCATGATGATGTTTGGCATGTTCATTTATTCTGTATTCTTCTTTGGTAATATTTCCTTGCGAATCGAGATAAAAAACAGCAAATTCTTTGGCTCGTCCGGTTCGTTGAGCAATGTTTTTTCTATCGTTTGTGGCAATGGCTATTTTCATGACAAATATTTTTAAACAAATTTAATTAGAATAATTCTAAATAATAACTTTTAAAACAGAAAAATACTCAAACCGAGAAGAATCAAAATCAAACCGAATAATTTGGATATATATTTTTCGTATTTGTTATAATATCGAATGATCACCGGACGAGTAAAAAGGCTGGCGACCAAATAAAACCAAAAAAAATTAGTCAATAACATCATCAAAATAATGATTCCAATCATATAGTTAGGCAAATCCGGTGGAATTACCACGGAAAAAATACTTAAAAAAAAGAGAGATGCTTTGGGGTTTAGGATATTAGTCAAAAAACCCATTTTTATAAATTTACGCGGTTCTATTCTTTGGTTTCTCGTCTGATTTTTATCTATTTCAACGGGAATATACTTTTGTTTCAACGATTTAATCCCTAAATAGATTATATAAAGAGCTCCCAAACTTTTTATAAACTGAAAAAGGGCAGGATATTTTTTCAGCAAAAGAGCTACCCCGGTCAATGAATAGATAATATGGATACTTACTCCCAAAGCAATTCCTAAACTGAGATAAATTCCGGCTTTTTTTCCATATTGCATACTATTCTTTAAAACCAATAAAAAATCAGGACCGGGACTGGAAACAGCCATAATATGCAACATAAAAATCAAACCGAGTAATGAAAGATATTCCATATTGAAATAGTTTGGATATATTTGCAAATATAAACCATTCTTATATGGCAAGCGGACTTAAAAATTATCTGTCTTTTTTTATAAAGAACAATACTTTCAGAAATTTTTTTTACTTTCTTCTGATTTCCGCCTCTTTATGGTTTCTATCGAGATTATCTGATACTTATTCCTACAAAATAAACCTTCCTGTCCGCTATATGGATACACAAGGAACTCCTCTTCCCTCCTCCTTTAATCGCGATACTCTATATGTAGAAATAGAAGCTTCCGGATTTCGAATACTAGGAATTAAATTACAAAAACCTATATTTTATTATCATATAAACCCCAAAAAATCTCCTGTTTGGTATCCTCCGAAAAAGTTTTCATCCATAAGAAAACTTCTCGGCAAGGAAGTAAAAATAATCCAGATAAAACCGGATAAAATCAGTATAAATCATAAAGAAATCACTCAAAAAAGCCTGCCGGTTATTCCTGTGATTGACATAGAATTCCGGGAAGGTTATAAAAATACTTCTCCTCCTGTTTTATTCCCTCCAAAAATAACCGTTTACGGAAAAAAGGAGGTTTTGGATAGTATGAAAAAAATCAATACGCTGCCGGTTCATCTCACTGATGTTCATTCAGATATAGAAAAAAATATCAAATTGGAATTACCGAATGGCATTAAAGCCGGCCAATCTTCCGTTAGCCTTAAAATTCCCGTTGATCAAATTGTAGAAGATGAAAAAATCCTTCCCGTTTCGCTTCCCAAAAATTTCACAAACAATGACTACCTGATTCTACCTAAAACAGCTCGTTTGATTTTCTCATTTTTCAAAAAAGATTTTACTTCCTTACAAAACAAAGAATTAAAACTTACAGTAAATCCGGAAGATTTAAAAAAAGGAAAAAGAAAGGCTAAAATATATTTGGCCCGAAAACCCAAAGAAATCCTCAATTATAAAATTATCCCGCAAGAAGCAACAATTTTAATGAAAAATGAAAAAAATAATTAAAGTAGGTTTAACAGGTGGTATCGGAAGTGGAAAAACCACTGTCGCCGGTTTTTTCGAAAAATTGGGAATTCCCGTCTATTATGCCGATATGCATGCCAAAATTTTGATGCAGGAGAATCCCGATATAAAAAAAGAATTAATTAAGGTTTTTGGAAATAAGGTTTATCAAAACAATCACTTAAACCGCTCCTATCTCGCCTCCATTGTTTTTTCTGATAAGGACAAACTTTACAAATTGGAACAAATTGTACATCCTTCGGTACGAAAAGATTTTATCAAATGGACTGAAAAACAAAAAGCACCTTATGTAATTGTAGAAAATGCAATACTGCATAAAAGCGGCATGGATAAACTGGTGGATTATGTCATCGTAGTAACATCAGATACACAAAAACGGATCGAAAGGCTAAAAAAAAGAGATAAAGTTGACAATGAACAAATACAGAAAAGAATAAATAATCAAGAAAGTAACGAGGAACTGTTAAAAAAAGCAGATTTTATCATAAAAAACAATAAAAACCTTGATTCTCTAGGAGAAAAGGTTAAATTAATAGATCTAAAACTTAAAAATTCGTTAAATAAAAGTTAATTTTTAGACTTATTTTATTATTAATCAAATGGTTTAACATATCTTTGCATATGAAAAGAAGGAGTATTGTTGTACTGGTTATATTTATGACGATTTCCGTTTTGGGGATTCGGATGATGCAGGTAAAATTGCGGGATAATGATATCAAATTACGTGATCAACAATTTTATTATACGATCAATCAGATTTTATATGATATCACTAACAAAGCACAAGACCAAGAAATCGCTCGCTATCAAAAACAGATAAGCCAATCTGCTGACTCGCTCACAACCGGTAACGCTTATGAATTTGTTTATAAAAAACAAAATAAGCATACCAATGAGATTTTTGCTTACAAGCATTTGGTCCTTGAAAAAGGTTTGAATCTCAAATTTCCAATCACCGAAGAACAATTCGACTCGGTTTTTGGAAAGTTAAGTATTTCTAAAACCAGTTCAAATTTCTTTAAAAAAGGAAAAAGAATTGTAAACAGGGGATTGGAACGAAGCGGGCTGGACTTAAACAATACGTATTTCACCCGCGTCATCAAAGATATTTCCGTAATAGAACCTATATATAAAAGGGTCTCTACGGATAGCTTGAAAAGTTGGATTGATAAGGAACTCTTTAAAAGAGGGATTGATTATAAATATGAATTTGGGATTACCAATGACGGCATTTTGACAAAAGTGCACTCAAAAGGTTTTTCCTTGGACAATAAAGCTTTTAAATTCTATCGTTTTAGAATTTTTCCGGATGACTCGGAACAAACAAAATATGAATTAGTTCTTGCATTTAATAAAAACGAATTATTTAAGCATGAAAGCTTGAGAATTCAATTTCTGTCCGATTTATTGATGGCTATCATTTTGATTATCTATATTCTGACTATCTATTTTATCATTCGTCAGAAGAAAATATCACAAATGAAAACCGATTTTATCAATAATATGACGCATGAATTCAAAACACCGATTGCCACCATCAATTTGATTACAGATGCAATGAAGACGCCGATGGTAATGAAAAATGAAAAGATGATCACGCATTACATCTCCATGCTGAAAGAGGAAAACAAAAGAATGTTGAATCAAGTGGAAAATGTACTGAATATGTCGGTGCTTGATAAGGCAGAAATGATAATCAATGAAAAACCGGTAGATGTACACGAAATTTTAAATAATGCCATCAATCATGTCAATCTGATTATTAAGAATAAAAACGGGCATCTGAAAAAGGATTATCAAGCTACAAAAACAATGGTAAACGGAGACGAGGTTTTGCTAACCAATGTATTTGTGAATATTTTGGATAATGCCATCAAATATTCAAAAGAAATTCCCGAGATTGAAGTAAAGACCTATAATGACGGAGGAAGTATAATTGTTGAAATTAAAGATCACGGAATCGGGATGGCTCGCTCGGAACAAAAGAAAATTTTTGACAGATTTTACCGGGCATCCACCGGCGATATTCACAATGTAAAAGGGCATGGGCTCGGATTGACATATGTTTGGAAAGTAATTCATGCTTTAAAAGGAAAAATTAAAGTAAAAAGTGCAAAAGACAAAGGAAGTACATTCATTATCAAACTTCCTTTGAAAAAAATAAATAGTAAAACACACACAAACTAAATATTATGATGACACCAAGTAAACAAAAAATTCTACTCGTAGAAGATGATATGAATTTCGGTATCATCCTTCGTGATTACCTGATGCTGAACGATTATGATGTTGTTTTGGCAAGAAACGGTATGGAGGGGTTTGAGAAGTTTAAAAAGGATAATTTTGACCTGATTATCCTTGATGTAATGATGCCTTATAAAGACGGATTTACCTTAGCCAAAGAAATACGTCAAAGAGACCAAAAAGTACCTCTTATTTTCTTAACAGCTAAAAATTTAAAAGAAGATATGCTGAAAGGCTATCAAATCGGTGCTGATGATTACATCAATAAACCATTTGATTCTGAGGTTTTAATTTACAAAATCAAAGCTTTGTTAAACCGTTCTGCCAAAGAAAAAGAAAAGGAACGAAAAACCTTAAACAATTTCAAAATAGGAGATTTTACCTTTGATGCCAAATTGCGTCAACTTAAATACAAAGATGAGGAGGCTGTTAAATTATCCCCCAAAGAAAGTAAATTGTTGCAACTATTGGCTACTTACAAAAATGACTTAATGCCAAGAGACAAAGCCTTGACTGAAATATGGCAAGACGACAATTATTTTACTTCCAGAAGTATGGATGTGTATATCGCCAAATTAAGAAAGGTCTTGAAAAAAGATCCTTCCGTTAAAATTGTTAATATACACGGAGCCGGATTCCGGTTGGTAGATCCCAGTGAAGTAACGGAAAACATGAAATAAATTTTTAAAAATATTTTCTTTATTACTATCCCCTGTTTATTCCCTTAAACAGGGTTTTTTATAGGGAAACGTTCAATTGAAATTTCCGGACTGAGAGGTATGCTCAATTCCAGATGTTCAAAAAGTTCTTTGGCTACCGAAGGCGCCAAAATTACTCCGCGAGTACCCATTCCGTTTAATACGGCGAGCTGTGAATATACAGGGTGTTTTCCCGCCAAAGGACGACGGTCTTGCACCGTTGGTCGAATACCTGCTTTTTGTAAAACAACTTCATATTTTTTGTTCAAAAGTTTGCTTAAACGTTCTTCGAGTTGTTGCCGAGCTTCCCGGGTAGGTTCATTGCTTTTATCCGTCCAATGATAAGTAGCACCTACATAATATTGTCCCGGAGTAGTTACATCGGGAGCCAGAAAAGCGGCTGATTTTACTATATAAGGGATTTTTGCCTCGGTTCTAATCATTAACATCTCCCCTTTTGTGCCTTTTAAGGGTAAGTAGTTAAAAAACGGATTGTTTGTTAACCCGTAACCTTCTGCAAAAACAAGATATTTTGCTTTGATTCCTTTATACTCTATATGGTCTTTATGGAGAATCAATTGATCATAATCAAAAGATTCCCGGAGAAATAAGTCTTTTTTTTGAAGTTCTTTAATCGCTTCATCCAATACTTTGCCGACATTTACAATTCCCGTCCCTTTCAATACTCCAAAACCATAGGGGGCTTCCACTCCGTCAATCTTTTCATAAGTAACCGGATGCATAAAATCACGCATCACAGGTTTATCCATTGCCACTGACCAATTATTTTGTTCTTCAATTGAAGCCAGTTTTCTATAAATATCTATTTCATGAATAAATTTTGATTTGTATTTTAATTCGGCTTTCCTGAATTGAAGCAAAGAATAAGGAAGCATCTCGGCAGCTTTCCAGGCAGGAGTAAATCGTTTGAGAATAATAGGATTATACATTCCACCGGCAATACGGGAAGATCGTTGCGAATGATTATCAAGCACTAAAAAACTGCGTTGGTTTTCTTCTAATTGCTGCATAAAAGAAAATCCCGCGACGCCAAAACCTACTATCAAATAATGATACATAACTTAAAGAATATTAAGCAATTGTTCTTTGATTTGTTCCAATGCATCTTTCATTTTCACTACTTTCTGTTGAATTTTACTGTCATTGGCTTTTGAACCGATGGTATTGATTTCACGTCCGATTTCTTGTGAAATAAAACCCAGTTTTTTTCCCTTGGGCTTCTGTTTGCCATCCATTTCCTTCAAAAAATAATCCAAATGGTTTTGCAAGCGGACTTTCTCTTCATTAATATCCCATTTCTCTAAATAATAAATTAATTCTTGCTCAAATCTGTTTTCATCGATTTCCGTTTTCAACTGATCCAATTCCGCACGTAATTTTTCTTTCTTCTTTGTGATCCTGTCTTTATCGAGTTCCTTTATTTCGTTTAAGTTCTTCTGAATCTCCGCAATATTACTTCTCAAATCTTTTTCCATGGCTTCCCCTTCTTCTTTTCGATATTCCCAAAAACGAGCAATCGCTTCATCTATCACCTCATTTATTTTTTTCCATTCTTCCTCGTCTATACTTTCTTCTTCATGTTTCAATACATCCGGCAATCTCAATACCGAAGGCAACAATTCTGCTTTTGATAGTTCGGGAGTAATCTTTTGCAATTGTTCAATATAGGTTGTAATTACCTTTTCATTCAATATATTTTTCGGCTTATCATTGACTTCTTCGGATTGTAAATTAAAATCTATTTTTCCTCTTAGGAATGCCTTTCCCAATCGAGAACGCAAAGCGGTTTCTTTTTCTTTAAATTCGGAAGCAATCCGGGTTTTTAAATCGAGATTTTTACTATTCAACGAGCGGATTTCAACTTGAATATTTTTATCATTAATTTGTTTTTCGGCTTTTCCATAGCCGGTCATAGAATATAACATAGGTTAATTGGATTTCTTTGCAGTGGACAAATTTACTAAATAAACCCCGATTAAAATCAAAGCGGCCGCAATAATTTTGACAGGTGTTAAACGATCGGCTCCCATAATCATCGCAAAAACAGAGGCAATCAAAGGTTGCAGGTAGATAAATACACTCATGGTAGTCGGTTTGAGCTCTTTTAATGCGATCAAGTTAAACAAATAAGTAAAAACCGTAGAAAAAAGCACAACAAAAGCAATCTTAAAATGAATTTCCATAGGAATAGCCTCCCATTTTAATTGCATAAATTCAGAAATAGAAAAGGGAAGAATCAAAATAAGACCGAACGTATAAAGCCATTTGGCAAAAGTGATGGGATTGTATTTTTGCAATAGCGGCTTGGCCAATATAAGATAAAAAGCATAGGAAATGGCATTTAAAACCACCAATAAATTTCCCAAAGCGGGATTGCTTCCGGAAAACTCTGATTTTTTTCCGTATAAAATCAGCACAGTCGCCCCTGCCATTCCAAGAAGCACACCGGCTACTTTATATTTGGTAATCGGATTTTTTAAAAACAAGAAAGAAAAAACCATGACAAAAATAGGGGCGGTAATCATCAAAACCGAGGCAGAAATCGGACTTGTATAGGATAAACCTTTCAAAAAACTCATCATATTTATAGCAATTCCGAAAAGAGCGGCAATAAAAAATTTCCGGTAATCACCCTTTTGGATTTTTTCTTTTTTCGTGAAAAAAGAAAAAATCCAAAAGACTACGGCTGCTCCGGAAACTCTCATCAAAGTAAGGGCAAAAGAAGGAATGTGTATAGCCATTACCTCTTTGGCCACAGTAAAAGTTACTCCATAAATCAAAGAAGCCAAAAAGGCAAATAACAAACCTCTATTTCTCCTTTTCATCTTTCAATATTTGTCTTAATTTGTTTAAGTCTTTCTTATTGCTTCCGGCAAACAAATGGTCACCGATAATAATTACAGGACGTTTTAAAAAAGTATAATGCTGTAATAAATAGTATGTAAAATCCTCCTCGGTCAATGACATATCTTTCAATCCCATTTCTTTGTATTTCTTGGCTCTTTTACTAAAAATCTTTTCATAAGAACCGGAACGTTCCCTCATTTCTTCCAATTGAGAAACCTCAAGAGGTTGCTCCTTAATCTCTTGAAACTCAAAATCATTGAGTAATTCATCTAGCTCTTTGATGATTCTTCGAGAAGTATCGCAGGTTTTGAGATAATATACTTTTTTCATTCGAAGCTGATTTACAGAAAACAAATGTACATATTTAATAAAATCATAAAGCCGGACAAATGCTAAATAATTATTAAAAAAACCTGTCAAAAAGACAGTTTTTATTCCTATCTTTGTACAAACTCAACAAAAAAATCTCCGGATGTACGAATATTTACAAAGCATCAAACAACGCTATGGAATCATTGGAAACAACCCGAAACTTTTACATGCCTTGGATCGTGCCGTCCGTGTTTCTCCCACGGATATCAGCGTATTGGTTACCGGAGAAAGCGGGACCGGAAAAGAAGTTATTCCTCAAATTATTCATCAGAACTCACACAGAAAACACGGGCCTTATTTTGCAGTAAACTGTGGCGCTATTCCGGAAGGCACCATTGATAGCGAATTATTCGGACATGAAAAAGGAGCTTTTACAGGGGCTATTTCCACTCGAAAAGGGTATTTTGAGATGGCAGACAAAGGAACTCTTTTTCTTGATGAAGTGGGAGAGCTTCCACTTACTACACAGGTACGCTTATTACGCGTACTCGAAAATGGAGAATTCATCAAAGTAGGTTCCTCAAAAGTTCAAAAAACAGATGTAAGAATTGTAGCGGCCACAAACAGAGATTTACTAAAACTGGTCGAGCAAGGGAAATTCAGAGAAGATCTTTATTATAGATTAAATACCGTACAAATTGACCTTCCCCCTCTACGGGAACGAAAAGATGATATTTATCTTCTCTTCCGGAAATTTGTTTCGGATTTTGCTCATAAATACGGAACTCCTCCGGTAAAATTAACTCCCGAAGCCATTAATTTATTGAAATCCTATCACTGGCCCGGAAATATCCGCCAATTGAAAAATGTTGCCGAGCAAATCTCTATTTTGGAAGAAAGCAGAATGGTAGATGCCGAAACTTTGCAAAAATATTTACCCGATTATCAACCCCACTTTCCATCTTTGGTAGTCTCCGGATCAAAAGGAAGTGATTTATCAAAAGATAAAGAGATCATTTTCAAAATGATTTTTGAATTGAAAAATGAATTGGATCATGTACGGGAAGAAATAAAGAAATTACAAAATCCGCTTCTTTTAAACAATGGAGAAAAAAACCATGATCCGGTAGAAATTATATATGACCCTCAAAATCATAATCACAATCATCATACCTCACATCCGGAAATAATCATAGAGGATCATGAGGAAGAAACCCTTTCTTTACAGGAAAAAGAAAAAGATTTGATTATTCGCGCCTTAAAAAAACATAACGGCCGCAGAAAAAAAGCAGCTGAAGAATTGGGCATATCGGAACGTACATTGTATCGAAAAATAAAACAATACGATATCGAATCATGAAAAAGTACATTTTTATACTATTCATCCTCCTTGCGGTTCTTTCTTGCCGTGTAAATTATTCTTTTTCGGGAATCAATATCGGAAAAAATATCAAGACTTTCGAGGTGCCCTATATCCCGAATAATGCCTCTATTATTGTACCCGGATTGAATGATGATTTTAAAAACCAATTGATCGATAAAATAACCCAAAATACCAATCTCGAAGAAGACAAAAACAATCCCGACTTGGTTTTTGAGGCTGAAATCACGGATTACTCCGTACAACCCGTTTCACTTACTGCCGAACAAACAGCAGCGATGAACCGCTTAACCATCCGCATAAAATTAAACTATATTAATCATAAAAACGAAAAGGATAATTTCACGAAAACCTATTCGCATTATTATGATTACCCCGCAACTCAAAGCCGGTTGGAAATTCAAGAGGAAGCACATAAAGAAATTTTTGACCAAATACTGGAAGATATTTTTAGCGATACACTGGCAAAATGGTAATGGATAAGAAGACATATAAACAGTTCTTAATCGATCCGGAAAAGATGAAGTATCCCGACTCGATCGAGTTGGAGAAAATTGCGGAACGCTATCCTTTTTTTCAGTCGGCATTGATTCTTTATGTAAAATTGCTCAAAGAAAATAATATTCTGCATAACAAAAAATTATATAAAGCTGCCGCTTTGACAACAGACCGCTCGGTTCTTTTTCGATTTTTGGAAAATATTGATAATTTTTCTACCTCCAACATAAAAAGAGAGGAAAAGGATGAAGCCATAACATCCGAAAAAAATCAAAATCACCCAACTGAAACAATTATACCGAAAAAAAATATACCGGAGAAACCTTCGGAAAAAAAAGATTCTCCCAAAAAAATGAGCTATTCCGAATGGCTCAAATTTATCAATCAAAGCGGAGTTTCTCCAAAAAACAAAACAAAAAAACAAGATCCGATTTTTGAACTGATTGATCGTTTTATCAAAGAAAAACCAAAAATTGTCCCCAAAAGGAATTACTCTGCTCCTCCCCCGGAAAGCGTTATTAAAAGTGTAGAGGAAAAACAAATGCTGATGACCGAAACCTTGGCCAATTTATATATAAAACAAAAAAAATACGACAAAGCAATTCAAGCTTTTAAAATATTAAGTTTGAAATATCCAAAAAAAAGTAGTTATTTTGCAAATCGAATTCAAGAACTAAAAAAACAATTAAAAAAATAGGATTATGAGTTTATATTTATTTATATTATTAATAGCAATTGTATCACTTTTATTGATACTTATGATTATGGTACAAAACCCCAAGGGAGGCGGATTGGATTCTTCTTTTGGCGGAGGCGGAGGCCAAATGTTCGGGGGAGTACAGGAAACAACAAACTTTCTTGATAAAGCCACATGGTATTTATTCGCACTTTTAGTGATTTTGATACTTATTTCCAATGCTGTACTTATCAAAGACAAGGAAGATGCTTCATCTGCAGCTAAACAAGCAATGGAGCAACATGTAAAAGATCAAAAAGACATTCCCACCAAGAATCCTATTTTGAATACCAATCCTGCACAACAACAAGAAAAAGTGCCCGCAAAAGAGAATTAAATTTCCATTTTACAAAATGCATATAAGGGTGTCAATCTGCCAGATTGACACCCTTTTTTGTGTGAAAAAAAAATCAACCCAATGGCACAATTTATGTATAAAATGGACTGAACAAAAAAAATCAAAATAACTATGGCAAAAAACATCAAATTTGATATTGACGCAAGAGATGCACTTAAAAAAGGAGTAGATACACTTGCGAATACAGTTAAAGTAACCCTTGGTCCCAAAGGACGAAATGTTATTATTGAAAAATCTTTCGGAGGTCCACAAATCACTAAAGACGGTGTGACCGTTGCAAAAGAAATTGAACTGGAAGATCCTATTGAAAATATGGGAGCTCAAATGGTAAAAGAAGTCGCTTCAAAAACCAATGATTTGGCCGGTGACGGAACAACTACTGCTACCGTATTGGCACAAGCAATGATTAAAGAAGGATTGAAAAACGTAGCAGCCGGCGCCAATCCGTTAGACTTAAAAAACGGAATTGACAAAGCCACCAAAGCCATTGTTAAACACCTTGAAAAACAAGCTGTTGAGGTAGGTGACGATGTTGAAAAAATCAAACAAGTCGCTTCCATCTCTGCTAATAATGACGAAGTAATCGGAGATTTAATTGCCAAAGCCTTTGCAAAAGTGGGTAAAGACGGAGTCATTACCGTGGAAGAAGCAAAAGGTATGGATACATATGTAGATGTAGTGGAAGGAATGCAATTTGACAGAGGATATTTGTCGCCTTATTTTATCACAAACCATGAAAAAATGGAAGTGGAATTGGAGAAACCTCTGATTTTAATGGTAGACAAAAAAATCTCCAATATGAAAGATCTTCTTCCCGTGCTTGAAAAAGCAGCGCAAACAGGACGACCTTTATTGATTATAGCCGAAGATGTAGAAGGTGAAGCTTTAGCCACTTTGGTTGTGAACAAGTTAAGAGGAGCCTTAAAAATTGCAGCCGTAAAAGCACCCGGATTCGGAGATAGAAGAAAAGCCATGCTTGATGACATTGCTACCTTGACCGGAGGAACCGTCATTTCCGAGGAAAGAGGATTTACCCTTGAAAATGCAGGTTTGGAAATGCTTGGACAAGCTGAAAAAGTAACCATTGACAAAGACAATACAACTATTGTTGGTGGTGCCGGCAAGAAAGAAGATGTAGAAGCACGTGTAAAACAAATCAAAGCGCAAATAGAAACCACTACTTCTGATTATGACAAAGAAAAACTCCAAGAAAGACTGGCAAAATTAGCCGGAGGAGTAGCGGTACTTTATGTAGGTGCTCCCTCTGAAGTTGAATTAAAGGAAAAGAAAGATCGTGTGGAAGATGCACTTAATGCAACCCGGGCTGCTGTGGAAGAAGGTATTATCCCCGGTGGTGGAGTAGCTATTCTAAGAGCCAAAGAAGCTTTAAAAGAAGTGGAAACTTCTAATGCCGATGAAAAAACCGGAATTAAAATTGTAGAAAGAGCTATTGAAGAACCTTTGAGACAAATTGTAAACAATGCCGGTAAAGAAGGAGCTATTGTAGTAGGAAAAGTGGAAGAAGGAGAAGGTGATTTCGGTTATGATGCCAAAAACGATAAATATGTAAATATGTTTAAAGCGGGTATCATTGATCCGAAAAAAGTTTCAAGAATTGCCCTTGAAAATGCTGCTTCGGTATCAGGAATGATCTTGACCACAGAAGCATCAATCAACGATATTAAAGAAGAAAACCCCGCAGGTCCGGCAATGCCCGGAATGGGAGGTGGAATGCCAATGATGTAATGAAGAGATTTATGTGATACAAAAAAGCCTGTGAAAAATCACAGGCTTTTTTATTTTGTGGAGCCGATGGGAGTCGAACCCACGACCTCTTGACTGCCAGTCAAGCACTCTAGCCAGCTGAGCTACGGCCCCAAAATCGATTGCAAATATAAAAATATTTTTTTGAATAAAAACCTCTTATTTCAAAATTATTTTTCCCTTTTGAACAGGTTTTCCTTCCAAGGTGATATTGTAAATATAAACGGAAGCCGGTAAATTAAGTTCGATTTTCAAATTTGCATTTGATGACAATTTGGTTGTTTTTAATTTCCTCCCACTAAGATCATAAATATTCAACCTAAAATAATCATCTGAATTGGCTTTATTTTCTATATATAACCAATGCCGTTTTACATATACATGAAAATAATCTTTACTTATCGCTTCAACATCCAAAGTTTCTTGCATCCATATCATCGCATTCATAATCAATATGCGATGATTGCCGTTGGCATCTTCATACCATCCATCATATAATTTATCTCCGGGATCACCGGTACCGTCATCTACTATCGAGCTGTCTCCTACTGCCAAAACTTTTCCGGCTCCATACTCGGCGGATGCTATCATTACCGCCCCATAATCGTTCATTCTTCCTTCTCTAAAAACCAAAGCGGTTGCCGTTTGATTCTCCGTATAATCCACTGTAAAAGAGGTTCCTGCATAGAATTCAACACGAGTTACACTCCCATATTCTCCATCCAAAATAGGATTCCCCGGCAAGTCAGCTATATCAGTACTGGCATCCGTAAAATTTTCATAATTTACATGAATTCCGAATGGATTATAGCCCAGCGGATTATTATCCAGAAAATCATCCCAAGCATCAACAGAATCATAGCCGTCTCCATCTCTATCCGAATGATCATGGTCACTGATGAGAAAAAGATTACCGCCATTGAATACAAAATCCAAAATAGCCGTTTTTTCATCATCTGTAAATAACCAATTAGGTTCTACTACCACATAGATATCATAGTTTGACAAATCTTGTTCATTTGTATCGTCTCCGTAGGTAATTCTTCCGTCTACCGGTAAAGTCTCCACCCATGCTCCCGCTTTCACAGCTTCAATCCCCCACGCGGAAATTCCACCGGTCCAATAATTTTCAGAGGTATTGGCTGCTACCGTAGATTGATCGGGAGTGGGAAACCGTTGTGGATTGGATTCATTTCCATTAAAATTAATCACACCGCTACTGAAACCAATATTATGTGTATCGGCATCAATCACCCAATCGGCATTTCCTGCCATTTCGGCTTTGGTTGCATCAAAAAGAACTTTCACTTGACCGAAAATCAAATGGCCTATCAAGAAAAGTGTAATTATCAATAGTTTTTTCATCTTCTTTTAAAAAATCGGTTCAGTCATTTCTTTGGGTTTTTCTATGCCCATTAATTTCAAAATGGTGGGGGCAATATTAGCCAAAATTCCATCTTTTAATTCGGGTTTGATATCCTTATCTATTAAAATAACAGGCACGGGGTTGGTGGTATGTGCGGTATTGGGAGATCCATCCGGATTAACCATATTCTCCGCATTCCCGTGATCCGCTAAAATAATAACGCTATAATCATGTTTTAATGCTTCATTTACTATTTTTTCCACATTTTTATCGACTGCTTCTACCGCCTTTTTTGCGGCTTCAAAATCTCCTGTATGCCCTACCATATCGCCGTTAGCAAAATTGAGCACAATTAAATCCGCCGATTCATTCTTAATTTCAGGCAATAAAGCATCCGCCACTTCATAGGCACTCATTTCGGGTTTCAAATCATAAGTAGCTACTTTTGGAGAGGGAATTAAAATACGTTTTTCTCCGGGAAATTCTTTTTCTTTACCTCCCGAAAAGAAAAAAGTGACATGAGGATATTTTTCTGTTTCTGCAATCCGGATTTGTTTTTTCCCTTTCTTGGAAACAATTTCTCCCAATGTGTCTTTCAGGTCTTCTTTGGGAAAAGCCACCTTAATACCATTGAATTTGTCATCATAAATCGTCATGGTTACATAATACAAAGGGAGTTTTTTCATTCCGTATTCGGGCATATCCTCTTGTGTCAATACTTTTGTTAACTCACGTCCTCTGTCCGTTCTGAAATTGTAAAAAATCACAACATCTCCCGGTTTAATGGTTCCAATAGGCTCTCCTTTTTCATCTACATGCACAATGGGTAAAATAAATTCGTCAGAAACACCTTCTTTATAACTTTCTTCTACTGCTTTAATGAGATCTTGTGCTTTTTTCCCTTCTCCTTTGACTAGCAAATCATAGGCTTTTTTCACTCTTTCCCAACGATTATCACGATCCATGGCATAATATCTCCCGATTACCGAAGCAATTTCTACCGGTTTATCTTTAATGTATTCTTGAATTTCTTTTAAGAAATTAATCCCGGAATGTGGATCTACGTCACGGCCATCCATAAAAGCATGAATATAGGCTTTTACTCCATATTTATCGGCCATATCTATTAAAGCTTTCAAATGATCGAGATGTGAATGTACTCCTCCCGTAGATAAAAGTCCCAAAAGGTGCACGGCTTTATTATTTTTTTTTGCATACTCAAAGGCATCTTTCAATACTTGATTTTCAAAAAAACTTCCGTCTTGAATGGCCTTATTTATTTTAACTAAATCCTGATAAACAATTCTTCCCGCACCCAAATTCATATGGCCCACTTCCGAATTTCCCATTTGCCCCTCCGGTAAACCTACATTTTCACCCGAGGTATACAATTTGGCATGTGGGTATTCCTTCATTAATTTATCCATAAATGGAGTATTTGCTTGTGCAATAGCCGAAACTTTCGGGTCTTGAGTGATTCCCCATCCGTCCAATATCATCAATATTACTTTCTTATTCATTTTCTTTACTTTAAAATTCATACAAAGTTAAGAATTATTAAGTCTGATAAGCGAAGCGGAAATTAAATAATTGTAAATAATTCTTTTTTTGGCTTATCTTTGTTAGCCTAATTATTTTTCAGATGAAGATACTCGTTACCGGAGGTTTAGGATTTATAGGATCACATACCGTAGTCGAATTGCAAAATAAAGGCTATGAAGTGGTGATTATTGACAATTTATCCAATTCAAATTTAGAAGTATTAGAGGGTATTGAAAAGATTACGGGAAAGAAACCTTTCTTTGAACTCTTGGATCTTAAAGAAAAGGAAGCGGTAGAAAATTTTTTTGAAAAATATACAGATATTGACGGAATTATACATTTTGCCGCTTCAAAAGCAGTCAATGAAAGCATTGAAAGACCTTTAATGTATTACGAAAATAATATTCATTCGCTGGTGTATATTTTGCAACAGATGAAAAAAAGGGGACTGCAAAATTTTATTTTCAGTTCGTCTTGTACTGTCTATGGAGACCCGGACACCTTGCCTATTACCGAAGAAGCACCTATTAAACCCGCCCTTTCTCCTTATGGAAACACCAAGCAAATAGGAGAAGAAATCATTCGTGACACATCCAATGCACATAAAATCAAAAGCATTGCGTTGCGCTATTTTAATCCGATTGGTGCACATCCCACAGGTTATATAGGCGAATTACCCAAAGGAGTTCCACAAAACTTGGTTCCTTTTGTCACGCAAACGGCCATTGGAAAAAGAAAAGAACTCAGTATTTTTGGGGATGATTATGACACACCGGACGGAACAGCTATCAGAGATTATATTCATGTAGTGGATTTGGCTCAGTCACATGTTGTTGCATTGGAAAGATTATTACAAAACAAAAACAAGGAAGATTTTGAAATTTTTAATATCGGCACCGGACGGGGAAGTTCGGTAATGGAAATTGTCAAAGCCTTTGAAAAAGTCAATGATATAAAACTCAATTATAAAATTACTCCCCGCAGAGCGGGAGATGTTCCGGCTGTTTGGGCGGATACTACAAAGGCAGAAAAAGAGCTGGGCTGGAAAGCCCGACTTACTATGGAAGATGCCTTAAAAGATGCATGGAACTGGGAAAAAAAATTAAAACAAAAAATAAAATAAACTATGAAGAAAAAAGCGAGTAAAGAAGAATTACAGTTAATTAAAAAAACCATCTATTATTATGTTTTCTATCTTTTTGTTTGGATAGTAATTTTTGCTTTTATAGATTGGTATTTGTTTGTTTATAGCGGTTTCGCTATCAACTCATATATTTTATTTTTTCTAAGTGTGCTATTGGGAGGTATTTCTACCTACCAACATTTAAAACTCAATGCATACAACATCATCGACCGGATGATTGAAAAATTTTTATAAAATGGGAGCCTATGTGCAGTTAATAAAGGAAGTAAGCGGGATAGGACGTGTTCAATTTTATCACCCTGCTTCCAATTCATTTCCTTCAAGTCAATTACAAGAGCTGGAAAAAATTCTTTATGAAGCAGGACAAGATGAAGGGATAAAAGTGATATTGCTCGAAAGTGAAGGAAGAACTTTTTGTGCGGGTGCGTCTTTTGACGAATTGCTATCCTTAAAAGACCACAAACAAGCCGTTAATTTTTTCATGGGATTTGCACATGTTATTAATGCCATGCGTAAAAACCCAAAAATTATAGTGACAAAGGTGCAAGGAAAAGCTGTCGGTGGTGGCGTAGGATTGATTGCCGCATCCGACTATGCCATTGCTCATGAATCGGCGGCGGTGAAGCTTTCCGAACTTTCTATCGGAATCGGCCCATTTGTAATTGCCCCGGCAGTGAAAAGAAAAATCGGTATCAGTGCCTTTTCTCAAATGAGTATCAACGCCACAAAATGGCATAATGCCTATTGGGCCAAAGAAAAAGGTTTGTATGCCGACGTCTGGGACACCAAAGAACAGTTTGATAAAGAAACGGAATATTTGCTCGAAAAACTTACTACTTATGATCCCATAGCGCTCCAAAAACTCAAAGAAGAAATATGGGAGGGTACTTCACATTGGGACGAATTATTGGCGAAAAAAGCAGAAATATCCGCTTCCCTCATTTTACAGGAATTTGCACAGAACAAAATTAAATCTTTGAAAAAGAAATAAAAAAAGCGAGTTGAAAAACAACTCGCTTTTTTGTACCTCGGGTGGGAATCGAACCCACACTCCGTTGCCGGAACTGGATTTTGAATCCAGCGCGTCTACCAATTCCGCCACCGAGGCTTGATTGGTAATTGCGAATGCAAAGATAAGGAATTTTTAATGTATCAAACAAATATTTTTCAAAAATTATTTATTTAAAATCCGATTATATTCCTTTTCGTTTCGCAAGATTTCTTTTGCTTTTTGTATCAGCTTGTCTTGCTGCATTTTATAATTTATCTTACCCGGTGTATAAAAATAGCGTTGTACCAAATCCATACCTATCAAATAGGTTAAATAATCACTGTTTTTCTTTATAATTTCGATATCGGTTGCATGATAATCCTCCAACATATTTTTATAACGGTTCAGGATTTTTTGCGGTTGATTTTCCTTTTTAGCCCGTTCATATGCTTTTTTCAACAATTTCTCGGCAGCAGATTCCGGACTTTTTCCTGATTTTTCTAGATAATTAATCAATTGGTCTATGATATCCTCCGGTAAAGAAAAGTTGTCATAATCCTTTGGAATAGGATTCTTATAATAATAATCGGTAACAAAATCAAAAAGATAGTTATTTGTCACCAAATCTTTAATCAATGAATCATCAACTCCTTCTTCCATTACTATATCAGGAATAACGCCGCCCAAATTATATACTTTTCGTCCGTTTGTGGTTAAATATTCCTTTCCTTTCTCATGATCTTTAAGCAAAGTAGGCTTACCGTTTTTGTCTCTATGCCAATAATCTATTTTCTGAATCAATCTCCCCGACGGTATAAAATATTTTGAAATGGTTTGTTTCATATAAGTTCCGTATTTTAATTTATAAGTACGCTGAACAAGCCCCTTTCCATAGGTCGTATCACCCAAAATAACCGCACGGTCGTAATCTTGCAAAGCTCCCGATAAGATTTCCGAAGCGGAAGCGGAGCGATTATTGACCAATATTACCAGTGGTATTTCCTCGTCCAAAGATTCGTTTTTGGTTGCATAAGTTTTGTTGTATTTTTCAAAACGACCTTTTGTTGTTACTACGGTTTTTCCTTTGGGAATAAAAAAATTGACAATCTTCACCACTTCATTGAGTAAACCTCCCGGATTTCCTCTTACATCAATAATTATTTTTTTAGCTCCTTTTTCTTTCAAATCAAGAATAGCTTTTTTTACCTGTGAAGAAGCTTTTTGGTTAAATTTCACAAAACGTATATAACCGATATCTCGATCCAAGCTTGTTCCCGTGACCGCATCCAAAGCAATATCATCCCGGTGAATTTCTTTTTTCAGCATTTTTCCATTCCGTTTAATGGTCAATTTCACCGTTGATCCTTTGGGTCCTCGCAATAATCCGGAAGCCACTTTTCGTTCCATTGAGGCTACTTTCTCCCCATTGATAGCGATAATTTTATCTCCTGTAACCAAACCTTCTTTTTGTGCCGGCGTATCTTTAAATACATTCATAATAATCAACGCGGAATCAGTAGCTTTTATAGAAATACCCAGGCCGCCGAAATGTCCTTGTTGACGCATACGTTGATCCAAAATACCTTGCTCATCATAAAATGTGGTAAACCTGTCTAACGAGTTGAGTGTCCGCTTGGTGTTTTTCTGCATCAGGTCACCAAAATTAATTTCATCTATATAATTAGTCGAAAGAGTTTTGAGGACTTCATTATAGATTTCCATTTGCTTGGCTATCTCAAAATAAGGATTCTGGGATAAAGCTGTAAAAAAATTAAAAAACAGGATAATTATTAATACTCGTTTCATATAAATATAGTAAATGATATTACAAATGTAAAATTAAAGTTTATCTGTAAATGTATAAATATTTTTTTCTTAAAAACAAACGTACGGGAATATCTGCAAAGAGAAAGTTATTTATTGATTTTCTTTATAATATAGAAATAAAAATCACATAGTGTTAATTATGTTACTTTTATTCAATAATATTTTCCTATTTTTGCTAATTCAAAACAAATGCATCATGGACAATGAAATTTTTTTAGACATCAAAAAAACGGCTACTGTAAAAATAAATCTGGGTAATCATATTGAATATGCCAATGAATATTTATTAAATCTTTTAGGATATAAAGTTACCGATTTTGTTTCCCAACCACCCAAGACCATCTGCCATCAGGACATGCCTGATCTAATTCATGAAACCATTGGAGAATTCATTATGGATTATAAAGAAGGTATTGCCGTACTTAAACATAAAACAAAAGACAATGATTTTTTCTGGGCATTCACCCATTATAAGCCTTCCTATAAACCGGATGGAAGTTTTGAAGCTTTTATAACTCGTAGAAAACCTCTTCCTACAAAAAAATTAAATGGGACTTTGGAAGATATGAAATACCAAATAAGCAAACTTTATAAAATTTTAAAGGAAATCGAAATTCATACCGGAATGGATCAAGCTAAAAAATATTTAGAAGGATTTCTGGAATACAAAAATTACGATACACTGGAAGACTATTATATGAGTTTTTTTGATTTCAGCAAAAATGAATTGGAAGAATATTTCTCAATCAATGAAAAAACACCGGACAAAAAAATTAAAAGATATACCAATTTAATTGAACTGTTTTGAGCTTTTAAAGTTTGCTATATTGAAAAGTTAGCTATAAAAATTACACAGAGAATAATAAACTTAGCCGGATAAATATCTAATTCCGGCTTTTTTGTTGAAAAACATTTATATTTATACTTTTATAAATTTATTTGTTCTTTTTATGCAAGAAGATTTATTTTATTTATTAGCCCTGCAAAAGGTAAAAGGCGTGGGAGATATCACCGCCAAAAAACTACTTAAACATTTCGGATCGGCCCAAAAAATTTTTGAAGCGGCACAAGAAAATGCCATTTCCATCCCCGATATAGGAACTTATATCATTAATCAATTAAAAAATTTTTCCGCCTTTGATTTGGCAGAAAAAGAACTGAAATATATAGAAAAAGAACACATACATCCGGTAAGCATATTTGACGATGAATATCCCCGCCAACTCTTTCATGCTCCTGACGGTCCCATTCTGTATTTTACAAAAGGAAAAGTCAATTTAAACAATAAGAAAACCCTCAGTATTGTCGGAACCCGTAATATTACTCCTTATGGGAAACGAATGATTGAAGAGATTATGGAAGATTTAGCGCCCTATCAGCCGGTAATTATTAGCGGACTGGCTTACGGAGTAGATATTACGGCTCACACCGAGGCTTTAAAAAAGGGATTGGATACCATTGGGGTTTTAGGACATGGGTTTCAGCGGATTTATCCTTCTTTACATAAAAAGATTGCAGATAAAATGCTGTCACAAGGGGGATTAATAACAGAGTTTTGGCATTCGGACCCGGTGGATAGAAATAATTTTTTACAACGCAACCGGATTATAGCCGGAATTTCCCAAGCCACTTTGATTATTGAATCGGGCGAAAAAGGCGGCTCATTGGTTACGGCTGATATCGCTAATTCCTATAATCGTGATGTATTTGCTGTTCCCGGAAGAGCCTCGGATGTTTTCAGTAAAGGTTGTAATAACCTGATTAAAAATAATCAAGCACAGTTAATCACCTCCGGAAAAGAAATCATTGAATATTTACAATGGGAAACACAAAAAAACACAAAAGAAAATAAACAGCTCAATTTGTTTGTCGATCTTAGTTCAGAAGAACAAAAAATATTTGATTTTCTTCAAGAAAAAGGGAAAACGGGCTTGGACGAAATAGCATTTTCCACCGGCTTTCCGGTTTCGAAAACCGCTCAACTTCTGCTACAAATGGAATTAAATAATGTAATCCAAAGTTTAGCAGGGAAACAATTTGAAATCATCTGATTTTTTTAACAATATTTTATCTTTAATAATGTCAATGCACAGTTTCTGCTTCCCAAAATAATAGTAAATTTATATTTTAAAAAACCATTAAAAATAATTACCATGAGATATTCACCCCTACCCGCCGATTTATATAAAAGAAACCGGCAAAAATTTATGGCGCAAATGAAGCCTAAATCCATTGCGATTTTCAATTCCAACGATATTTATCCCATTAGTGCCGATAGCACTTTGCCTTTTGCCCAACACCGGGATATTTTTTATTTGACCGGTGTGGATCAAGAAGAAAGTATTTTGCTGCTCGCCCCAGATGCTGTGGATCCCAAAAACCGTGAAATACTGTTTTTAAAAGAAACCAATGATCACATCAAGGTTTGGGAAGGAGAAAAACTTACCAAAGAGAAAGCACGTGAATTAACGGGCATCGAAAATGTGCAATGGCTGCAAAATTTTGACAGTGTGCTTAAAGAATTGGCTTTTCAAAATGAGAACATTTATATCAACACAAATGAACACTATCGCGCCTCTACCGAAGTAGAAACCCGCGAAGACCGCTTTATCAAAAAAGCCAAAGCAATGTTTCCCGGGCATCATTTCGAGCGTAGCAATCCCATTTTACAACGGCTTCGTTCGGTAAAAGAACCCGAAGAAATTGCCCAAATTCAAAAAGCTTGTGATATTACGGAAAAAGGTTTCAGACGCATTTTAAACAAAGTAAAACCCGGAATGAAAGAATACGAACTGGAAGCCGAATTTGCCCATGAATTTTTGAGAAACGGTTCACGCGGATTTGCATATACTCCCATTATCGCTTCCGGTCCCAATGCAAATGTGCTCCATTACATTCAAAATGATGCCGAAATCAAAGACGGCGATTTGATATTAATCGATGTAGGAGCCGAATACGGCAATTGGGCTTCCGACATGACGCGTTGTGTGCCGGCAAACGGAAAATTCACTCCCCGTCAAAAGGAAGTTTACAATGCGGTTTTACGCGTTAAAGATGCCGCAGCAAAAATGCTGAAACCGGGCGTTTTATGGAAAGACTACCAGGAAAAAGTCGGTCAAATTATGGAGAAAGAATTGATAGGCTTGGGCTTGCTCACAGAAGAAGACATCAAAAATGAAAATCCCGAATGGCCCGCTTATAAAAAATATTTTATGCACGGAACTTCCCATCATATGGGGTTGGATACACACGATTACGGATTGCTCTATGAGCCGATGAAAGCGGGAATGGTCTTTACGGTGGAACCGGGGATTTATATTCCCGAAGAAGGAATAGGCGTTCGTATTGAAGATGATTATGTAATTCAAGAAGAAGGAGAACCTATCAACCTGATGAAAAACATTCCCATTACCGTGGAGGAAATTGAAGAATTAATGGCAAAAAAATAATTGATTATTTATCCAATTAAAAAGCGGCGAATTTTTAAAATTCGCCGCTTTTTAATGCCAAAAAAATTATTAACATCCCGGACATTGATTCCGGACACTTTCCTTAATTTCTTTTCCTTTATAATTTTTGATAAAGGCTTTTTTAAATTCGTTGGCCAATTTTCTGGCGGTTTCATCGTATTTTTCTTTATCCTCCCAGGTGTTTTTAGGAAATAACACCGAAGAAGGTACGCCCGGAACTGCGGTGGGAATGCTCAGATGAAATAAGGGCTCTTCTATAAAAGTAGCGTCTTTTAACTTTCCGTCTATTGCCGCCTCGACCATTTTACGGGTATAATCGAGCTTGATTCTCTCTCCCACTCCATAAGGGCCTCCGGTCCAACCGGTATTGATTAAATATACATC
>JAMOVT010000030.1 GCA_027061855.1 Flavobacteriales bacterium
AGGACAATAAAAAGTAATAAAAAAAACGAAATTCGTTTTTTCATGATGAATTTTTTAAGATACAAAGATACGAATAATGTATAGATTTAAGTATATTTCCTTTCGCCGAAAATCTTTGAACCTACCCGAATCATATTACTGCCTTCTTCTATGGCAAGAGGGTAATCTCCACTCATTCCCATCGATAGATAGGTGAAATCGGGAAATTGTTTTTTGAGTTTGTCAAAAAACAATTTAAGGGAATGAAATTCTTTTTTGCGTTGTGCTGCATCGGGAGTGTTTGTGGCCATTCCCATGAGTCCCGAAATTTTTATGTTTGGTAATTCGTCAAGTTCGGAAGAATGCAGGAGTTCTTCTGCTTCTTCAAAACTCATACCGTATTTTGTGTCTTCTTGTGCTATTTTTATTTGAAGAAGAACAGGAATTATCCGTTTATTTTTCAGGGCTTGTTTGTTGATTTCCCTGAGAAGTTTTAGGTTATCCACACTGTGGATCAAATGGACATAAGGAGCGATATATTTCACTTTATTTCTTTGTAAATGCCCGATTAAATGCCATCGAATATCAGAAGGGAGAACAGGATATTTGTCACGCATTTCCTGTACTTTGTTTTCTCCAAAATCCCGTTGACCGCAATCATAGGCTTCCTTGATGGCTTCCACAGGCTTGGTTTTTGATACCGCTACCAATTGTATATTATCATCAATTTCGCTACGAATTTCATTTAAATTTTTACAGATATCAGAGCTCATAAATAAATAATCCTTTTAAAAGTCGAGGTTGTAAATAGATGCTATTGTCAGATAAAGTTCTTTTTTCTTCTGCCAATAATTCGATTTCTTCCGGAGTGGCGGGAGAAACCACAAAACCTATTTTACAATTTCCTTTGTTGAGTTGATTTTCTACACACTTTAAACTTCTGTCTCCGCTACAGAAACTTAATGCTTCTTGGTTAAAGTTATGAACTGTTTTTAATAGAACGGGATAAATATATTTATCAAAAAGATAAGAGTCCGGGAGAGATGAATCGGTTTCCTGTTTGGGAGTTAAAATATAATTTCCTTTTAAACTAAACAAAAGAATTTTTCCTTTTTCTTCTTTCATTTCGGAGATTTCCGCTTTTTCGATATCAAAATCTTTTTTTAATTCCTCCAACAATTTCTCAAAATCTAAATTGGTATCAGGAATAACCCCCTTTTTGTATTCGTAGATTTCAACCTGATTTTTAGGGATTAGAAAGGCCGGAAAATAATTGAATGATTCCGTACCGGAATGCTGTCCGTTTTGGGTATTTTTCTTGTAGATTTCAAGAAGCGCATCGAATTGACTTTTGTTATCGGCCAAATAAAATTTTTCCATATTTTCATAGGCTTCTTTAATGGCTTGAATATCTTTTTCCTCAGCTACTTTCCATATTTCATAGGTTATTCCATCGCTTTTTGTGAATTCAAACAATGGAATTTTTGATTTGTATTTATGGATTATTTGTTCCAATACTTCGTTATTTTCGTGTAAAATATTAACCGGTTTGGAAACAAATTTGGTTTGGTCGTATAAATTAAATTTTTCTTCAAAATGATGAGCAGAAGGATGTTCCAGATTAATGATTTTTTGATTGATTACTTCCTCAAAAGGGATTTTGGCAATAATTCCCGTTTGCTCTTTATCATTAAGAATAACATTATAGATATAATACCCCGGATTCTCATCTGTTTCAAGAATATTTTTTCTTTTGAATTTTTCAAATTGCCTTTTGATAGCGTTATATTTTTTTTGGCCTTCTAATCTTTTAATATAAGGCTTATAAAAAATATTATAAAAAGAGTAAGGATTTCTTCTGATTATACTGTTTATATCACTACTGGTGAGATTGCAAATTTCACGTTCAGGAAAAATGCAAACTTTGTTTCGTAAAGGGCGTGTAATTTGTAAAGGAAAAATCCGGGGCATATTCAAACTTTTTATATCTTAATCTTCAAGTTCATGGATCACTAATCCGCTTCTCAACTTCGGTTCGAACCACGTGGTTTTGGGTGGCATAATATTTCCTGTATCGGCAATATTGATCAATTGCTGCATACTAACCGGATATAAAGCAAAAGCTACTTTATAATCTCCCGAATCCACTTTTTTCTCCAACTCTTTCAAACCTCTGATTCCCCCAACAAAATCTATACGTTTGGAAGTCCGGAGATCTTTGATGTCCAAAACGGGTTCAAGAATTTGTTTGGAAAGAACCGTTACATCCAATTGGTCAATGGGATCATTATCGTTATAAGTGCCTTCTTTTGCTTTTAATTTATACCACTCTCCATTGAGATACATAGAAAATTCATGTAATTGAGAAGGACGATATGCTTCTTTTCCTATTTTTTCGATTTCGAAATTCTCTTGAAGTTTTTGTAAAAATTCCTCTTCACTTAAGTCGTTTAAATCTTTAACAACACGGTTATAATCGATAATTTTCAATTGGTTATCGGGAAAATGTACGGCCATAAAATAATTATAGGCCTCTTCTCCGGTATGATTTGGATTCTGTGCCTTTTTTTCTTCCATAATCCTGGCAGCTGCGGCTGTTCTATGATGTCCGTCGGCTACATAAGTGTAAGGGACTTTTTCTTCAAAAAGTTTTTCGAGTTTTTGATTGTCTTCTTCATTTTCTATTACCCAAAAGTGATGTCCAAATCCGTCTTCGGCAGTAAAGTCATAGACGGGCTCATTATTTTTTACTGTTTTTTCGACAATTTGATCAATTTCGGGGACCGCCTTATAAGAAAAAAATACGGGTTCGATGTTTGCATTCAAATAGCGGGTCAATACCATTCGATCTTCTTCTTTATCCGGGCGTGTTAATTCGTGTTTTTTAATTACACCGTCAAAATAATCCTGGGCGGCAGCCGCTCCTACAATTCCATATTGTGTTCTACCATCCATGGTTTGCGCATAAATATAATAATGAGGCTTGTCATCCTTGACCAGCCATCCGTTTTCTTTAAAATTATTATAATTTTCTACGGCTTTTTCGTATACTTTTTCAGAATGTGTATCCGTGCAACCGGGGAGGTCAATTTCTGCCCGAGTAATATGAAGCAAAGATTCGGGTTTTCCTTTTGCCATTTCTGCGGCTTCTTCCGAATTCATTACATCATAGGGTAAACTGCTGACTTTTTGGGCGATATCCTTGGGAGGTCTTACTCCTCTGAAAGCTTTTATTTTTGCCATTTTCTTTATGGTTTTTAATTGACTTTGTATGTTGTATTTCCGTTTTCAAAAAAATCGATGATTTGTTTCACTGCGGCTTTTCCTGCATTAATATTAGCTTCTGCCGTTTGTGCGCCCATTTTTTTGGGAGTGAAAAATACACGACCGGGAAATTTTTCTTCCAATATATCTTTGTTATCGGGAGCGATATCCGAGATATACTTAAAATCGGGACGTTCTTCCATTAATCGTAATAGTCCTTCTTCATCGATTACCTCTTTTCGCGCCGTATTGATTAAAACGGCATTTTCCGGCATTTTCTTTAATAGATCATACCCGATACTTTTGACGGTATGAGGATTAGCCGGAATGTGAAGGGAAACATATTGACATTTTTCATACAGATCATCCCGTTCTTCTACATCTTTAATACCGTCACGTTCAACAATCTCTGAGGAAACAAAAGGATCATGTGCCATTACATCCATTTTAAATCCTTTGGCAATACGGGCGACATTTTTCCCCACGTTTCCATAAGCGTGAATGCCCAAAGTTTTTCCTTTGAGTTCGGTGCCGGCAGTGCCGTTAAATTTATTCCGGTTCATATATACCATCATTCCCAAGACAAGTTCTGCCACGGCATTGGCATTTTGTCCGGGAGTATTCATAACCACCATATCTTTCTCTCTTGCTGCATCAAGGTCGATATTGTCATATCCGGCACCTGCTCGGGCGATTACTTTTAAATGAGGGGCAGCCTCCAAAATCTCACGGTTGATTTTATCACTGCGTACAATAAGCGCATCAGCTTGTTGAACAGCTTGTTTAAGTTCTTCCGGACTTTGGTATTTTTCCAATAAAACCAATTCATATCCTTTTGAATCGGCAATATCTTTCATTTCTTTGATGGCTTGCGGCGCAAAAGGCTTGACGGTAGCCACGAGTATTTTTTTCATTTATTCTATAATTTATTAAACTGTTTTTTCAAAATCTTGCATGGCCTTTACCAAGACTTCCACACTTTCTTTTGGTAAAGCATTATAAGTAGAAGCTCTGAAACCACCTACCGAGCGATGTCCTTTAATTCCGACGATTCCACGTTCGGCGGCAAAGTCCAAAAACTCTTTTTCCTTGTCTTTGTATTCGTCATTCATCACAAAGGTAATATTCATTAAAGAACGGTCTTCTTTGTTTTTTACTGCGGGAGTGAAAAGCTTGTTACGTTCGATTTCCTCATAAAGCAAATTTGCTTTTTCAATATTTCTTTTTTGAGCCGCCTCGACGCCTCCGTTTTCTTTAAGCCATTTAAGAGTTTGAAGGGCAGAAAAAACAGCCAAAACAGGAGGGGTGTTAAACATGGATCCTTTATCAATATGGGTTTGATAATTTAACATCGTGGGAATATGACGATCTACTTTTCCTAAAATATCATCTTTGATAATTACAAAAGTAGCACCCGCCGGTCCTAAATTCTTTTGGGCTCCACCATAAATCATTGCATATTTTGAAACATCAACCGGGCGGCTGAATATATCCGAAGACATATCGGCTACCAAAGGTACCGGTGAATCCAGGTCTTCTTTAATCTCTGTTCCGGCTATGGTGTTATTGGTTGTGATATGAAAATAATCGGCATCTTCCGGAATGCTGTAATTTTTCGGAATATAATTATATCCTTGGTCTTTGGAACTTGCCACCACATCTACTTCACCAAAGGCTTTGGCTTCTTTGATGGCTTTGGAAGACCAAGCGCCGGTATCGAGGTAAGCCGCTTTCTTATTTAAAAGATTGAAAGGGATCATGGCAAATTGCATGGAGGCACCTCCTTGTAAAAAGAGAACGCTATAACCCTCGGGTATATCCAGAAGTTCCTTGAATAAAGCCTGAGCCTCATTCATCACATCGACGAATTCTTTGCTTCGGTGTGAAACTTCCAATACAGATAAACCGGTGCCGGCAAAATCTTGAATGCCTTCGATGGTCTTATCGATTGTATATTGCGGCAAGATACTGGGGCCGGCATAAAAATTATGTTTTTTCATTTCCAAGTGTTTTTTAATGTTACAAAAATAGGTTAAACATTAGCGTAAACCAATGATTTTTTTGAGTTTTTTAACTCTTTTCCGGTAAAAATAACAGGCTTCTTTTAATTTAAAATGATTAATATCAGAAAGATACCTAATTGATTCAATTATAAATAGTTAGTTAGATAATTCATGTTTATAATCTCCTTTAATTATCGCCACTAAATCTTTTTCCATACTTTCCATGGGGTATTCGATGATTCTTCCTATTTCTTCCCCGTTTTTTAAAACGATAATTGTGGGAACTCGTTTGATATCCATTCCCTTTATTTTATCATATTCCTTATATTTTCGTGGCACATAAATTACAGGAATTTTCTCAGGATTTTTATATTGGCTTTCTTTTAGGACTTTGTAAAAAACAGGTACTTGTTGACGGCTGTCAGGACACCATGTCCCCATTACTATTTCGAATTGATAATTATTTATAACCTGTTTAAGTTGGTTAATGCTTTCCTTATCTCCGGAATAATTAATACTGTTTTCTGAAAACCATTTTTCATAAGTTCCTTTTTGTATATCGGAAATAGATCCTTCACCAACCAAAATATCTTTGTTTTTGTATTGCTCCGTATGCAATTTTGTTTCGGCACAACTATATAGCAGGCTGGAAAAAAGCATGAATAAAAGTAATTTTTTCATTTTTTTCATTTTAAAATTTGAGTAAATATAATTATATTTATAAACAAAAAAAGATGAAAACAAAAATATTCTTTGTGTTACTTTTTTTGGGAGGTTTCTTCCATTTGCAAGGACAAGAAAAGGAAAACTTTTCTTGGGCATACGGAATGCTGGATTATACGAATTTTTCCAAGGGTGATACAGGAGTTTCTTTTGAAGCGGGATATAATCATTTCCTAAAAAATTCGGATTTTTTTATCGGAGTTAATTTACGTCGAAGTGACGAGATCATTCTTTTTACTACTCCGGCTTTGTCTAATACGGAATATAATGCCATTTTTGGAGTAGTGGTGTATAAATTCTCCAAAGGTTTCGTTTACCTTCAATCGGGTGCAGGATGGAGCAATGGAAATTTACGGGGAGAAATGATTGATGCGGAATTTTTTAATATTACATATGAAAAGATTGAATATTCTCATTTTAATATTCCGGTGGAAACAGGTATACTCTTTAATTTTAATCATTTCGGATTGGGTATGAAAACTTTTTATTCTCTGAATTCCGAAAATAATATTTGGGGGATAGGAATAAGTATAGGATATAATTTTTATAATGAAATTAATCGATAATTTTTAAATCCGTTTTGGGTATCCACGCCCGTTTTCCATCGGGTAATTCAATATAGAACCAGTCGTTTTCTTCTTTGAGCACTTGTACTTTTGTGCCTTCGTGTAAATCGGCTATTTTTTCTGAACTCAGGTTCGGTTCAGTGAGAATTTCGGTTTGCGGAACAAAAATAATTCCGTATTTTTCATTTTCTATTTTTTGAGCGATTCCGGCAAAATACCAAGAAAACAATAACATAAACAAGCTGATAAACATCCAAGAGAATCCCAGCCTTTTGATATTGGTTTTCTTTGAAAAAATAAAGAGGGAAAAAGCCAATAACCCGATAAAACTCCATATTACAGTCATTATGGCCCAGGTATTAAAATTAAAAATCAGGGCGATTCCTTTTTGAACTTTTTGGGTAAAACTATCGGGCACTTTTTCTATTTTGTCCAGTTTCATTTGGTTGGCTAAAGCCAAATTATGCCGGATGTCTTTGTCCTTGGGTTTGAGCTTTAAAGCCTTTTCATAATAATAAATGGAAGGAGCGATTTTATTTGTTTTATAATAGGCATTCCCGAGATTATAATATAATTCGGCCGAATGTTTGTCTCCGGATAAGGCTTTTTCATATTCTTCAATTGCCTGTTGGTATTCTCCTTTTTGATATGCTTCATTACCGGATTGAAAAGAACTCTCTTGTCCGGTTAAGTTCCAGTGAAAACTAAGAAAAAAGATAAATAAATAAGGTATAATCGATTTCATTTTACAAGCTTATATTTGTTTGTCTATTTGGTTTATAAGGGTTTCGGTTTTTTTCAAGTCCGCTTGAATATCACCTGCCCCGAAAGGAGTATATCTTGCCATTTCGCAATTGGTCAATAATACGAGTAAATCGTCAATTTCCTTATTTTTTACTCCTTTTTCACTCAATTTTTTTCTTATGTTTTCTTTCGTCAATTCTGAGGTGTCGATCTTTAATTTGGCTTTGAGAAAATTATGTATGGCTTTTTCTAAATTGGCATAAAACAAATCCTTGTCTTGGGTAGAAGCAGCAGCTTCTTTCAAGTATTTGTTTGCCAAACTTTTTCTTTTTTTGTTTTTAATGAGATTTTCGTCAATCACACGCTTATCCAAATACTTTTTGTAGCCAAAAAGGAATAAAGCCAATAAAATGGGAATAGTTATCAACCAATAAAAACTTTTGCTTCCATAAAAATGATTTCTTTTTTTGGAAACCGGATTTTCGGAAGTTTTGATATAGCGGAAATCGGCTGCTGTTCCGTTTGATTCTCCCTTTGTAATTTGTCCGGAAGTATAATCTGCATTTCCCGTAGCAAATAATATTATATCTTGGGTAGTTTTGGTTTCGTAAATTCCTGTTTGCGGATTAAAATACGAAAAGCGCATAGCGGGAATAATAAATTTTCCATTTCGGGAAGGAATAGCAATATATTTATCCGTTACTTCTCCTTTGTTTCCTGCAAAGGTGCTTTTTACATCCTCATTATGTGTAGGGTCGTAGAGTTCCACTCCTTCGGGTGCTTTAAGAGGAGGGAGGTTAAAAAGTTTTAAATTACCAATACCTCTCACTCCGACAATAATATTTACAGGTTCTCCGGTTTTTACTTCATTTTTATCGGCTGTTACATAAAAGTCAAATTGTCCTACGGCACCGGTAAAATCCATCGGTTTCCCTTTTTCAGGTAAGGCTTGAACATTGACGGTTTTTTTTCCGGAACTGAGTTTTATCCGTTTGGTTTCAAAATCCCGGATTTGGAAATATCCCATTTGACGTATAACCGGTACTTGTATGTCTATACTTAAAGTAAGCGGTTTTATACTGAGTTTCCCCGATTGTTGCGGGAAAAGCAATTTTTTCTTTAATACATAATATTCATATTCCTTTCCATTGATAGTGCCTTGATACGGACCACTGATATTACGGTCGATGTCTTGTGCCCAAAATCCGTTATATTCTGGTTGAGATAATTCCTGGTAATTCTGTACTCCGTAAGATTTGGGAATATATAATTTATAAGTTAAACCTACGGCTTCATTGACATAAGGATTTTTTTTGGTAAGCTGAGCGACCAAAAAAATATCTTTCGAATTTCCGGATTTTACAGGAGTATTTTTGTTTGTGTTAGGGGTAGTAGCCCGTGGGCTAACAGGATTTTGTCCTTGGGTGACGGTAATGGTAACCGGTTGGGTTCGGTATTCTTTATCGCCACTTTTAAAAATAGCCGGTCCTATGGTAAGTTTACCTGTTTTAAGTGGTTTTAAAGTATAAGTATAAGATTTTTTATAAAAACTGCTTCCGTTTATATAAGAAAATTCTTGCGAGACAAACGGGCCCATTGCTTGAAAGCCTTCAAAGGAAGGAGCTTCCAGCCGTCCGTTATAAATATCTCTGGAATTTCCTTGGGCAATAAAACTTATTCGCACGCGATCATCGGTAGTGATATTTCGTTGTGATACACGGGTTTTAAAAGTGATTTGAGAATATCCCGAGGAAATTCCCAAAATCAAACTAATAAATAAAAGAAACTTTTTCATATGAATTCAAACTTCATTTAAACGTTTCTTTTTATGCAAAAAATATGCCTATTTATTTTTCTTTGCCCAAGTGTCACGTAATGTTATCGTTCTGTTAAAGACGAGATTGTCCGGTTTCGAGTCTTTGTCAACTACAAAATATCCCAATCGGGTAAACTGGAAACGCTCACCGGGCCGGGCTTCTGCAAGGGAAGGTTCCAAGCGTGCCTTTCTGTCAATATGCAAAGAATCGGGGTTTATAAATTCCCGAAAGTCCCTGCCTTTATGTCCGTCGGGAGCTTCGTCGAGGAACAATCTGTCATATATTCTGATTTCCGCCGGAACGGAATGTTGCGCACTTACCCAATGCAAGGTTCCTTTTACTTTCCTTTTACTCTCGGGAGTGCCGCTTCCGCTTTTACTCAAAGGGTCATAGGTGGCGTGAATCTCGATAATATTGCCGTTTTCATCTTTCACAACGGATTCCCCCTTGATAATATATGCATTTTTTAAACGTACTTCTTTACCCAATGTAAGACGGAAAAATTTGCGGTTGGCTTCTTCCTTGAAATCATCCCTTTCTATATATAATTCTTTTGAAAAGGGAATTTCACGGTAACCTGCATCTTCGTCTTCGGGATTATTCTCGGATTTGAGATATTCTGTTTTTCCTTCGGGATAATTATCAATGATAAGTTTAACGGGATCCAAAACAGCCATTCTTCTCGGTGCAATTTTATTGAGATGGTCTCTTACTGAAAATTCAAGTAAGGCCACATCAATAATGTTATCCCTTTTGGCCACTCCTATACGGTCGGAGAAATTTTTGATGGATTCCGGCGTATATCCGCGTCTTCTTAATCCGGAAATGGTAGGCATACGAGGGTCGTCCCAACCTTTTACATAGCCTTCTTCTACCAATTGTGCCAATTTTCTCTTACTCATCACGGTATAAGACAAATTCAAACGGGCAAACTCCCTTTGTTTGGGACGAAGTTTTCCTTTTTCTATTACTTGATCCAAAAACCAATCGTAAAGTTCACGATGCGGAAGAAATTCAAGGGTACATAAAGAATGGGAGATTTGTTCGAGATAATCCGATTGTCCGTGTGTCCAGTCATACATAGGGTATATAGCCCATTTGTCACCCGTACGGTGATGATGTTTATGCAGGATGCGATACATGATAGGATCGCGCATATGCATATTGGGTGATTTCATGTCTATTTTGGCTCGCAGAACCATGGCTCCTTCTTCAAATTCCCCTTTTCGCATACGCTCCAATAAATCCAAACTTTCTTCCACAGGGCGATTGCGGTAAGGACTTTCTATTCCCGGTTCGGTAGGAGTGCCTTTTTGTTTGTTTATTTCTTCCTGGCTTTGTTCATCCACATAAGCCTTTCCTTCTTTGATTAATTTTCTGGCCCATTCATATAATTGGTCAAAATAATTTGATGCATAAAGTTCTTTGTCCCATTTAAAACCGAGCCATTCAATATCATGCTTGATGGCATCTACAAATTCTTGTTCTTCGGCAGCGGGATTGGTATCGTCAAACCGTAAATTAACCGGGGCATTGTATTTTTCTCCCAAGCCGAAATTCAAACAAATGGACTTGGCATGTCCGATATGTAAATAACCGTTGGGTTCGGGCGGGAAACGAAAACGCAATTTATCTTGGGGAAGACCGTTTTTGAGGTCTTCTTCTATAATTTGCTCTATAAAGTTCAATGATTTTTTTTCTTCTGACATAACTCGGTTTTTATACTATGCAAAAATACTATTTTTTTAGGGATTCAAAATAAGGAAAATAGAACGATCTTTATTAAGGAAATTTTAATAGTAAAAACACTTCAATTCTCTTTTTAAGAAGAAGGTTTTGCAAAAATAACCTATCTTTATAGGCAAATTTCTGAATTTGAATAAAGAGGTGAAAATCATAGAATGTCCCCGGGATGCCATGCAAGGCATCAAAGAATTCATACCTACTTCTAAGAAAATCAGATATATACAAAGTTTGCTCGAAGTGGGTTTTGATACGATAGATTTCGGAAGCTTTGTTTCTCCTCGTGCCATTCCGCAAATGCGAGATACCGCAGAAGTTCTAGAAAATCTCGATTTATCCAATACAAACACCAAATTACTGGCTATAATTGCCAATATGCGCGGAGTGAATGATGCTTGCCGTTTTGAACAAATCGATTATTTGGGTTATCCTTTTTCCTTGTCTGAAATTTTTCAAATGCGAAATACCGCAAAAACCATTGAGCAATCTTGTGATTTGTTGAAACAGATTATGGATACTGCCGCTAAATACAACAAAAAGGTAAATGTGTACTTTTCTATGGGATTCGGAAATCCGTATGGAGACCCTTGGAGTAAAGAGATTGTAGAGGAATGGGTGGTAAAAGTAAAAAAAATGGGAGTGAATCTTATTTCTTTATCGGATACCGTAGGGACAGCAGATGCGCCCACTATTCAAAAATTATTTGATTATTTAATTCCCAAATATCCCGAAATCGAATTTGGCGCTCATCTCCATACACACCCTAAAACCTGGTATGAAAAAGTAGATGCCGCTTATACGGCGGGTTGTCGCCGTTTTGACAGTGCCATTAAAGGTTTTGGCGGTTGTCCCATGGCCAAAGACGAATTGGTAGGTAATCTTCCTACTGAAAAATTATTGACCTATTTTACTCAAAATAATATCGAAACAGGAATAAATACTACTGCTTTTGAAAACGCCTATAATGAGGCACAAAAAGTATTTCTGGGAAATAATTTATCTTTTTAAATGTATTTTTCTCGTAAAATATCAAATCAAAAATTGGTTTTATTATCCATAAGAGGACTTTCTGTTGCTGCAAAGTTTCTATTCACTCTATTGTTTTTCAAGTATTCCGAAGAGGTTTTCGGAATTTATAGCCTTGTGGCAGTTACAATCTTGCTTTTGGTCTATGTTTTGGGTGCCGATTTTTACAGTTATGCCAACCGGGAGCTATTAAAACCGGACTC
>JAMOVT010000031.1 GCA_027061855.1 Flavobacteriales bacterium
GGGTAGGTTCAAAGATTTTCGGCGAAAGGAAATATACTTAAATCTATACATTATTCGTATCTTTGTATCTTAAAAAATTCATCATGAAAAAACGAATTTCGTTTTTTTTATTACTTTTTATTGTCCTGGGTTGTCATTCGGAAAATGATAATCTGTCTCCCGATGTTTCTAATATTCCGGTCGAAATTAAAATCCATAGATTCGACAAAGATTTCTTTGGCCGTCCTGCCGAGGAGTTCCCTAACATAAAAAAAAAATATCCTTATATTTTTCCTGATAAAAGTCCCGATAGCATATGGACACAAAAGATGAACGATACATTATTTCTTGCCTTAAAAAAAGAAGTGGATGGTGTTTTTCCTGATTTTAATAAATATTCGCCGGGATTCAAACAACTTTTTCAACATATTAAATATTATTTTCCGGGCTTCAAAGAACCGGAAATTATCACTATCTATTCAGACTGGAATTACCTTAATAAAGTGGTATATGCCGATAGCCTGATGTTAATATCACTTGATAATTTTTTAGGAAAAAACAATCCTGTATATAAAGGGGGCGTCCCCGATTATATAAGACAAAATCTCACTCCCGAAAGATTACCCGTAGAAGCGGGAATGGCTATTTCCGAAAGTTTGATTCCTCCATTGAGAAATAAAGCTTTTTTGTATAAAATGATTCATCAAGGAAAAAAAGTATATCTCTTAAATGCCTTTCTTCCCGATACCTCCGGAGATTTATTATTGGGATATACACCAAAAAAATACAAATGGGCACAAAAAAATGAAGAAGAAATATGGAAGTATTTTGTCTCCAATAAACTCTTGTATGATAGTCATCCGGATTTGGACAGGCGGTTTCTAAATCTGGCTCCCTATTCAAAATTTTACACGGAAAACGATAGAAATACACCAGGACAAATAGGGACATATACCGGATGGCAAATTGTGCGTGCTTATATGAAAAATAATAATGTATCTTTGCAAAAGATGCTTCAAACACCCGAAGAAGAAATTTTTAAAAAATCAAGATACAAACCAAAAAAATCATGGCAGTAAAACATAAAAGCAAAGTAATTTTTGAAGTCGGACTGGATGAAAACCGTATTCCGGAAGAAATTAAATGGTCGGCAGATGATGCGGGAATTACCAATGAACCGGCAGAAGCTATAATGGTTTCCGTTTGGAACGATCAGAAAAAAGAAACCTTACGTTTGGATTTATGGACCAAAGAAATGAAATTATATGAAATGCGGGTTTTCTTTTACCAAACATTGAAATCCATGGCTGATGTTTATCGTAAAGCGACTAACGACGACAAAATGGCCGATACCATGCTCGATTTTGTAGATTACTTTCATGAAAAATTGGAATTAGATAAAATGCCCGAAGAATAATTTTTTTGAAATTATACCATTATGATTAAAAATATAGATAATTACCTGAAAGAAATAAAGGATTTTAAGCCTCAAACAACCCAAGAAGTCGAGGATTTCCGTATTCAATATTTGGGAAAAAAAGGTATTTTAAATAATCTTTTTGCCGAATTTAAAAAGGTACCGAATGAAGAAAAGAAAAAATACGGACAAAAAATCAATACGTTAAAAAAAGAAGTATCCGAAGCCGTTAAACAATGGAAAGAGAAATTAGGAAATGCAAATGCCGGCTCCGAAAATAAATTGGATTTAACACGTCCGGGATATCCTGCGGAAATAGGCAGCCGTCATCCCATTTCTATTGTAAAAAACCGTATTATCGATATTTTTAAAACCATCGGTTTTAATGTTTCCGAAGGACCGGAAATCGAGGATGATTGGCATAATTTTACAGCTTTGAATTTACCCGAATATCATCCGGCCAGAGATATGCAAGATACCTTTTTCTTGCAACAAAATCCCGATTGGCTTTTGCGTACCCACACTTCATCGGTACAAACCAGATATATGGAAAAACATAAACCGCCCATCCGTACCATCTCTCCGGGTAGAGTTTATCGAAACGAGGATATTTCCGCACGCTCACATTGTATTTTTCATCAAGTGGAAGGATTATATATTGACAAAGATGTTTCTTTTGCCGATCTCAAACAAACCTTGTTATATTTTACAAAAGAAATGTTCGGTAAGAGTAAAATCCGCCTTCGTCCCTCCTATTTTCCCTTTACAGAGCCCAGCGCCGAAGTGGATATTTATTGGGGATTGGAAACAGAAACCGATTACCGCATTACCAAAGGAACCGGATGGTTGGAAATTATGGGAGCAGGGATGGTAGATCCCAATGTATTGAAAAATATGAATATTGACCCCGAAGAATACAGCGGATTTGCTTTTGGAATGGGAATCGAAAGAATCACGATGTTACTATATCAAATTCCCGACATAAGAATGTTCTATGAAAACGATCTCAGATTTTTGGAACAGTTTAAGCCGGTGGTTTAAAGGTAAATCCGAAGAAGAAATTCGGGAGGAAAACGATAATTCAATGAAAAAATTTTTAATCGTAGGACTGGGAAATCCCGGGGAGGAATACAAATATACCCGCCATAATATAGGTTTTCTTGTAGCTGACCGTTTGGCTGAAAAACTTAAAACGGGTTTTAAAACGGAACGCTATGCCGATGTTGCCAAAGGAAATTATCGAGGGAAAAAACTCATTATTATCAAACCTAATACTTATATGAATCTCAGCGGTAAAGCCGTGAGATATTGGATGGAGAAAGAAAAAATTGATAAAGAAAATCTTTTGGTTATTACGGATGATGTAAACTTGGATTTCGGTACTATACGATTAAGACCCAAAGGAAGTGACGGTGGGCATAATGGATTGAAAAGTATCCAGGAACTCATCGGGGGTAATCAATATCCACGTTTGCGTTTTGGTATCGGAAAAGAATATCCCCAAGGAGGTCAGGTGGACTATGTGTTGGGAAAATGGACAGAAGAGCAAATGAAAAAGCTTCCTGAATTAATAGAAAAAGCTTCCGATGCAATTATCAGTTTTGTGCAAGAAGGTTTATCAAGAGCAATGAATAAACACAATACGAAAAAGCCTAAAAAGGAAAAATAATATGAAAGCCGGTACGATCCTGTTAGTAATAGTGTTTTTTATTGCAGCTGAATTTCTCATAGAAAAGTTTTTGGATTATCTCAATGCAAAACATTTTCATGATCCAATTCCTGCTGATCTCAGAGATTTATATGATAAAGAAGAATATAAAAAAGCACAAGAATATAAAAAAACTAATTACCGGTTTCATTTATGGGAATCTACTTTGTCCTTTCTTCTGATTTTACTACTCCTTTTTACCGGTTTCTTTGGCTATTTGGACGAAAAAGTACGTTTGATCCATTCTTCTCCCGTACTACAAAGTCTGATTTATTTCATTCTTCTTGGCATTGGTGCATTATTGATTTCACTACCTTTTAATTATTATCAAACCTTTGTAATTGAAGAAAAATTCGGATTTAATAAAACCACAAAGAAATTATTTATCATAGATGCTTTGAAAAATATAGTGATAAGCATAGTTTTAATCATTGTTTTAGGAGGAAGCATTCTATTTATTTACAAAAAAAGCGGTGAGAATTTTTGGTGGCAAGCATGGATTGTAATTGCTCTTTTCAGCCTTTTTTTAAATTTATTTTATACAAGTTTAATCCTTCCTTTCTTTAATAAATTAAAACTCTTGGAAGAAGGGAGTTTACGTGAAAAATTAAGTTTACTTGCCCATAAAGTCCATTACAATTTAGACCGGATATATATCATTGACGGAAGCAAAAGAAGCACCAAAGCGAATGCTTTTTTTTCGGGTTTTGGTCCTAAAAAGAAAGTGGTTTTATATGATACACTTCTGCAAGAATTAAACGAGGATGAAATCGCAGCTGTACTTGCGCACGAAATAGGTCATTATAAAAAGAAACATATAATTTTCCAATTGATAATCAGCATTCTGACAACAGGTTTATTTTTATATTTATTTTCTCTGGTAGTTAATAACGATTTATTAGCCAATGCCTTGGGAGCCAAACGAAACTCTTTCCATATCGGGTTGATTGCTTTTGCCTTGTTATTTGCTCCAATATCTTTTTTGATAGGAATTATCACCAACTTCATTTCCCGGAAATTTGAATATCAAGCAGACCGGTATGCAAAAAATTATTGGAATTCAAACGATTTGATTTCCGGATTAAAAAAATTACACAAAAAGAGTTTAAGCAATTTAACCCCTCATCCCTGGTATGTTTTTGTACATTATTCGCATCCGCCTTTAAAAGACCGTATAAAAGCTCTAAAATTCAAAGAAAATAAGTAAATTTGAAAAAAGAGAATTTATGAGTCCTTTAGTTAAAAAAATACTATTACAATCAGCATTGATTACAGTGGTTATATTCATTGTAACCGCTTTACTTATTATTCCTCCTAAACCTGCTCCACAAAATTATCTACTTTCGATACTTGCAGTTCTTGCCGGTGCACGTCTTTTTATGAAATACAGATAAGCCGTTAAATTTAACATTTGAATTTTAAATTTTAACATTTACTACACAATTTCAAAGAATTTATAGTGTTATGATAATTACTAACACAAATAAAAATTAACACTATGAAAAAAATCTTAGGAAGCTTAGGCTTAAGTATCTTGCTTTTAGCAGGATTGAGTAGTTGTCAAAAAGATGACACGGTTGAACAACAAAACATCACAGTGGATGGTGAATTTAACACGGAATGTAGTTATGTTGATAGTAATTGGGGCCCCAATGCCTATATAAACACCTACATTATCAATCAGACCCAGACTAACTTAATGTATTCGCAATCTTCCAATATTGCCCGGTTACTTCAAGTTCCTACGGTCACTTTACGTTTTGTTCATGATAATACCAGCACCAGCAGTACCGCCAATGCCATTTCCTATTCCACAGGAAAAATTTATTTTGGAGAAACTCTTTATCGTCAAGCGTTAAATTATGGTCAAATAGTACCTGTAATGGTATTGGCACATGAATATGGACATCAAGTTCAATATAGATATTCCAGTGTTCCCTCGGTCCATGAATATACGGCACGTGCTACAGAATTAGAATCTGACGGATATGCAGGTTATTATATGCGTAGAGGATATGGCGCTTCTTGGGACGAAGCAGGTCCCGGGTTCAATTTTGCTTATTCTATCGGCGATTACTATACTAATAGTGCAGGACATCACGGTACTCCTCCTCAAAGAAGATCTGCTACTCGTTTGGGATGGTATTTGGGAGCCTATAATCTTTCCGCTACAAGTTTTGATCAGTATTTCTTCTACTATTATGAAAAATATGTTTTACCGGGTAATCTAAGACCCGTTCAAAAACCCAAATATATTGATGATGAAATTGATAAATTTATTTCTTCTAAATTGGAAGAATTAATAAAAATCAATACCGGAGAAATTTCTGCCGAAGAATTTGAAAAACTTTAATTCTATTATTAAGAATAAAAAAGAGGCTGTCTTATAAAAGGCAGCCTCTTTGCTTATCAGTTAATTTTTAGTAAAATCAGGCTTTCTACGTTCCACAAATGCAGAGGTTCCTTCTTTAAAATCAGTAGTAGTAAAAGCTTTACCAAATAACTCTATTTCTTTTTCAAAACCTTCTCTCCCATAACCCGCATTGACAGCTTTGATTGCTAAGGCAATGGCCTGAGGAGAATTTTTAAGAATTTTATCTGCCATTTCATCTGCCGTGTTCAGAAGTTGATCCCGGGGGACCACAACCGAAAAAAGACCATATTCTTTTGCGGTATTAGCATCTTTCATTTCGGCGGTAAGTATCATTTCCAATGCACGCCCTTTCCCGATAATTTGTGCAAGACGTTGTGTTCCTCCATATCCCGGAATAACACCAAGCGAAACTTCCGGCAAACCTACTTTTGCATTATCGGAAGCCACACGAATATGTGAAGCGAGAGCCAACTCCAAGCCTCCTCCAAGTGCAAAGCCATTGACTGCGGCTATTACGGGAGTCTCTAAACCTTCGACAAAATCAAACAATTGCTCCTGTCCTTGTGCAGCCAAATTCTTTCCTTGTTCTTCATTAAAATTCATAAATTCTTTGATATCTGCACCTGCAACAAAGGCTTTTTCCCCGGCTCCGGTCAAGATAATAACATGAATATCTTTATCCTTATTTAAATCGTCAAAAGCATCGTGCAGCTCATCAATAGTTGCTTTATTCAAAGCATTTAATTGTTTGGGTCTGTTAATGGTAATATAGGCTTTGGGCGCTTTTTTTTCTACAATAATATTTTGGTATTTCATAATTTTTATTTTTTAAATTCTATAATAAATGTTGTGCCTTCATTTAATCTGGTAGTAAAATAAATTGTTCCGCCATGATTTTCGATAATACGTTTCACTATGGCCAATCCCAAACCCATCCCTTTGCTTTTTGTGGTAAATTTAGGTTCAAAAATATGCTCCTTCACCTCTTCGGGTATTCCACTTCCATTATCCTTGATTTTGATGAGTATTTTATCAGGTAGATCTTCCAAAATAACTTCAATGGCAGGTTTTCTATCATCAGGGACAGATTGAAGGGCATTTTCAATCAAATTGGTTATCACCCGCATTAATTGATCTTTATCAAAAGACCACATTAGCTTTTCCTTATTAGTATGAAATGAAACCTTTTCGGGATCAAATAGTAAAAGAGCATTTCGTATGATGTCTACCAAATCATATTCGAGTATTTGCGCTTTGGGCAATTGGGCAAAATTAGAAAACCCGGAAGCAATATTACTCATTAAATCAATTTGTTGAATCAACATATTGGAAAACTCTTTAAATTTATTTTTTATCTCTGGATCCTCAGGATCAAAGGTCATTTGAAAACTCTGTATGTTCAAACGCATGGGAGTTAAGGGATTTTTAATTTCATGCGCTACTTGTTTAGCGACCTCTCTCCAAGCTTGTTCACGTTCTGTTTGCGCTAATTTTTTTGCACTCTCATCGAGTTTTTCAACCATCGAATTATAAGAATTTACTAATTCGTCAATTTCTTCATTGGGATTATTCAAAATAATTTTTTGCTTTTTTCCTTCCAGTGATGTCTTTTGCAACATTTGGTTGATTGTACTTAATGATTTTGTAATATAACGTGAAAGTATATAAGATAAGAGAGTTGCTATGAGAAATAATACGATATAAATTTTGGCTAAATTTCGTAGAAATTCCCTCAATTCGTCCATATAAAAAGTGCTGTCCGCAAGATAAGGAAGATTTAAAATGGCAATCGGTTTGAAATGTTTATCATAAATATAGCTAAATGAAGACTGATAATCGGTCTTGCCATTATTTTTTTTAATTACATAGCGTTTATCGGGAGAAAGGTCAATTCTTTTTTGAATATCAGAAGATATTTTTTGAAGGGTATCCTTTTTTTCATTGCCAAAATATTTTCTTGAACTTATCAATAAACGGCCATTTAAATCATAAATATTAATAGGCATTTTATGCACCTTGGAAAGTTCACTGATAAAATTATTTTCTTTGAAGATATAAGGTATCTTTTCTGATTTTACTTCATAAGTTGTATTATTTAAGATACTTACGATATGTGATTTTACTGCTTTTTCTTTCCTTAATAATCTTTGTTTATGATAATCTTCGGCTTCTTCTTTGTACTGAAAAACAGTCACAAGCAAAATCATTACCGAAGCAATAAAGGTAAGGAGCATCATTGAGAAAAAAATCTTTGCCCGTAAAGAATTCCGTATGATTCCCATAAATGTATATCTTATTCAAAAATAAGCAATTTAAAGCAAAAACCCCACCAAAACGGCAGGGTTTTTTTCTACTAATCAAAACAATATTATCTATTTTAATTGAGCTGAAAGAAACTCTTTATTTAAAATAGCAATATTTGTTAAGGATATTCCTTTTGGACATTCAACTTCACATGCACCCGTATTGGTACAACTGCCGAATCCTTCTTCATCCATTACGGCAATCATATTTTGCACTCGCCGGGCAGCTTCCACTTTCCCCTGCGGCAAACGGGCAAATTGAGCCACTTTGGCAGAAACAAAGAGCATAGCGGAAGAATTCTTACAGGTAGCCACACAGGCACCACAGCCGATACAAGTTGCCGAATCAAATGCATCATCGGCATCCTTTTTGGGAATCGGGATTGTATTGGCATCTACGGTTCTACCGGATGTGTTAACAGATATATAACCTCCGGCTTGTTGAATTCTTTCAAAAGCCGATCTATCGACAACCAAATCCTTGATTACAGGGAAAGCATTTGCTCTCCATGGTTCAATATAAATGGTATCACCGTCTTTAAATTTACGCATATGCAATTGACAAGTGGTAATCAGCCTGTCGGGGCCATGTGCTTCACCATTGATATATAATGAACACATACCACAAATTCCTTCGCGACAATCATGATCAAAAGCTACGGGTTCTTCTCCTTTTGCGATTAAATTTTCGTTAAGCAAATCAAGCATTTCCAAGAAAGACATATCTCCCTCAACGCCTTCTATTTGATAATCGACCATACGACCCTTGTCGTTCGGCCCATTTTGTCTCCAGATTTTTAAATTTAATTTCATAATTTTTTTATTTATAGCTTCTGGTTGTAGGTGTTACAAATTCAAATTTCAATGGCTCTTTATGCAATATCGAATTGCTCAAGTCCACATGTTTTACATATCTTTCGTAAGGCTCTGCCGGATATTCCCAAGCAGCTACGTAAGCATAATGTTCATCATCGCGCAAAGCTTCTCCTTCGGGAGTTTGATATTCTTCACGGAAGTGTCCTCCACAAGATTCATTGCGGTTTAGAGCATCTAAAGCTAGCAATTCTCCCAATTCCAAATAATCTCCCACATATCCCGCTTTTTCAAGTTCTTGATTGAATTCGTCTGCTTTTCCGGGTACTCTTACTTCTTTCCAGAATTGTTCTCTTAATTCTTGTATTTCTTTAATGGCTTCTTGCAGCCCTTCAGCATTTCTACTCATTCCGACTTTATCCCACATTATTTTTCCTAATTTTTTATGGAAATAGTCAACGGAATGTTTTCCATTATTGGAAAGGAAGAAACTAATCTCTTTTTTTACTTTGTTTTCAGCCTCTTCAAATTCAGGAGTATCCGTAGGTATTTTTCCTTCTTTGATATAATCTGCCAAGTAATCTCCGATAGTATAAGGCAAAACAAAATAACCGTCAGCCAATCCCTGCATCAATGCAGATGCTCCTAAACGGTTGGCACCATGGTCGGAGAAATTAGCTTCACCAATAACAAATAATCCCGGCAAATTGGATTGTAAATCATAATCTACCCATAAACCACCCATACTGTAATGGTTAGCGGGATAAATCATCATCGGTGTTTCATACGGATTTTGGTCCACAATTTTTTCATACATCTGGAACAAGTTTCCGTATTTTTCTTCTATTACTTTTTTTCCAAGCTCTGTAATTTGCTCTTTTGTAGGATTATGAATTCCTTTAAGATGAGCTTGTTCTTTTCCATATCTTTCGATAGCAGTGGCAAAATCCAAAAATACTGCTTCACCTGTTTTGTTTACTCCAAAACCGGCATCACATCTCTCTTTAGCTGCACGGGAAGCCACATCCCGAGGTACCAAATTACCAAAAGCGGGGTATCTTCTCTCTAAATAATAATCTCTATCTTCTTCTGCCAAATCGGTTGGCTTCAATCTGCCTTCACGAATGGCTTTAGCATCTTCCAATCTTTTTGGCACCCAAATTCTTCCGTCGTTACGAAGGGATTCCGACATCAAAGTCAATTTAGATTGATGTTCACTGCTTCTGGGAATACAAGTTGGGTGTATTTGTACGAAAGCCGGATTTGCAAAATAAGCTCCTTTGCGATGTGCACGCCAAGCAGCAGTAGCATTCGATCCCATAGCATTGGTAGAAAGGAAGTATACATTACTATATCCTCCTGTCCCCAAAACAACGGCATGAGCAGAATGTCTTTCTATTTTTCCGGTTACCAAATCACGCGTAATGATTCCACGGGCATGACCGTCAATGACTACCAAATCAAGCATTTCATGACGATTGTACATTTGAACTTTACCTCGTGCAATTTGTCTGTTTAAAGCTGAATAAGCGCCTAAAAGTAATTGCTGTCCGGTTTGTCCTTTGGCATAAAAAGTACGCGAAACCAATACACCTCCAAATGAACGGTTATCTAATAATCCACCATAATCACGTGCAAAAGGTACCCCTTGCATTACTGCTTGATCAATAATAGCTCCCGAAACTTCTGCCAAACGGTATACATTAGCTTCACGGGAACGGTAATCACCTCCTTTTATGGTATCATAAAACAAACGCCAATCACTATCTCCGTCATTCTGATAGTTTTTGGATGCATTGATACCTCCTTGGGCAGCAATAGAATGGGCTCTTCGTGGAGAGTCCTGAAAAGCAAAAGCTTTTACATTATAACCTAATTCTGCCAAAGAGGCGGCAGCAGAAGCTCCGGCCAAACCGGTTCCTACTACGATAATATCAAGATTTCTTTTATTGGCCGGACTGACCAAACGAATTTTGTCTTTATAAGTCATCCATTTTTTAGCCAAATCCCCTTGAGGAATTTTAGCATGTAAAGGACTTCCTTCTTTTATATTGATTGTTGACATAATCTGAATTTTTTATTTGAAATAAAAGTAAATAGCTATAAATGAAAATCCGAAAGCTATAATAAAGGAAACGATATTTCCAATAATTACAAGTATTCTATTCCATTTTTCCCTGTTTACTCCCAAAGTTTGAAAAGCGGATTGGAAGCCGTGACTCAAGTGTAATCCCAAGGCAATAAATGCCAAGACATAGATTATTACATAAATTGCATTATGAAATAATCCGGTTACCAGTTCATAATGATCATGAATTTCCTGTGTTTTGAAAGGCAGGAAATAATTATAAAGATGAATCAACAAAAAGCCTAAAATCATCAAGCCGGTCCAAATCATGTTTCTGGATACCCAAGTAGAATTTGCTGACGGGTTATTCTTTACATATTTTACCGAACGCTTTGTTTGGTTGGTTAATTCCAAATAGGTTCCCATATAAATATGAAAAGCAAAAACCAGAAAAAGCACGGGTTGCATCAATTGAATCAGCGGGTTTGTATCCATAAAATGAACCGCTTCTTCAAAGGCTTCTTTTCCCGGATAAATCAGGGTTAAATTAATAGCAAGATGGACAAATAAAAAAAGCACGAGGAACAAACCTGCCAGTGCTAATGCCACTTTCTTTGCTACTGTCGTTTTCAATATACTCATAGCAAGTTATTTTTTGTTTGGTTCAAATATACCATTTTTTTGAGTTTATAAATTGATTAAACTCATATTTAAATAGATTATTTTATGAGGATTAATAAATAAAAAAGCAGCACTCAGTTTGAGTGCTGCTTAAGTATTTAACAATAAAATATTTAGAAAAAATAATCGTAAAAAGACTTATTTTTCTTCTTTATTATCTTCCAAGCAATTTACAATTCTAA
>JAMOVT010000032.1 GCA_027061855.1 Flavobacteriales bacterium
ATAATTGGAATACAAGCCCAGGATATTTTCCATGGAAATATTTTCCATTACATTTAATTTATAATATCCATTGATAGCCATACCCATTTCATAACGATAAGTTTCTCCGGGATCTACACCGTAAGCTCCTGCATTTGATAGAGCCGTATCGGTTACAAAAGTCATTTTTGTAGTAGCTGGGGCAAAATTTACATAAAGATTATCCGATTTTTTCCACATCATTCCGGGACCGAAATTCAAATATGCAGGCGCAAAAGCTCGGGAAGTAATGGTTTTGGGAGAAGTGGAATAATCATATCCGTCTGTAAACTGGGTTTTGAAATTAGCAAAAGCCGAATAATACCAATTATTTCCTGCTTCGTATCCGTATACAGAATTTAATTCAAATCGATCGTCTGTTTTTTTGGTTACTCCCGATATTTCACTTAAACCATAAGCCATAATAATTTTATTATCCCATACATTTTTACCTTTCTTATAGTTCATATCATAATTAACCAATGCGTTAACAGCAAGTGAATTTTCTCCCCCTTTTATCCAATTACTAAAACTTGCTTGCGTGAGTGTTAAACCTATCGCTCCGGAAGTTTTCCAGGTTTTTTGTTCGTTTTCTTTTTTTTCTTGTGCAAATAATCCCATAATGGAAATCATCATTACACTAATCATAAATCTTTTCATTTTCATATTTTTATTTGTTTAAAATTTTAGCAAAAATAAGAAATAATATCCTGTGTTTAAAGAATTTTGACAGAAAAAATAGGGATATTGTTAAAATTGTAAATTTTAACAAAATTTATTTGGAAGACAATATGAGGATTGCTTATTTTGCAATCCACACAAACATAATAATTTATGAAAACATATATATGGATTTTAGCAATAGCTTTTCTATTTATTTCATTTGCTTTTACAAGTAGCGGGAAAGAAAAAGAAGGAAGTAGTAAAATTTCACAGGTAAAAGATAATGTATATCCACTGATTTTAACACAAGATCCAGGAGATTTTTATAAAAAACAATGTGCTTTTTGTCATGAGAGTGAAGGACTTATAGCTCCCGATATGAAAGATATTAAGAAAGTTTATATTGAAAAATTTCCTAATAAACCAGATTTTGAGAAAGCCATGTTGGAGTTTGTTAAGCATCCAACCAAAGAAAAAGCTCTTTATAAAAAAGGGCTGGATCAATATACTTTAATGCCAAAAATGCCTTTTAAAGAAGAAGACCTCAAAGGAGTAGTGGAGTATATATATACTAAGATTTAAAGGGCTTGTAGTTTTTGCGGTTTCCCTTTACAATTTTAATAGTGACCACACAATGATCTTCTTGTTGTAAAGTTTCATCCAGATTTTCTGTCAACCATTCCATAATCTTTGTGAAGTCTCCATACACTTGAGTGCTTAAAGGAGTTTCTATGATAGAAAAACCGGATGCGCGAAGTTTTCTAATGAAATCCTTGATAGGTTTTTCAAAATCTTCATGCAAGGGGTATAAACTGATATCAAAAGAAGCTTCCATATTTTTTTATTTTCAAAGTTAGCATATTTTTTTGTGCCTTCCAATGCAAAAAGTTTTAAAAGAAAAAAGCTTTTTTCAGTAAAAAAATAAATACAAATTCTTATGTTTGTCAAGTTTAATTTAAAACATAAAAAGAATGGCACAAGATTTATTTAAACATCCCGATTATTATCAAGTGGATGAATTACTCACCGATGAACATAAATTGGTTAGAGATGCCGCTCGTGAATGGGTAAAAAGAGAAGTTTCCCCTATCATAGAAGAATATGCGCAAAAAGCAGAATTTCCCAAACATCTTATAAAAGGATTGGCTGAAATCGGTGCCTTTGGTCCTTTTATTCCCGAAGAATATGGAGGAGCCGGACTTGATTATATGTCCTACGGATTAATTATGCAGGAACTGGAAAGAGGAGATTCGGGGATTCGCTCTACGGCTTCGGTGCAATCTTCCCTGGTAATGTTTCCTATCTGGAAATTCGGTAGTGAAGAGCAAAAACAAAAATATTTGCCCAAATTGGCCTCGGGTGAAATGATGGGGGCTTTCGGGCTTACAGAACCCAATCACGGTTCTAATCCCGGAGGTATGGAAACCAAGTTTGTGGACAAAGGAGATCATTATTTGCTCAACGGAGCCAAAATGTGGATTTCCAATGCTCCCTTTGCCGATATCGCTATTGTATGGGCAAAAAATGAACAAGGAAGAATAAAAGGACTTATCGTGGAACGCGGAATGGAAGGTTTTTCTACTCCCGAGACCCATAACAAATGGTCTTTACGCACTTCGGCAACCGGCGAATTGATTTTTCAAGACGTGAAAGTTCCCAAAGAAAATTTACTTCCCGAAGCCGACGGACTTCGCGGTCCCTTAACCTGTTTGGATTCTGCCAGATACGGAATTGCATGGGGAGCCCTCGGAGCTGCAATGGATGCTTATGATACCGCTCTGCGATATGCAAAAGAGCGCACACAATTCGGTAAACCGATTGCCGCTTTCCAACTTCAACAAAAGAAATTGGCCGAAATGATTACCGAAATCACCAAAGCGCAATTATTGGTATGGCGTTTAGGTACCTTGCGAAATGAAAATAAAGCGACAGCAGCCCAAATATCCATGGCCAAAAGAAACAATGTAGCAATGGCTTTAAATATCGTCAGGGAAGCTCGTCAAATTTTAGGAGCTATGGGAATCACGGGTGAATATTCTATTATGCGACATATGATGAATCTGGAATCGGTAATTACCTATGAAGG
>JAMOVT010000033.1 GCA_027061855.1 Flavobacteriales bacterium
GAAATCACAAAAATTGAAGAAAGAGATGCACAAGAAGTGGTCGGGTATTTTGAAGTTTTGGAATTGATAACCGAAAATTACAATGAAATCGAAATAACGGAAAGTAATATCAAAAATCTGCATAACCTATTATTAAATCACAGTGATAAAGACCAATGGCATAAAGGAAAATATAAGCAACATTCAAATGCCGTGGAAGCCACTTTGCCCGACGGAACAAAACAAATTATTTTTCAAACAACCAATCCGGGATATGAAACGGAAGATGCCATGAGAAATCTCGTAGAATGGTATAATTCCGAAACGGAAATCCATCCGTTGGTTAAATCTGCGATATTTTCATATGAATTTGTCAGTATCCACCCTTTTCAAGACGGAAACGGCAGATTGAGCCGGTTATTAGCAATCCTCCTGTTATTAAAGAACGGATATAAGTGGATACAATATGTAAGTTTTGAACATGAAATTGAAAGCAGAAAAAATGAATATTATTTGAAATTAAGATACTGTCAAGCACAAAGGCCCAATGAAGATATTACCGATTGGGTTCATTTCTTTTTTTCGGCACTATTGAATATTCAAGAGCAACTAATGAATAAATTGACAATTAAGGGAACAAAGGCAAAATTATCACCGAGAGAAAAAGCAATCCTCACATATATTGAGAGTAATCCGGGAAGCAAATCGGGTGAAATAGCCAAGAAATTACAAATACCCAACCCGACTGTCAAAAGAATTTTAACTAAATTATCAAATGAAAATTTAATTGAAAAATACGGTATCGGTGCAGGAACTAATTATTCAATAAAATAAAAAACACTACAAAACACAGATAACCCTTTAACAAACCCTCACAAAATTTAAAAAACAGTAAAATGAAAATTAAAATTTATTCAATATTTGCCTTAATCCTAATGATTCCTATCCTTACTTACGCTCAAAATAGCGACAAAGCTATAAGAGAGGAAGGATATACAAAAATTTTCAATACCCGTCTTTATGCAAAAATTCCCGAGAATTTTAAAGTGCTAAACGAGAAAGCTCCTGTGATTAAAAAAGATGGTTTTACATATATTTTTCTCATAGAAAAAAAACAGAATTATTTTGATCAAGCAAAAGCTTTTGATTATAACATATTTAACAACGGCAAGTCAAAAGTTACAGAACATTATGATTTAAAGATAGATGCTTATCCGGCAAAATATATGGGCGTTGAAAAGAACGGCATGAAAATGCATATATTAATCTTCGGAGATAAAAAATTTTTCATCACGGCATTAGGGATGAATAAAAAAGACGATAAGGAAAACGAAAAAATCATTAAAAATGTATTATTTAATTTAAAATACTCCAATTAGCAAAAGATTTGCAATCAACATGCGATATAAGAAAATCCTGTTTGTTTAGGATGAAATAAAAGCCGATTTAAGCCATTAAATACCAGTAAAACTACCCTTTGAGGTTTATGGAATTAAATAATAAGTTTTTATAAACACATTCGTCAAAAAACTGAGATAAAACTCCTCGAATCATAAAAATTTGGTTACCTTTATGTTGTTATATCACAGGCAAGCCTCTTTTTTCAAGCACCGGTTTATACATTTTACGGGTAATTTGCCCTAAAAACGTAACAAAACAAAAGAAAAATTGTCTTTATGGTATAGTCAAAAAAGAAAATTATGAAATTTTTATTCACCGGTTTGTTGTTTTTAGCTTTTACCGCTTCCGTTTTTTCTCAAAAAAACATCCCCCTAATCAAAGCCACCTCCAAAAAAGTGGATATAAAAGTGGGAGATAAACTTAACAAAGGTCAATGGACCATCATGCCCCGTTTACATCCCGATGTTTATAAAATCAGCGATATAGGAAAAACATTGACTTTTTATACCGATTTGGATTCCATCAGTGTGAAAATAGATGAAAATACCGATTTTGATTTTATCATTTTATTAAATGAAAAAGACAGTGCGTATACCAAGGTTAAATATGTGGACTCCTATCTCACAATCTTAAAAAAAGCTTCGGCATATGATTACAATCAATCCAGGAAAATTCCCGCTTTTACTTATCAGGATAGCAGCAATGTGAATTTGAGGCGAATACGAAAGGAATTCCATCTCGACTCGATCGCCGGAAAAGGAAATGAAATTTCACAACTGTTGAATATGATGCATTGGGTGCATAATATTGTAAGACACGACGGAAGCAGCAACAATCCGGCCTTGAAAAACGCCATTGAATTGGTCAAAGTATGCCGGACCGAAAATCGCGGCATCAATTGCCGGATGATGGCGGTGATTTTAAACGAATGTTATTTGGCCATGGGCTATAAATCCAGAATGGTCACTTGTATGCCGAAACCTCTGAAATTTAACGATTGCCATGTAATCAATACGGTTTATTCAAAACAATTGGGCAAATGGATTTGGCTGGATCCTACCTTTGACGCTTATGTAATGAATGAAAAAGGCGAATTATTGGGAATACAAGAAGTGAGAGACCGGCTGATCAATGGAAAACCTTTGATCCTTAATCCGGAAGCCAATTGGAACAGGCAAAACAGCCAAACAAAAGAAAATTATTTGTATAGATATATGGCAAAAAATCTGTATCGATTGGAAAGTCCGGTTCATTCCCAATACAATTTGGAAACAAAAGAAAAAGGCAAAACCATAGAATACATCCAATTGCTTCCGCTGGACGGAATCAATCAGAAACCGGAAGTGGAAATCAGCGAAAATAAAAAAG
>JAMOVT010000034.1 GCA_027061855.1 Flavobacteriales bacterium
GCTCAACACAATCATAAATTCTCCATTATGATATTTCCCGATAATAAAAAGCTTTAAAAACGAACTTTAAGAGTCGGTAATACAGAAAGATTTTCCATCCCATTCAAAGAATAATAAAATTTTCCTTTTATACCTAACTCTAAATAATCCCTTATAGGAAAATAATATTCCAAAGATAAAAAAACACTAAAATGATCCGACCTGTTTTTTTCATTTACAAAAACCAACACAAAATCACCATTTGCATACCTATCAGTATAGGTCCGATTATAATAATCGATAAAAAAACTCAGACCTAAATTGAAACTAAAATTATTCTTGAAAGTTGTTCCGAAATGGATGTCGTAAAAAAGTTTTTCATGTACATTATAATAATTATCAAGAACAATAACCTCATTGGAATTATAAAATCTCATTTGTTCATTTATGGTTTTTGAATGCTGTTGTTTTGAAAAACCCAATCCGATATATCGATTCCCTTTGAGTTTATAATCCAAATTAAATTCCAAAAAAGAGCCCCAAGCGGGAATGTCAAGTTTAACAGGATCCAAAGAGGAATAATCTGCATAATCTATATAAGACATCCCGTAGGAAACTGAAAAATCGAAATGAGTTTTCTTATTTTCTTGAGCAACTACAGAAAGAAAGAAAAAAGTGAAAGCAAATAAAAAATAGTTTTTCATAATTAAAAGTTTTTACCAATTAATATTTCAAGGTTATAGTAGGAGGGATATACAGGAATTGTTTCAGTATGTTCATTATCAAATAAATAAAAGAATGAAGGGTTTATTCCTACGAAATAATTTTTGTGAAAAGTATATTGAAATTGAATTCCGAAACTTCTGTAAAAATTATTCATTTTTTCTTTAATTAATTCACTGGAATATTTTATTAATTCCCCTGTTTCGTAAACATAGGAGAAGTTGTTTATATAAAAAAATTCCGAAGTGCTAAAAGCATATCCCAAACCGGCATTAAAGCTTAATAAAAAACGAGTATTGTTCACAAACGAATACCCTATTTTACCACCCAGTTGGTATATTCTTATGTTATCCCACATAAGATTAAAGGGAAAATCATTCTCATAAACATTATGAGACAAAATATAACGGTCGAACTCTTTTTTATTTTTATAAAAACTGGGGAAATTATCACTTTGTGCATAGCCAATATTCACCCCATAAGAAAAGGATTTGCTGAATCTGTTTTGATAATTAATCCCAACTGAAAAATTATTAAGGTTCTTGTCTTTATCCGGAAACCATGGTTTGCCGAATGAAATATATCCGGATTGGGTTTGTCCTTGCATCAGGAGGGTAGGTATAAAAAATAATAAGAAATATATTTTTTTCATTGTTTTTTCTTTGATAAACCAAGATGGCCTTTGCACTCTTAGTTTGATTTTGTATAATATATTTTTAACGAGTTCTTTTCTTTCTATTACTTTATAATCTTTTAATTTGTTGAATCAAAATTGATTTTCTTTGAAAAAAAAATGATCCGTATTAATTAATATAATTTGCGCATCTTTCACCTTGTTTGTTTTTAGATTGTTAATTACCAAATAGATAGCATCTTTTGAAATTTTCTCAAACATCCTTGTCCAAAATATAATTATTGTATATTTTTTTAGCTTATCATTAAATTGAAATATCTCATTGATTTTTTTGAATCTAATTGAGTTAAAATCCTCTGGGTTTTTAGCCGAGTGAGGCGGAAAGATGGAAAAGCGATTTTCATAATTCCAATCCAAGCCGGATAGTTGACCTTTTGCATAGCAATTAGCATGAAAAGAAACCAAAGAATCTCTATCAAAATATAGTATCTGAATAGGTTGACTTAAATCTTTTCTCTGTATAGAATCTTTTCCAAGTGCTATATAATTGTAAAATTCGTTATAGGTAGAAACTTTATCATTCACCGGGTAGCTTTGTTTAATTTCAGCAATGAATTTATCATATTCTTTTTGGTCAAATTCTTTAATTTCCTTATATCCATACACATTTTTCAATAATAATGAACAGGATGAGAAAAGAAAAAGCATTGTTAATAATATCGGATTTTTTTTCAAAGCTTTTATTTTAATTATTTTAGTGGCAACTTTCCAAATTTCATATCATATTTTTTATGACCTGTTTTTCGTATCAACATTTTCATTTTTTTCCCTTTTTTCAGCCCCCAATCCTCCCGCAAGTCATTATTTATTTTGATTATAAAAACCTTCTTGTTGATTTTTTTTAACCAATCTTTAAACATTAAATAGTCTTCGAAAGTTATTTTTTTTGACTGTGCATAGATACTCCAATTATACATGAAATAGTAATCTGCAGCCGGCAAATCCCTTTTTGTTATTTTTTTATTTTCAAGGCTGACAGTATGCGCCAATAAAGAGTCCAGCCTATCAAAGTAATAATAATTTTGCCGGTCGATTGTGTCATTACAGTCTGATATTAAATGCTCATAATCTTCTGCAATTTGAGCCAATTGCACAGCCTCACAAGTTTCATTCCCATCATAACATTTTCGCTTGCCCTCCCGGTCATAAATAATGAGTTTTGATAAAAACATATTCCCCGTAATTTTTTTTATCTCATCTTTAGGCACTTTATCAAAGAGTAAATTTAAATAGGCGTCATCTAATTCCGAATTTTTGACAAAATTTTTTATGCTGGTTTTTGTTTCTACTTTTGGATTTTTAAAGCCTCCCATAAAGCGATAAACACTTATGCATGAGGTATTTATACTGAGAAATACAAAAATAATTAGAGAGCCTTTTTTAATCATTATCCATTTTTTCTTTTAAAAAGCCGGGAACTGAGTGCGAATTTCCAATTCCTATAATTTCGTTATTTTTAATAATCAGCGTAGTTGGATATCTATAAACATGTATGCTATCCAGGATTTTTTCTGTACCTTTATAAAACAACACTTTATAAGGCCATTTTTTTACCAAAGCAAGGTTATCTTCCAGTTTTTCATTTCTAAAAGGCACATTGACAATAAAAAAGTGTACATTATCCAAAGTTTTAATTTTATCATAAAAAGTACGATATTCATCAAAACCCAAATAACAATAACCACAACTACTTGTCCAGAAATCCAATATGTAATAATCGTCTTTACTATTTAAGTAAACCCGTTTATTATTTTCATCTATAAGTTGCAAATCCTTTATTTTGATAGTTGTGTCAATTTCCGGTTGGAAATTTCCATAATTTAATTTATGAAGCCACATTTGATATCCTTTATTTATTCCCATAAAACCTGAAACAAGCATTAATAAAAACACATACTTAAAATATCTAAGCGATGTAAGCAGTCCTAAAACAACTCCCAAAATAAAAGATAGAGAGCTGGGAGTTGCAATTTGATAAAATTTCCAATTGTTTACATGAAAAACAAAAAATATCATGAAAAAATTAGGAAGCAGAAAAATCATATACCACAATAACTTATTTTTTTTCGCATATTTTTTCAATAGGACCATACCTAAAAAACCATAAAACAAATACACAAATGCTTTGATATGATGCCCAAAAGGCTTACCCCCTAATCTTGCAATACCCACAGTAATTGCTAAAGAAAAAAGCAAGCCTACGAATAATAATAACCTGTAAGAAACAATTTGAGTTTTTTTAATCATTCTCTTTTTTTAACAAATCCCTTAATATCAACAATTGAGAATATTTCTTTTATATTGGATTTAATCACAATACTCCTTTCAAATCTTCCCTTGACTTCAGGTAGTATTTTCACTTCTATAAATGTATCTTGTTTAGGGTCAATAATTGAATCCTTAATTTTAGCAATAGTGCAGCCACAATCAGATGACACGCTATATAATTTTAATGTATTGTCACCTATATTTTTAATATTGATCCTTCTAGTTATTTCTTTATTAATGAAAATTGTATCTAAATTCAATTCATTGGGAATTATATACATATTTATTTTTTCTTTCTTACTTTCAGAATTACAAGAAAGAAGAAAAACTAGTAAAATACCTAAAATACAAATCTTTCTCATTTTAAAATATATTAAATTTAGTAACTACACTTATCTCCATTACAGTCTTGGCTCCAAAATCCTCCACAGCCACCATCTGTCATAACGCATTTTGTTCCAGAACATTCTCCATATTCTATTCCCACAGATATATAGCCAATAGAAGTAAGTCGCCCGCAAGTATACCGCGAGCCTCTAGCACAATTACATACCCTTTGTTGATTTTTTTTGTTTTGCATCAAATCACTATTTATTAAAAGAAAATCATCATTATTCAAATCAAAAAGTAAAGAAAAAAGAGTTTTAGAATCAAATAGTAGCTTACCTTCTTTAATTAACTCATCCATAATTACAGTGTTGGTGATTTTATGTTTTTTGGAAGATTTTATAAATAAATTTTTATCAATTAAGTTTATTAAATTATCAATATATGTTAATTGATCTCTATTAAAATTTCCCATATATTTTAAATGTCTATATTTTGCTTTCCATAGATTAGCCTTTTCTTCAGCAGATAAAGTTCTAAATGCATTACGTTGTTTTGAAAGATTTTTAATTGCGGTAATATTATTATATAAATCATCAGTGGAATCAAACATTGCTTCTTTCTTACAGGATTGAAGAACCACGAGTCCTATTAAAAGTATAATTAAAGTTTTAAATATTTTTTTCATAATTAATAATTTTTAAAGTTTAAAGTTTGTTTTATGATAAGTTACAGCTACCTATCAAAGCTTCCTCTCTTCATAAAAGAAGTTAAGCGCTCCAAACTTTATTTACTCTAAAAATAGTATCTTTGTCTTGACTAAACAAAGTTTGGTCTCTATGGGAAGGCTGCTCGAAGTTTTCCACGACGCCGGCAGCTTTCCCTCCTTTATATATTTTCTTCCCGTTAAGTCATATAATTTATTTTTTAAATTTTCTGTCAGCAAATATAATACCCCCCCGGCAACATGCAAACAAAAACGCAATATTTATTTAATTATATTGCATTTTTATCAATTTATTAAAGTTTTATGAAAAATAGAAAAAAATTAAATTCCCTTTTAATAGGGGAAGCCATTGTGTTTATTGGGGAAGCAATAAAACAGGGAAGTTTTACAATTATATTAATCTCATTATTTTAAGAAAACTGAGAAAAAATTAGAGCAATCTCAATAAATTATCAAGCAAATAAAAGCAAAAATTTTCGATTTTATTATTTTTTCTGTGCACCGCTCAATACAACCACAAAATCTCCTTTGGGCTTTTTCTGTTCGAAATAGTCCAGGAGTTCTTGAAGGCTTCCACGGTGCATTTCTTAATAAAGCTTGGAGATTCCCAGAAAAATGGAGGCAATAATAAGCTAAAAACGGTATTCCAATAACAAAACAACCAATCTGGGATTCAATCTAAAACTATATAAAGAAGTGCCTATATCGAAAACCGAATAAAGCTCAAAACTATCTTCATTCAAAAGATTTCTAAGTTGCAAACTCATTTGCATTTTTTTCGGTATTAATGAATAGTCCACTTCCAAATCGATAAAATGAAATTTATTGTCATCGCTTAATTTTTTTAAATAATATGATTCCCATTGGATTTCCGCCTTCCATTTTGAATGGAAATTTACAAAGAAATCCGAATAGATTAAAAAATCATCACTCGTATATTTGGCATTATTCAGTTCGGACTCCATATAATTCCATTTCACTCCTGCATAATAATTAACCGGAAAGGAATAATTGGACTTGATTTCCATACCCAAAGAATAATTATTATAGCGAACATCTCGCATTCCGAGCATATTTACTTTATTTTGAAAGCTCATTTGCGAATGACTAAGTTTAAATTTTAAATTATTTTTTAAAGATTTAAAATAATAGTCCAGTTCGGAGTTGATACTGAGAAAATTTTTATTATGAATAAGCATTTCTTTGGAAACGGAATAATCATCATAATAAAAAATGTCTTGAGAAAAATAATCAAAAGAACGGGTGAAGAGAAAAGTGGTATTCATAAAAAAAAGATCACTCCAATTTCCCAGCTGATAATTAAGCAAAAGAGAAGATTGAGCCAATTCATCTGATTTTCCATACTTTTTTTGAACGGAAGTATAATTCTTAAACATAAAATGCTCCGGCAAATTTTGCAGAGGCATTGTCTTGATTTTATAGGAATATTTGACAAACATCCGGTTATTATTGTTTATTTTCCAATTAACCCCTAAACCCGGAGTAAAATAAAAAGGAGAAAATTGCCTTTTATTTTCTTCCTGAGTATTATTCTTATAAAAAGTATATACATTTAATATGGGAGAAAATTTTACTGATTTCCATGGAAATAGATAAGAAATAGTCAAATAAATTTTTTTATCAATATATCTAATATCATTTATAAAATCATCCGGACGAGTTATATTTTGAGCTTCCTCAAAAATGTCCAAATAGGATTGAAAAATATAATCACGCATTTTTATTCCACTGGAAATTTGAAGTGTTTTGTCATTTATTTTCTTCAAATAAACCCCTTGTATTCCCCCAAAATAAAGTTCTCCCTCGGTTTTTTGCCTCATTTTGTCTGCGGAGTTTACTTGCGGCAAAATCTCCTCATACAAAAAGCGATTAAAACTATAAGTTTGTGGAATATTTTGATATCCCAGGTTGCCCGAAAAAAGAAAAACACTTTGCTTATTTAGCTTATGAGTATATAAAAAATTTGAATTCCATAATTTATTACTTGTCAGCAAACTTTCATTTAAAGGGTTTTGATTATATAATAAGGAAGCCCGGTCTTTGCTGTCTTTATAAGAAAAATCCGTTTGAAAATAAAGCTGCTGATGGGATGATATTTCCGATAACCAATCGAAATGAGCACTTATATTATAAGCTTTTAAAAAAGTAGCGTTTTGTTCCGTATAAGAAATATTTTCATCTCCTAAATAAATATTCTGATTGAAACTACGGAAATAATCGGAAGTATTTTTTTCGGCCAAAACATAGGAATGTATTTTTGATTGATCGTTGAATTTATAAATCCAATTGAAAAAAGCCAAATGAGATTCCAAATCCACATAACGGTTTTGTTTAAATTTCAGTTGGAAAGGTGTCATTTGAACGATGGGATTTAAAACCTCATCATTCTCTATAGAATATTGTTCCTCGTCTTTTGAGGAAAACAAAATGCTGAAAACATTCCCCGAGAGATCTCTACCGATATTATTCCCCCCGGTATATAAATAAACCTTTGATTTCTTTTTGAAGTTCATCAGATTCAATTTATAATCATAGGATTTATTATTTCCCGCTCCTGCTTCTATATTTCCAAACCAAATATTTTTCGCTTTTTTATCCAAAATTAAATTAAGAGCCACTTTATCAGATTCTTCAATATTCTTTAATAGTTTATTGGAGGAATAATGCTTTAAAATCTCAACCTTTTTAATAGTATAGGAAGGCATATTTTTTGAAATCAACTGATAATTTTTATCAAACATATCATCTCCTTCTATTAATAATTTATCAACATTTTGATTTCCTACACTAATTATTCCGTCATCATCTACATTAATATTAGGCAATTTTTTTAATAGGTCTTCCACATTTTTTTCTTCTCCTTGAACAAAATGTTTCACACTATAAATAATAGTATCTTTTTTCACAACTACCGGCAGATCAATATTAATGATTACATCATCTAACTGATATTCTTTTTCCTCTAATAAAATATCCAAATATTGGTTCGGTTGATTTTTTATTTCATTCAAAAAAATTTTCTTCGTTTTATATCCGAGTGAGGCAACAAACAAAAAAAGAGAATCCGACAAGGGAGCTTGGATAGAATAGTTTCCCAAAGAATCGGTATAACTATAAGCGATAATTAGATTCTTTTTTTGCAAACTTACCGAAGCATTTTCAATGGCTTGTTTCTTAAAATTTAATATTTTACCTTTAATCAATAGGCCTTGTTGCGCAGAAATACGAAAGCTAAAAAAAATTATTATACAGAAATTAATTATCGATTTCAATACCTTGCTCTTTATTTTTAATTTTTAAATTGGAAACTTTGGCGCCTGAACCCAATCTTAGAAAGGCAGCTTTTAGTTTCTCTCCCAATTCTTTTGTATATTGTTTTTTGATAGCTAAAAACTCTTTGCGATTAACAGGGTCTTCCGGAATTTCTATAGAGATAACTTCCCCCTTATAGGACGAAATCTGTTTAGCTTTAATAATGACTTCTTTGGTATCATCAAAAATAATCAATATCAAACCCGGAAGCCTTCCGAATTTCATGGGGCCAAAAAAACCGGGCAGATCTTTTGCAAACCAAGCTGTATAATCACGCCCTCTAAAAGAAGCTGTTGCTTTTTGTACAATATAATCCCCTACCTTTTTGGTTTGGGCTTGTATTTTCCATTGTAGGGAAGGAATCTTCTCTGTAACCATGATACTCTTTTTTTGTAACGGATTCAGAGCATTGAAATATAGACTATTATTTTTTTTATCAATAAAGATATAATGTTGTAAAGTGTCTTTAACCACTATCTGATAATCGAGGTTTATATTCCCAAATTCATCTTTCGATTTCTTTTCATATTCATTCGATTTATCAAGATGAGCAGGAGAATAGAAAAAATAGGAGAAATTATCGTTAAATAAAAGTTGTGCTTTATAAATTTGATCATAAAGCATCATTTCATATGTAATTGATATTTCAGGCCTAAAATTAGTTTGAGATATAGAAAGAAAAAAAGTAAAAAAAAATAATATAGCCAGTTTTGTTTTCATCTGTATGATTTTTAAAGGCTATATGCAAAATTGCATATAGCCAATTAATTTTATGTAACCGAGTCTTTTAGCATTTGGATTAATTCTTTAGTTGCTTTTTTTGCATTTTCACAACTAGTAGTGATTTCTCCACTAACAGTAACAGTTACATTCCCCACTTTTACTGAGACCGAGGCTGTTATTGTAACGGTACAGGTATCATCTACTATATAATCTTTAATTTTATTTTGAAATTCAAATTTTGAAAAATCATTTAATTCATTAAAGTTATATACTAAATTAAGATTCTCTATGTCATTATTTGTAAAGGCATACTGTATTGTAGCCTCTTCAAATTCTTTAACATTATTATTAAATAAAGAATTTGTGTTTGCAAAAGCACCTATGTTAAGGAGCATTAGAGTTAAAATTATAACTTTTTTCATAATTATTTTTTTTAAAGTTTAAAGTTTGTTTTATGATAAGTTACAGCCACTTATCAAAGCTTCATCACTTCCTAAAAGAAGTTAAGCGCTCCAAACTTTATTTACTCTAAAAACATTATCTTTGTCTTGACTAAACAAAGTTTGGTCTCTATGGGAAGGCTACTCGAAGTTTTCCAGACCAGCAGTAGCTTTCCCTCCTTTATATTTTCTTCCCGTTAAATCATATAGTTTATTTTTTAAATTTTCTGTCGACAAAAATAACACCCCCCCCGGCAATATCCAAACAAAAACGCAATATTTTTTGCGTTATATTGCATTTTTATCAGTTTTTTAAAGTTTTATGAAAAATAGAAAAAAATTAAATTCCCTTTTAAGAGGGGAAGCCATTGTGTTTATTGGGGAAGCAATAAAACAGGGAAGTTTTACAATTATATTAATCTCATTATTTTAAGAAAAATGAGAAAAAATTAGAGCAATCTCAAAAATTCATCAAGTAAATAAAAGCAAAAATTTTCGATTTTATTATTTTTTCTGTGCACCGCTCAATACAATCACAAATTCGCCTTTGGGCTTTTTTTGTTCGAAATAGTCCAGAAGTTCTTGAAGGCTTCCCCGGTGGGTTTCTTCATAGAGCTTGGAGATTTCACGGGAAACGGAGGCACGGCGGTCGGCACCGAAATAGGATATAAAATCTTTGAGGGTTTTGAGCAATTTATGAGGAGATTCATAAAAAATCATGGTGCGTTTCTCGTCTTGCAAATTTTCCAAAAAAGTTTTTCTTCCTTTTTTTACGGGAAGAAAACCAAGGAATACAAAAGATTCCGCCGGCAATCCGGAATTGACCAATGCCGGTACAAAAGCCGTAGCACCCGGTAATGTTTCTACAGGAATTTCTTTCTCTATGGCTTTATGCACGATGAGATAGCCGGGATCGGAAATGGCAGGCGTACCTGCATCCGAGATCAAGGCCATTACGGTTCCGTTTTCCATTTGTTCAACCAATTGATCCACTGTTTTATGCTCGTTAAATTTATGATAGGAACGTTGGGGCGTGTCTATTTCAAAATGTTTTAATAATTTTCCCGAAGTACGCGTATCTTCTGCCAGAATCAAATCGACATCTTTGAGCACTTCAACAGCCCGGAAAGTCATATCCTTTAAATTTCCAATGGGAGTCGGGACGATAAATAATTTTCCTTTCATCAGTTAAATTTTAATTCAAGCAATTGAATCAAACGGAATTCATATTCATCCTTATCCTCCCAATGATTAAAACGGGGTTTTACCTCATTATTTAAATAGACCAAGGCTTCTTCATAAGAGTCAATTTCATTCAATTTTTCAATTACTTTGTTATAAGTCGTACTGTCATTATTAAACAAATGCCGTATAAAGGCAATTTTATCATTTAAACCGATATTCATTTTTTTTCCTTCTCCGTTTGCAGCTTTCACCGCTACTTTTTTTTCTGCGTTTTCTTTCGGCACAAATTTCATATTGGAAACCGATTTATAAATTCCTTTCGAAGAAAAATTACCTTTTTTTTCCGGTTTTTTGTACGTATATTTATCAGCAGGCTTTCCCTCCTTTATATTTTTATTATAACCTTCTGAATTACCGGAAACTTTATTGGTTTTATCCGTTTCTTCGGGATAATTTGCCAATATTTCTTCCAGTTCTTCGGCATCCATCAATTTGGATAATTGATAGACCGCATTTGTTTTTTCATAAAGTTTCCGGGAAGATTTATATATATCCTTGATGTCTTTTTTATGAATATCTTTGATAATTTCTTGAGCCAAAAGGGTTAACTCGGCTTTGAGAATATTAATTAGTTCGGTTTTATCTTTCATATCCTGAGGTTTTAGAAGTAAGGAAAAGCAAATTGTTAATAAAAATTTGGTCTTTGCTTCAAAAGCAAGAGATAAAAATTTTAATTTCGTTTTAACAAAAATAATGAAATTAATCGACAAATACACTTGATCTATGTTTTTAGAAATACCTGTAAATCACAAAGAAAATCTCGGGTGGATAGAAGTAATCACAGGGAGTATGTTTTCCGGAAAAACCGAAGAACTGATACGCCGGCTGAAAAGAGCTAAATTTGCCAAGCAAAAAGTGGAAATTTTCAAACCCAAAGTAGACAACAGGTATCACGATACTAATATTGTTTCTCACGACAAAAATGAGATACATTCCACCGCCGTAGACAATGCATTGGAAATCCTCATGCTTGCAGAAGGAGTGGATGTAGTGGGAATCGATGAAGCACAATTTTTTGACGAAGCCATTGTCGATGTATGTAACGATCTGGCTAATAAAGGAATACGGGTCATTGTTGCCGGTTTGGATATGGATTTTATGGGAAAACCTTTCGGACCGATGCCCTACCTGATGGCCATTGCCGAATATGTGACAAAAGTTCATGCGGTTTGCACCAGAACAGGCAACTTGGCTCATTACAGTTATCGTCTTTCGGATGATGACAAGTTGGTTTTGCTCGGAGAAACCCAAGATTACGAACCTCTTAGTCGTGCCGCTTACTACAAAGCCATGCAGGAAAGAAAGAATAAATAAAAAAATGCACAGGGAAACACTTTTGGAAATCGACAAAGCCCGGTTGGAGCATAATCTTGATGTTTTCCGCAGTCTTATAAAGCCTGAAACCCAAATTTTGGCAAATCTCAAAGGAAACGCTTACGGTTTGGGAGCTTCTCTAATAGGGCGAACTTTGGAAAAATTGGGGATTGATTACTTTTCCGTGGCTTTTATCAATGAAGGTATGGATTTAAGAAAAGCCGGTATTAAATCAAATATATTGGTTTTTAATCCCTCCTTATTTCATTTTAAAGAATTAATAGAGTATGAGTTAGAGCCGGAAGTAAGCTCGATCTATTACCTTAGAAAACTTATCGAATTTCTAAAAATCAAGAAGATAAAAAAATATCCGGTACATATTAAATTGGATACCGGTATGCATCGGGCCGGAATAGAAGAAAAAGAATTGGATAGTTTGATTGACCTAATTCACCATTCGGAAGAAATCAAAGTGAAAAGCATATTTTCTCATTTGGCAGCGGCTGAGGATCCTGATAAAGATGATTTTACAAAACAGCAATTCGAATTATTTGACCGGTTTACATCAAACATAAAACAAAAAACCGGAGAAGATTTTTTCCGGCATATATTAAACACCGCCGGGGTTTTTCGTTTTACGGAGAAACAATATGAAATGATCCGGCCGGGTTTGGGAATTTTCGGTTACAATTTGATAGAAAAACCTCATAAAGAACTGCTTCCCATTGCACAATTAAAAACAAATATCAATCAGATCAAAACTTTGCAAAAAGGTGAAAGCGCAGGCTATAATAACAGGTTTACAGCCATCAAAGACAATACAACAATAGCTCTGTTACCTTTGGGCTATGCAGACGGAATAGACCGGCGATTGGGGAATGGCAATTGGAAGGTTCACATCAATGGGAAAGAAGCTCCCATTATCGGTGCGGTTAGCATGGACACAATGAGTATAGATATAAGCGGAATAAAATGCAATCCGGGAGATGAAGTAATTGTGTTTGACAATAAAGACGACATTTACAAAATGGCCGCTCTTTTGGAAAGCATTCCCTATGAAATGACTACAAGATTAACAAACAGAGTGGAAAGGAGATTAAAATAAGTATTTGCAAATAAAATAAAAAAACGGCTCATTGAGCCGTTTTTAGTTTGCGTGTGTAATAAAGAATCTTAATTTATGATTCTTTTAATTCTTTATGACAGAACCACCAATCGAAACAACCGGGTTTTCCTTTTCTTTCCATTGCCGTTTGAATATCGGTGGCAGGAGGAATGATTACATGGTCTCCGATTAATTCGTTATTGGGCCAATTTTCAGGAGTAGCTACTCCATATTTATCAGAAATTTGAAGCGCTTTTACAGCTCTCAATACTTCATCAACGCTACGACCTATTTCTTGCGGATAGTAAATCATCAAACGCATTTTTCCTTGAGGATCCACTACAAATACCGCACGAACCGTATTGCTTTGTGATTTTCCGGGATGAATCATACCTAATTTTTTGGAAACTCCTTCGGCACTATCGGCAATGATAGGGAAAGGAATTTGAACATTCAGATTTTCTTCAATCCATTCATCCCATTTGATATGAGAAAAAACTTGATCTACAGAAAGACCGATTAATTCAACACCTAATTTTTTAAATTCTTCGGCTTTATTAGCAAAAGCTACAAATTCAGTAGTACAAACCGGAGTAAAATCTGCCGGATGACTAAATAATATAAACCATTTTCCTGCATAATCATCAGGTAAAACTTTAGGGCCATGAGTTGTTTGAACTTTTACCTTGGGAAACTCTTCTCCCAACAATGGCATTCTTGTTATTTCTTCCATAATTGTATATTTTTTAGATTAATTTGATGCAAATTTAAAGCCTATTGAAAGCTATTCCTTATATTTTTAATATTTTTAATTAATAAGCCGATAAAATAATTTTATAATTCAATTCAAAGTGATTATTGTTACTTATTATTTTGATATATTCTTAAAATTACAAAATATTTGCCAAACAAAAAAACCGGACAATTTTTGTCCGGCTCTGTAAATCTGTCAGTTTTTCCCTTTTAATCTATTTTATCAAAGCCCGCATAGGAATGCAAAACTTCGGGAAGTTTAATACCTCCTTCAATTTGATTGTTTTCCAAAAGAGCTGCTACCACACGAGGAAGAGCTAAAGAACTTCCGTTTAAAGTATGTGCCAAACGTTTTTTACCGTCTTTATCTTTAAATCGTAATTTTAATCGATTGGCTTGAAAATCTTCAAAATTGGAAACCGAACTTACTTCAAGCCAGCGTTTTTGAGCAGCGGAATAGACTTCAAAATCATAGGTCAATGCGGAAGTAAAGCCCAGATCCCCTCCACAAAGCCGCACGATACGAAAGGGTAATCCCAGTTCTATCAAAATTTGTTTAACGTGTTCTACCATCTCTTCTAATGCTTCATAAGAGCGATCAGGGTGCTCCAAGCGTACAATTTCTACCTTATCAAATTGATGCAAACGGTTCAGTCCGCGCACATGAGCCCCATAAGAACCTGCTTCACGACGAAAACATGGTGTATAAGCAGTATTTTTAATAGGAAAATCTTTTTCACTCAACATTACATCACGGTATAAGTTGGTTACCGGAACCTCGGCTGTCGGGATTAAATAGAGATTATCACGTTCAATGACATACATTTGTCCTTCTTTATCGGGCAATTGACCGGTTCCATATCCGGATGCTTCATTGATTAAATGAGGAACTTGCATTTCTCTGTACCCGGCCTCTTCGTTTTTATCGAGAAAATAATTGATCAAAGCCCGTTGTAATTTAGCCCCTTTCCCTTTGTAAACAGGAAATCCGGCTCCGGTGATTTTATTTCCCAAATCAAAATCAATAATGTCATATTTTTTGGCCAAATCCCAATGGGGCAAAGCATTGTCATTCAATTCCAAAATATCACCATAGGTAAAGACCACCTCATTATCCGATTCGTCTTTTCCAAAAGGGACCAAGTCATTGGGAATATTGGGTAACTGATATAAAATTTCCTGTAGCTCTTGTTTCACTCTTTCCAGCGTCTCGGTCAATTCCTTGATTTGCTCTTTGAGTTCTATTGTTTTTAATTTGAGTACTTCGGCTTTTTTTGGTTCTCCCGATTTATAAAGTTTTCCTATTTCCTTGGAAAGTTTATTCATCTCGGCCAATAAAGAATCGTTATCCGCTTGGGTTTTTCTCCGTAGGGAATCCAATTCAATGGCTTTTTCCAATAAAGGAGCTGCATCGAAATTTCGCTTTTTCATCGCTTGGATGATTTCGTCTTTTCTATCGCGGATAACTTGAATTTGTAGCATAATAATTTCTAATTAAATTAATACTACAAAATTACTTTTAAAATTTGCAATACACAAATTTAAAGCCAGAATAGTCCTTTATACAAAGTATATAAAAAAGAAAGGAAAATTTAATCCAGATTAATTTTATTCGCCAGTTGTCCGCAAGCAGCATCAATATCTTTTCCGCGGCTGCGACGAACCGTAGAAATAATTCCCGCTTCTTTCAAGGCTTGTTGGTATTTGTCCAATACCTTATCATCCGCCTGCTGAAAACGGTCGCTATCGTCTATGGGATTATATTCAATAAGATTTACTTTGGAAGGGACTTTTTTAGCAAAATCGACCAAAGCTTTGATGGACCTCTCATCATCGTTGATTCCTTTAAAAACAAGATATTCGAAAGTAATTCTCGATTTGGTTTTATCATACCAATATTGCAATGCTTTTAAAAGCTCTTTCAGCCCTCCTTGCCGGGCATTTACAGGCATTATTTCCGTTCGAATATCATCGATGGCAGAATGAAGAGAAACCGCCAATTTTACACGGGGATTATCATCTGCCATTTTTCGTATCATTTTGGGTATACCCGAAGTTGAAACCGTTATTCTGCGAGGAGACATACCCAAGGCTTTATCGGAAGTGATTTTTTCGATGGCAGACATCACATTGTCATAATTCAACAATGGCTCACCCATTCCCATAAACACAATATTTGATAAAGGATGACCGTAATATTCCTTACTTTGAAGATCAGCTTCTACAACTTGATCCACGATTTCATCGGGACTGAGATTACGCATTCTTTTAAGGCGTGCCGTAGCACAAAATTTACAATCCAAGGAACAGCCCACTTGCGATGACACACAAGCCGTGGTACGAGTATCGGTGGGTATCAATACTGATTCTACAATTAGGTTATCTTGCAAGTTCACGGCATTTTTAATGGTGCCGTCCGAACTTCGTTGGAAATGTTTGATTTTGATATGCGGAATACTAAAATGCTTATCTAAGAATGTTCTAAGATCTTTTGATAAATTGGTCATTTCATCAAAATTACGGGCATTTTTCTTCCAAAGCCATTCATATACTTGTTTGGCGCGGAAAGGTTTTTCTCCGTGTTTCACAAAAAAATCTTTCAGCTCTTCTTCTGATAAGCTCCTGATATTTGGTTTTTTATTCATTACTGCAAAGGTAGGAAGATTTATTTCTTTGTCAAGATAAATTTTTGTCCGGCTTGTTTTAAAATTAGTTGCTTTTTCTCCGGAATAAATTCAATCCGGATACCTGCCGGTGTAAATACAAAGATGTTTTCGGATTTTGCTGTCAAAGGAAATTCCGATTGTCCCGTAGCTTGGGCTTTAAGAATTCCTCCCTCTAATCTGATTATTATATCCAACGGAAAAGTATCGGATCCATATACTCCTTTATATGTTTTGAGCTTTTCTAATGGCACATTTATTTGTTTAAATGACGGTATTTGGAAAGGCATTTGGAAAGCTGCTTTTAACAAAATTATTAATATATCGTTATTATTTGCATTACTTCCATTTGAAGTAATGGCAGCCCCAATACGATCATCGGGAAAATAAACAAAAACAGAGGTGAAACCGTCAATACCACCCGTATGTCCAAAACCTTTTTTTATCCCGAATGGCATTAAAAACAAGCCCTTGCGATAGACCGAGTTTCCTTCTGTCATATTCGAAAGACTTTTGGGAGTGATTATTTTTCCGTTGAATAATGCATCCGCAAAGAGCATCAAATCGGTAGGTGTAGAAACAATGGCTCCGGCTCCCATAGGAACACTAGGGTCTGTCTGAGGCATTTTCTGCCATTTATTTCCTTCCCATATATATGAAAAGGCTTCATTTTCTCTCTTTCCGTCCCCACGGAAATAAGTATGTTTCAAACCCAATGGCCGAATGATTTTTTCATTGAGAATATCTTTATAAGGTTTTTTATAAATTTTTTCCAATATATATGAAAGTAAAACATAATTTGTATTACTGTATTCATTCTTTTCTCCGGGAGAAAAAACAGATGGGTATTTTTGGATTATTTCCAGCATTTTTTTCCGGGAAATCGGTTGAGTATAATAACTCGAATATAAAGAATCATTGGTAAAATTATACAAACCGCTTTGATGAGAAAGAAGCTGATCTATAGTAATCTGATTGGCATTTTCAAATTGCGGAAAAAAGTCACTTAATAAAGTCTTATGCTTTATTTTACCCTCTTCAATGGCTTTCATAATCATGGCAGCCGTAAAAGTTTTTGTTATAGAACCGATTCCATAAGGGGTATTGGTATTTGGTTTTAATTGTTTTTCCACATCTGCATATCCGGTTTGATTTTCATACACGACTTTTCCTTCTTTCCAAATAGCTGTGCTAAGCATATGACCCGTGCTGTCAAGTTTTTTAAAATAGGTATTTAATTTCACACTATCCATTTCTTGTGCGAAAACTTGGATAGAAAAAGTGAGAAAGGAAAAGAAAATAAGTAGTTTTTTCATTATTTCATCGTATTAAAAAAGCCGGCATATTACTATAACCGGCTTAGATAAAAAATGTTACAAATTTATTTATTGATTAATCGTTGGCAAGGTATAATAAATTGTCAATTTGGGACGTTTCTCAACCTCCGGAGCCTGGTTACCATGTAAGACGACTCCTTTTGGATTATAATTGTCAGGATCTGTATATTCTTGTGATTCCATATAATTAATGGGATCGGAAACCACACGTAAAGACAAGTCTACATTCGGCTCATTATTTTCAATAATGTTTTTTAGATGTTGGGTGATTTTAAAACGATAGTATTTATTCCCTTCTTCATCTTCTTCCAATTGCCCTCCAAAAAGTTCATTATTCAGTCCTTTATTATCAGGATCAGCCATATCAAAAAGAATTTTTTTATTTATTTTGTCAAATAAAATTAAATTTTCAGGCAATAAATCTCCCGATAAGGTTTCATTTACATAAAAAATAATATCAGCTTTATTAATTAACCAGTTTTCATCTTTCATCTTATTCAATTCAACATCATCAAACAAATGCACTACTCCTCCACTGGCAGCATCGCCTTTTACATAAATATTATCATCGCCGTTAATCATATCACTGTTTGCTAAAGCCGTTTGCATGGGCGTATAAAAATCATTTTCATAATAATTTACTTTTGGAAAATCAAAACGTAAATTTATTTCTCCATATTTATCTTCTGTAAAATCATCTGAAGGATCATCGGGAGTAGCATTATCATTTATTACTTCATGCAAAAAAGAGATGTGTAATTTACCTGCCGGAAAATCCATCATTAAAAAACGTCCGTCAAGACTCATATTTTCAATTTCAAAATAAAGCCCTCGAAAATAATCCTGAAAAGCATTTTTATTTTCCAAAACAAAATCTCCTACTTTATCAAAAATCTTTTGTTGAATAAAATTAGGATCAACATTAACAATAAAATGGGGGCCTAATGAATCTTTGACAATTTCCTCTCCATTATCATCAACTTTAATACTTCCATCATCATTATGCTCATAAATAATCAACGGTTCAATAGTAGGATGGAAGCCTATTGTATCTGCAATTTGCGTAACCAATTGACCGGTAAAATCAAAATTTGAATAATATTTTCTTTTCTCCTCCAAATTTGTATTTGGGTCATAGGAAGGCAAGAGGTAACCTAATTCATGGATTTTAATATCCAAAGTTCCGGTTCCGTAAACAGAATCAAGTTGAATAATCTGGGTTCCATTATCGTCTAATGTATGAGAAAAATAGGGTATTTGAATTTCAGCCGATAAAATGCGAAAATTTGTTCCTATACTATCATTTGACAATTTAGGATCAGTATTTAAAGTTGTGGTAAATTCCGCTTTGAGTTTTCCAAAAGCAGGCATATCAATTTCCCCTATTGCATTTACAGGTAAATTTGTAGAGAATACACTGTCTATAGCTTCGTCATAGGTGATAATTTTTGCTTGATCATAGATTTCTCCTTCAAAATCCGGAGGAGCGATCAAAGCATTTCCGGTCTTATTAAAATTTTTCTTACAGGAAATATTTACCAGTAAAAAAAGTAACGATATACTTAAAATTATTCGTTTATTCAACATAAAATTCGATTTCATAAAAAGGGGGTTAATTTTCTTCTTCATGGAAGGCTTCAAAAACTCTTTTCTTTAGTTCCGCTTCATTCTCTTCCAAATCAATACCGGATACATCCAGCACTTTCAAGTTTTTTTCTTTTATATATTGGGCAATATTATCGGGTAGTTTTTGTGTTCGCAAGATTACTCCTTCAGACAAGTCCAATGCAGTTTTCAATAAACTTTCAATATCTGCATTTTCAAGTTTCTTGATGAATTCCTCGGGGATTTCATCAAATTCCAATTTCTTTTTTAAACTCGGGTTCAAAGGATTTTCCAGCATCTCATCGGTTAAAACCACATAAGTTTTTACATCGTGAAAAAGCGGTTCGTTTTTATAGTAAGTATTTATATATAATGGAAGTAAAGTAGCAAACCAGTCGGCTACAATCAAATAATCAGGTCGCCATTTGAGTTTTTTTACCGTTTCTACCACTCCTTTGGTAAAAAATACAATTCGCGCATCATTGTCATCAAAAAAGACATCTTTCTCATCTTTAAAAATATGTTTTCTTTTGAAAAGTTCGTCATTGTCTATAAAATAAACTTGCATTCTTTCTTTGGGAATGGAAGCTACTTTAATAATCAAAGGCATATCGTCGTCATCCACAACTATATTTACTCCGGAAAGCCGGATTACCTCATGCAATTGATGTTTACGTTCATTTACCGTTCCGAAACGGGGCATAAACATACGGGTTTGGCCGCCTTTGCTACTGATTGCCCTAGCCAATTTATAGGCTAAACGTGCCGTATCAGAATTTGCTATATAAGGATAAATCCCCGAAGCAGCTATTAAAAAGTTCTTACCTTTCATAAAAATGAATTTGGTTCTAAAACACAAAGATACGAAATTTTGCCGTATTTTTGAAGCCGCAAAGGCTCTTTTGCGCGTTAAATTTTTCATAATGAAAGTATTTGAAAAGAAATCAGATCTCAAAAATTTTATTAAAGATTTAAAAAAACAACACCGGAAAATCGGCTTTGTCCCTACAATGGGCGCCTTGCATGAGGGACATTTGGCCTTGGTAAAAAACTCTTTAAAAGATAATGATTATACAGTGGTAAGTATTTTTGTCAATCCTACCCAATTTGACAATCCCGATGACTTAAAACAATATCCTCGCACTTTTTTGGAAGACATACAAGCCCTTAAAACTCTTGACCCAAACATAATTGTGTACTCCCCGCAAGCAGAAGATATTTATGACGGAGAGATCCGGAGCGAAAGCTTTGATTTTGAAGGATTGGAAAAAGAAATGGAAGGGAAGCACCGTCCGGGACATTTTGACGGAGTAGGGACAATTGTCAAGAAATTATTTCTCATTGTCCAGCCTGACAAAGCCTATTTTGGGGAAAAAGATTTCCAACAATTACAGATTATTAAAAAGTTGGTCGAAATAGAAAATATGCCTATTGAAATCATACCCGTTAAAATATATCGTGAAAAAGACGGCTTAGCCATGAGCTCCCGAAACAAAAGATTAACCCCCGAGGCACGCGCCTACGCACCTTACATTTATCAAGTCCTTTCTGAAACTCAAAAAATGTGGAATGAAAAAGAAATCGAGGAAATTAAGAATTATGTAAAAGAAAAAATGGAATCTCATCCTTTTCTACAATTAGAATATTTCGAAATTTCCGATGAAAAAACCTTAAAACCGGCAAATGAAAAAAAATCCGGTAACAAATACCGGGGCTTTATCGTTGTTTATGCAAATGATATTCGTTTAATCGACAATATCGCCTATAATTGAAGCCATGAAATTAATTGAACTTAAAGACATTCAACGCCACTTTAAAATGGGAGAAGAAACCGTAAAAGCATTACGGGGAATCAATCTCGATATCGACCGGGGAGAATATGTGGCTCTAATGGGACCGTCCGGAAGCGGAAAATCCACTTTAATGAATTTATTGGGCGCTTTGGATACTCCTACAAAAGGTAAATACAAACTCAACGGACAAGAAGTAGAAAAACTAAGTGATGATAAACTGGCACAAATACGAAACAAAGAAATCGGCTTTGTTTTCCAAACTTTCAATCTATTACCGCGAACTACCGCATTAGACAATGTTGCTCTCCCTTTGGTTTATGCCGGATACTCCAAAAAAGACCGCACAAAAAGAGCTTCTGAAGTATTGAAAATGGTGGGATTGGAAGACAGGATGACACATAAACCCAATGAATTATCGGGAGGACAAAGACAACGAGTAGCGATTGCTCGTGCTTTGGTCAATAACCCCTCTTTAATACTCGCAGATGAACCGACAGGGAACCTGGATTCTACCACTTCCGAAGAAATTATGGAATTATTTGACGAACTACACCGGCAAGGAAATACCATTATCCTTGTTACCCATGAAGAAGATATCGCTCAGCATGCCGACCGAATAATCCGGCTGAAAGACGGATTGGTCGTAAGTGATGAAAGAAAAAAGGAGTAAATTTCTTTTAATACCACTCAAGTTACTATTATTACAGTTATTTAACATTTTTTTTGTAAATTGCCACAATTACAATTTATAAAATTTATTATTATGTCAGGAATTTTAGACTTATTACAAGGCCCCATGGGACAAATGATTATACAAGGTGCCAGCTCTCAATTGGGACAAGACACCAATAAAACACAATCGGCCATTCAAGCAGCTATCCCTATGTTGATGGGGGCTTTAAAAAAGAATGCCTCTGATCCTTCAAAAGCGGAAGGGCTTATGGAAGCGCTTAATTCAAAACACGACGGCTCCATCCTCGATAATGTAATGGATATTTTTGGAGGTGGTAATGTCAATGAAGAAGTAATAGAAGACGGTGATAAAATTTTGGGGCACGTTTTGGGAGAAAAGAAAGAAGTTGTAGCGATGGCTATTGGCAAACAACAAGGCTTGGATATGAGTTCAGCAATGAATATCTTAAAAATGGCCGCTCCAATAGTAATGGGAATGCTCGGAAAACAAACACGACAAACACAGGTTTCCAATCCGACCGATTTAACTAATATTATCGGTAATATGATGGGAGGAAACAAAGAAGTGGAAAAACATCAAAGCATGATTGAAAAACTTCTGGATGCCGACGGAGACGGAAGCATTGTGGACGATTTATTCAATATGGGCAAAGGATTTTTTGGAAAATAGATTTATCCTTTTACAAAATATACTTACAGCCGGATTTAATAAAATCCGGCTTTTTTATTGATATACAGCAAGTTATAAGTTTGGCATAATGATTGAATAATATTAATTAAAATCAACTGCCATGAAACTTATTTTACTTTACAAACATCTCAAAAAAGAATCGGTTAAATTATTATCCCAAGGTTTGATTGAAGAATATTTTTCGGTTATAAACCGTTTGGAAAATCTGGAAAAACAGGTAAACAGGCAATTGATGTGGAATTAATAAAAATTCTGTAATGTTAAAAAAATAAAAAGTAAACAATTTAAAAAGTATATTCACTTTTAATTTTAATAAAAAATAAAAATCTGAACCCTTTAATTGGATAATAGATAAAAATTCATTGGCAAGTCAAAGTATATATTTTGGCTTGCTTTTTTTTATATATTTAGGCACCAAATAACTAAATAATAAAACTATGAAAAAAATCTCACTACTTATGTTGGCATTTTTAATGCTAAACATTACTTCATGTAAAAAAGAAACAACTGAAAAAATTGCCACTCCCGAAGAACAAGAAATTCAACTTACGGGCAAACAAGTGGCCCAAGTCATCAAAAACATTTATGATCTGGAAGGCAGTTTCGATTGGAATAAAGTTTCGGCCAATGTACTGTATAGCGCTGTAATGGCCGGCGAAAAAAATGTATTAACCATCGGATATGGAAATTATGAGGATTATACAAAAAAACAAAAATCGGCAGAAACGCGTAAAGCTTTTCAAAGTATTTTGGATATAGTTTCCCAAACCGAAGGAAAATCAAAAGAAGAAAGTTTATTACTGGATGATGATGAATTACAATATGTAGACATTGTAATCACCAAGAAGGAAACCGTAGAGCGTTTAAGAAAACTAAAAAACATCCGGTATCTGGAGCCGGCTACATATGAATATTTTAAATACGAAGAACAAACCAAAAGTGATAGTGGCTGCAGCAAAGGAGCGGAAACCATTTCTTCTTCCGATTATACAAGCTTAAATACCGGAGCCAAAGTTCCATGGAATTACAGCATTCATAAAATCAACCAAGCATGGAATTACAGCAAAGGACGCGGAATTACCGTTGGGGTTATCGACACGGGAGTTTCGCAATATCAAGCCAATTTAAATGCAAAATTTGATGATTATTATTCCGGCCGTTACATTCAAAAATACGGAACTTTTATCGACTCGGCTTGGTGGTGGTCTACTAATTATGACGGACCTTATGATCGTTGTGGACATGGAACAAGTACCGCCAGCGCCATTGCGGCTCCTAACAATAACAATTACCAACCCATTGGTGTAGCTTATGAATGTAATTTGGTCGCCTACCGCGGAACAGAAGATGTTGTACTCAATGACTATCATGAGAAAAAAGGTGTTACGGAAGCTTTAAAAGCTCTTGCCAACCGGAGTGATGTAAAAATCATTTCTATGTCAATCGGATATCCATGGTCAATCGGTAATGTAAAAGATGCCGTAAAATATGCCTATGCTAAAGGGAAACTTATTTTTGCGGCCGGGGGAACTTCCACTACCTATACAAATTGGTACCCGGTAATTTTCCCCGCCAGTATGAGTGAAACTGTTGCCGTAACAGGTGTTGAGGAAGGAAGCGGTTATGATGAGTGTGATGTTTGCCATAAAGGAAGTCAAATTATCTTTACCTATGTAATGGAAAGAGGAAATAATCATCATCAACCTGTATTAGGATTTTATAATAATACGGCTAGCTATTTTGGTGGTTCTTCCGTTGCTACTGCCTCTACTGCTGGAATCGCCGCCTTGGTTTGGGCCAGATATCCCAGCTGGAACAGAGATCAAGTACTTAATCGTATGAAATGGGCAGCTGATTTTTATCCTAATAAACATTCCGATTTCGGATACGGAAATATCGATGCTTTAAAAGCGGTAAGAGGTTATTAACAAATTATAAAAAAACACAAAAAAGCCTGCTCTAACGAGCAGGCTTTTATATTGTGACAAACTCAAAATTATCAAGATGATTTATAACATGGTTTTGATATTTGTTACGAAAAGCTTCACGGCAATTGCCAAAAGAATAATCCCGAAAACTTTTCGAATAACAGAGATTCCCGCTTTTCCGATAATTCTTTCAATCTTTTTTGAAGACTTTAATACGGCATAGACAAAAATCATATTCAAGAGAATGGCAATGAAAATATTTACCGTATGAAATTCCGCTCTCAATGAAAGAATGGAAGTCAAACTCCCGGCTCCCGCAATCAAAGGAAAAGCCAAAGGAACAACCGAAGCACTCTCGGGTTCATCATCCACAAATAGTTTGATCCCTAATATCATTTCTATAGCCAAGAAAAATAAAATGAATGAACCGGCTACAGCAAAAGAACCCACATCAATTCCCACCAAACGCAAAATCCCTTCTCCTACAAATAAAAAGGCAATCATAATTATGGCGGAAATAATACTGGCTTTTTCCGATTGAATATGTCCTACCTTGTTCCGCAAATCGATAATAATCGGAATGCTTCCAAGTATATCAATGACAGCAAATAGAACCATCGTTGCTGTAAGAATCTCATTCAAATCCAGGTTTAATTTCATATTTGATAATTTGAGCGGCAAAAGTAAGGAAAAAATTATAAGAAAATTCATTTTTGCGTTAAATTTTTATTAATTTTTTATTTAATTGATTTTCAAGCTGTTATATAACTACAAGCATATTTAATCTTTGATTTCAAGCATTAAACCTTGGCTATGGGAACTAAATTCCGGCGCATACATGGATTGAATACTGGCAATTCCTGCCGAAAATATACCGGAATTATTGGCACGTAAATCATATTCAAAAACATAGATTCCTTTTGGCAATTTATTTATAAAAAAATGAGTAGAGACATCTGTGATTGACTCATAATATCCCAATCCGTTTTTCCATTTATAACCGGACAATACATTGACAGGCTCTAATCCGGCGGCTCTCATATCTTTCAAGTCGACATATTCCATATCTCTGTCTACCTTAATTATAATTCGTACTCTAACCAGGTCACCGATTTGAACAGGATGATCCTTTGAGATTTCTTCCAGCTCTTCTCCTCTATCGGTAAATTTTCTTATATATAATTTTTTTTCTATCGCCAAATTGGTTTTAGCTTTATCAATTTTATTTAAATCCTCGAAATATTGCCAATATAAAGCGCCCCATACTATTCCTTTTCCGGTATTTATCATGGTCACCCGGGCCATCTCCGGTTTAATTTCATTTTGTCGCCAAGTTTTTTTGAAATAGCCTGTGCCCGCTTCCACTTTCACATCCGGCATCTTTGCGGGATCTAAGTTTTTGTTTCCTATTACAATTTTTACATTATTTTTTATAGGTAACCAATTAGTGCCGGAATTAAGCAGTGCATATATAGCTTCAGCAGTTTGTTTCGAGTTTTTCCAGGCATTTGTTTGTTTATGTTTTAATAACCAAATACGCATTTCGTCGATTTTGGACGTTTCCATGCCTATTTCTTGGAAAGCTTCTATAAATAAAGCCTGTTGTTCGATACCGGAATGGAAACCTCGCCAAGTATTTTTAGGCGACTTCCAATATTTACCCAGTTCGGGGCTATCCACACTATTTTCATCCAAAGCAATGACGATCTCTTTGGCCAAATCTTTATCCCCATTTCTATAAGAAGCAAGAGCCAGAAGTCCTTGGGAATAGTAATCATAAGAAGTCCAAAACTTTTGAGCTTGGTTCAGGTAATAATCATGAATTTTTTCCACTTCTTTGGTTTTTGGAATCTCCGGATAAAAACTTCTTCCATATAAATAATAAATAATTTTTGAAGAAGGAATATATTCTTTAAGGTATTTTTCTTTGTTTTTACTCAATTGGGCTTGTTTCAGCAACTCTTCATAAGACTTTTGAGTTTCTTTATCTGTAAAATGGACGGCTTTTTTTATCATATTCTCCGCCATGGAAATATTTACTCCCAAATGTTTCAAATGTCCCATTCCATTTACAATATACTGGGTAATATATGGATCTGCTTTTGGCGCTCCTTTATACCAGACAAAACCTCCTGACGGCAACTGCATTTGCTCCAATTTTTGAAGAGAATGAGATAGTTCATAAGCCATTTTATTATAATCAAATAAAAGAGCTATTCTTTTTTTCTGTTCCGCTTCGGTTTCCGCATCACGTACCCATGGAGTTGCTTCCAGAACCACCGATTTCAATTCGGGATTTTTTTCCAAAGCCGAAAGCATGGCATCTGTATTTTTCCACTGCTCGAAGACACGACGTATTTGAGGATATTTTTTTATAATATGCTCGGCCAAACTATTGGCATAAAACCTTGAAAAAATCTGTTCGGAATTGGGGTATTTGGACTCCATTAAATAGGGCAACGATTGGATAGCATACCAAGCCGGATTGGAGGTTACTTCCAAGGCTAGCAAGTGATTTTTTAGGCTTTTGGAATGACTCTTCTTAAGTTTTGTCAATTCAAAAGTCTTCTTTTCACCTGCTCGCACCCACATCGGCAAGGTTTCAGTCACCAGCATCCTGTTAGATAACACAGGCAATATGTTTTGTTCTCCATCCGACTGATTTCCGGCGGTGGCTATAAAGGTATATTGAAGAGCTTCTGCGTCATCTTTAATATTTAAAAGCCATGAAACCATTGAATTCCCTTTGGGGGTCACTTCAAAATCCAGTTCTTTTTTTCCATCTACCCATTCATCAGTCAAGTTTTTCATTGACAAAGCATCATTCAGAATTATTTTAATTTTCCCTTTGATTTTTTTGCCGGTCAAATTAGTGATTTTAACAGAGGCTCTCAGCTTATCCCCTTCTCTTACAAAACGGGGCATATTAGGAAAAATCATCAAATCCTTTTGGGTTTGAACAAAATACTCTTTATAAGCATAGTTCAATTTTTTATCATGTGCCAGAAGTTGCAATTTCCATTTGGTCAATGCATCGGGAACCGTAAAAGAAAATTGAAATTTTCCGTTTTTATCGGTCTTTATTTGAGGATAAAAGAAAGCGGTTTCTTGAAGGTTCTTCCTTATTCCAATTCCAATTTCGGTTTTTTTCTCCTTGGATATTTCCGGAATTTTTCTAAAAACAGCTATTCCGGCCTCTTCTGTTTCTACTTCCTCCATTTCATCCGAAGCCATTGCTTTTGCAGGCATAGCGCTTTCCACCTCTTTCTCTTTCACAGAAAAAGCAATTCCCCTATTTCCTCTTAAATAACCCCTAAAAGCTCTTCCCAAACGAAAACCGAACCATTTCAATTGGGGGGGACGGACAATTACTATCTCGGGCTTGTTTTCATGAGGATAGTATTGCAGAAAAATAGAATTTTTATCAAAACTTCCGCTCAGCGATAAGGAATAAGACGGTGTATAATATACATACCGTATGGGATTGAAATGCCATTTATGCATCACAAAGGCATCCAAAGAAGCATCATACATGGAAGCCAGTATTTCCGCACTCACTTTTTCTCCTTTCGGACCTTTAATTTTAAACGACCAAGTTTCTTTTTGACCGGGCACTAATTTATCTCTGAAAGATAAGGTTTCCACTTTTAATTCTTTGGAAGGATAAGGAACCTTTATATTTAATTGTCCTTTACGCCAAGTATTGTAAGCATAAAATATATAATGTATAACAAATCCGCCTCTATCTTTTTCGACAACAGGAACTTTTATGGTTTTTGAAGTTCCGCCCATTTTTACCCATTTATCAAAAACAATATTTTTCTCTTTTTCAAGAAGTAATCTCACATAAGAGCCGGGCACCGCAGAAGCTATTTTACATAAAACATTTTCATCGGGAGTATATTCCTTTTTATCCGTGTGTACCATAAAAAACGAATGATCCGGAACCGAAGTTTCCTTAAAACTTATTATATCAAAAAAAGTTTTATCTATTATTTCCTTTCCATCGGCATCCTTGGTTTTAATAAGGGCGATATATTTTCCTTGAGGCATATTTGAAGAGGGAATTAAAGCTACTTTTTCTTGATTTTGTGTATTTACTTCTTTCTCAAAATATTTTTTAGCCTTTGGCCAATACAAATAATTTCCCTCTTTATCATCATAAGGAATATGAGGGAAATTATGAACAAAGTCCTCTTTGCTCATTTCTTGAATATCCGGAGACTGCCAAGGACGCTCCCTTAACACTCTGGAAGGAGCTTGTAATTTATAAATTTGAATAAGCGCTTTTGCCGGTATTTTTACTCCGTTAAGATTAGTCACTTCAAAAGCAATACTATCTCCTTTATTTTCTTTAATAATCACATCAGGCATCTTGATTTTTGCCATTAATGAATGATATCCCGCCTTTACCCGGGAAACAGCCGTATGAGTTTCACCATTGATATCCGTTACTTCGGCGGTTACCTCATAGATAAAAACCGGATGATCTTCCGGCGAAAGACTTTCATCTGGAATGGCTTTAAAAAGAATCTCAAAACTTCCGTCATCCTTAATTTTAGTCTTACCATGAGCAATTTCTTGAGGAGTACCCCTATAAAACGGCCTGTACCAATACCACCAGCGGGGAAGTTCGACAATTCTTTTTACCCGGTAGGTTACATCGGCATCTGACAGGTAGGCGCCGGAATAAGTAATTGCCTCTCCTTTTACTATAATTTCTTCATTTACCTTATAAGCTTTTTTTACGGGGAGAAATTTTACTTCGAATTTGGGTCTTTTATAATTTTCCACCTTAAAACTTTTTCTTCCGTAAATATTTTTTCCTCGCACTTCAAGGGTAAAATTACCTGTTAAAGTTCCCTCCGGCAAGACAAAATTTCCGGCTGCCGTCCCAAAATCATTGGTACGAATTTGTTGTTGGGAAACTTCTTTATAATTGGCATCCTTTAAAATAACAGTAAGTAATTCTCCGGGGAGTAAATCGGAACGGTTCTTTTTTTCTTTTAGAGCAAGAGCTTTGAAATATACTATTTGTCCCGGACGGTAAATACCGCGATCGGTAAATAGAAAAACCTTAGGCTGTGCATAATCCGGATCGGAATAAAAACGAGAAGTATTGATATTATCTGTAAACCAAGCTACTTTTCCATCATCATATGTTACTTTAATTTTAACGGGCATATATTTTTTTGGTGGTTCAATCACAAAATTTCCTGATTTTTCTTTTTTTACCTGTAAAAAAGGAACATAGGAATTATGCATACTTCGTTGTAAAATCTCTACTTTATAATCACTTATACGCATTCCTTTTTCTCGATCAACAACAGCAAAACGGTAATTCTTTTTTGTATGAAGTTTCTGCAAAGCAACATTGGCCGCTTGCATATAAACATAACCGAAGACAGCCGGTTTCCTGCCGGCATTTTCAATTAATAAAACATACTGGCCGTTTTTGAGTGGTTTCAGCACTTTCTCAACACTATGTTGTTGATAATCCTTTGTGTCCGGCAATGATTCGGTATAAGTATAAACCAGTTCATTTTTTTGAAGAAAATCCTTTACTTCTTCTTTTTTCCAATGAGTTTGGATAAAATCCCAGTATTTTAAATAATCGATTTTGTAAACGGATAATTTAATTTTACGTGCATTTTTAAAATTTATATGTAAAAGCTGGGGTTTTTCTTCCGGAAAAAGACTTTCCAATTTTACTTCCACTTTTTCACTCAATATATTGTTTTTCAAAGTATAACAGTAAGAAGCTCCTTCACTTTTGGGATATTTCTCTATCGCTTTTTGACAATATTCCAAAGCTTTTACTAGGGCATAACGGTGTTTTTCATTTTTTCCGGGAATATATTTACCCCCTAAATGAAGATAGTATTGAGCTAATTTATGGTAAGCCTTGGCACTTACATCCGAAGAACGGTATCGATCGACAAAATTATGCAAAACCTGCAAGTACAAGCTATCTTTATTATTAAAAACAGCATGATTATACACATATACAATTCGTTGCAAATCGGCAGTTGCCAGAGCATCTTTTGAGCGGTCGAATAAATGACTTTTTATCCATTTTTGGTATAGTTTCAAGGCTTTCATTTGAAAAGAAAGACTATCTTTCGACTCTATTTTTAAATCTGCAAATACCTGTACATCAGAAAGATATACAGGTTTGTTAATTTGAAATTTATAAGCAGGTTGAGGCAATGTATTTTCTTCGGATTGATAAAATTTCAAGGCTTCCTTTAAAAGCAAATCATACAAACTGGGATAATATTTTTCCACCGGCCCTTTCATTTCGATAATGTCTTTAAAGCTATTCAAGGGCAGAGTCCTTAATAAGTCTTCTTCTTTCAAAGATTCATCAAAAAGGCGATTAATTTCTCGAAACAAAGAGGCTATATCCCAGGTACGGAAATCGGTTTCGGGATCAAAGGCTTCCGGGGCCAAATTGGTCGCAAAACGATGGCGGTTTTGTAAATAATATTTCCAATATATTTGAGCGAGATAATTTTGCAGAATATTACGTAGCGGAGGATCACTTTCATTAATTTCCTTTTTAAACAAGGATACGGTTTGCAAAAGAGCTTCTTCTTCTACCCTTTGAGAGTATTTGGCAATATATAAAAGGGATTTTACAATTTGGGGAGCATTATTTTCCTTTTTTGCTTTGGGATATATTTCATCTTTTACAAATGTAAGAGCGGTTTTTGTCAAGGATTTTTTTTCAAAATCTTTGACTTTTCCCCATAGGTCGGCATAGGAATCATAAGAAACGGATTTCATAGAAGTAGATTTTGATGCGTTTTCTTTTACTTCATTTTTATGTGAAGAGCACGCAAAAAGAAGGACGAATAAAACAAAAACAATTTTTTTCATAAAATTGATTTAAAATAGATTTTATAAAGATAGCAAAATAATTTTTTAACAATATGCTTAAATAAAACAAACATAGTGCCGAAACTCGAAGACAAAACTTCAAAATCATGATAAGTAAGATTTAATTGACACTTATAGAAACAGATATCAGTTTTTATTGTAATTTTGTTTATTAAACATTTTGATAAAATGCCTTCCAAAGAAAGACAAAAATTATACGATTTCACTTATTTAAAAATGGCTAAGGTTTGGGGAAATTTATCCTATTGCAAACGCAAAAAAGTAGGCGCATTAATCGTTAAGGATAATATGATTATTTCTGACGGTTACAATGGTACTCCCAGTGGTTTTGAAAATGTATGTGAGGACGAAAATAATGAAACCAAATGGCATGTTTTGCATGCCGAAGCCAATGCTATCTCAAAAGTAGCGGGATCTACCCAAAACAGCAAAGGGGCTACACTTTATGTAACCTTGTCGCCTTGTAAAGAATGTAGCAAATTAATCTTTCAAGCGGGAATCAAGCGCGTCGTCTATCATCAAAAATACAGTGATACCACGGGCTTGGAATTTTTAAAAAAAGCAGGAGTAAATATTGAACAAATAGAAAATTTAGATGAATAAAAACAACAAAGCATTATATTTAATTTTTTTGGGAATTGCCATCATTGCCGGAATGGTAATCGGGCATTTATTGACTTTTCACAGGCAACAAAATGTTCCTTTCAGCATAACCAAAAAAGATAAATTGGAAAATTTAATGCGGCATATCGAAGAAGAATATGTTGATACCATTAGCACGGACAGTATCGTGGATGTAGTAATTCAGGATGTACTAAAAAACCTGGATCCTCATTCGGTATATATTCCCAAAAAAGAAGTAGCTGAGGCCGATGAAGAACTCGAAGGGGAATTTACGGGAATCGGAGTTGTTTTTCAGAAATACAAAGACAGTTTTACGATTATTCGTCCGTTGGAAAACAGCCCGGCTGCACGCGCCGGTTTGCAATCGATGGACCGGATCATTACCGTAGAGAATGATACGGTTTCAGGGAAAAACATCTATATTACCGATGTGACCGGGAAAATAAAAGGAAAACCGGGAACAAAAGTCAGCCTGGGAATATACCGCAAAGAAGCAGACAGCTCATT